>CAUJET010000101.1 GCA_963169665.1 Actinomycetota bacterium | reverse complement strand
ACGAACCACCGTGGTGAACCTGAGCCGCAACTGGGTGCGTCGCCAGGTGGTGGCCCGCCGAGCGCCGATCCGACCCGACCCGGCGAGCCTCGGCGAGCCCGAGGTGGATGCCACCTGGGTCGCGGTGTGCCGCCTGCCAGTGAGGTACCGGACCGTGCTCGCGCTGCGGTACTACGAGGACCTCCCCGACGATGAGATCGCCGAGGTGCTCGGCGTACGTCGCGCCACGGTCCGCTCGCTGGTGCACCGAGGCCTCGAACTGTTGCGGAAGGAGTTGGCATGAGCGACGCCCTGGGCGCCCCGGCATCCCTGAGCGACGACGATCTCGAGCGTCGGTTGCGCGCGACGTACGTCGCGCTGGCTCGATCGACGCGACACGGGCGGACGACGCTCGATGCGCGCGCTGCCGGGCCGACCTGGCGCCGCCAGCCGTTGCGGCTGGTGATGGTCGCGGCGGCGGTGGTGCTGCTGGCCGGCCTCGGGGCGGTCGTCACGCAGCGCCGCGACGACGGTGCCTCCGGTGCCCTCGACGGACCGCGATGGGCGATCGTCACGCCGGGCAGCGGCTGGCAGTACCTCGGCATCGCGCCGTACGACCGAGCGGTCGACGGCCTCGGGGCACACGTCGGTGAGGTGATCAGGTTCGGCCGCGGCGACGCGGTGCTCCGGGTCATGTCGCTGCGTGACCCCGTCGTCGACGACGGTCTCGTGCCCGACGAGCTCACGGGGGCGCCGCTCGTGTTCGCGACGCCGGACGGCCGCCGCGCCGTGCGCGACCTGGCCGACGGTCTGACGCTGGTGCTCGCGCTCGAGGGAGAGGTGGACGCAGGGTTCCGACCCGACCTCGTCGAGCTCGCACGGCAGGCCGTGACGGTGGGCGAGGACGCATGGCGTCGGCTCCCGCTCCGTCAGGGTTTCGCGACGCTCGGCCGGGTCGGCCGGGCCGGATCCGAACCGGTGACGGTCTTCCGTTTCGACGATCTCGAGGTCGAGCGCATGGTCACCGGCTCGCTCCGCGGCGGGGTGTACCTCGCCTACAGCACGGGAACGGTGGGCTTCGGGGGCACACCGGCAGCGGACGAGGAGACCGGCGTGGTGGTCGCATCCGCCACCGGCCAGCCCTCGACCATACGCGCCACCGCCGACGTCAGCTCGGTCGAGATCGGTGGCACGAGCGTGACGCTGCACCCGATCGTCGACCCCGACTCCGGCGTGACGGTGCGCTGGGGGAGCATCGAACTCGAGCCCGGGAGCTACGAGGTGGTCGGCCGGGACGCCGCCGGCGCAGTGGTGTTCCGCGAACGCACCAGGGTCGAGGGATTCGACGAGGTGACGCCGTGAACCGTCGCAGGATGGTGCGCTCGTTGGTCGGTGCCGCCCTGATCCTCGTCGGTGCGGCGTGCGGCGGCTCGACCGAGGAGGCGAGGCATGACCCGCTGCAGTCGGAGGGCCCGCCGCCTGATGCGGTGATCCTGTACACCGCGGCCGTCGAGGGCCTGCTCGCGGTGGACGAGGGCGGACCGCCGCCATTGTTCGGACTCATGCTTGCTCCGAGTTGTCTGGTCGCCGTGGTCGACACCGCCTTCAGCACGTGCATGGGCACGGAGCCGGGCTCACAGGGTGCGGTGTACGACGGTGGGATCCATGGCGACGCCTCGGCCGGCTGGGTCGTCACCGGGGACGAGCAGGTCGTGTCGGCTCGGTTCTGGATGATCGACGGGACGACGTTCGACCAGCAGGCCTTGTTGGCGAACGATCGGCCCGATCCGCCGATCGTGTTCGGTCATGCCGTCGCAGCGACGAACGAGATCGTCGGCATCGAGCTGCTCGACGCCGAGGGTCACGTCGTGATGGCGTTGTCGGTCGACCCGGAGGCGTGACTCGGGGCCGACTCGGACGTGACTCAGGCCGGGGCGGTCTCGCGGACGCGGGGCTTGGTGAACTGCATGCAGCCGTCGTCGAGCGGGGCCTTGCGGAACATCTTCTTGTCGCGCGTGTAGTTCTGCGGGTTGATCCACGGCTCGCGGTCGCCCTGCTTCGGGAAGCGGTCCATCACGCGCTGCATGTAGCCGGCCGAGAAGTCGTCGATCCACGGGCGCTGCGGCATGTTCGCGTCGCTCGGCCGCAGCACGGGCGTGCACTGGACGGTGCCGGTGTCGCGCATGTGGTTGAGCAGGCGGCACACGTACTCGCTCGTGAGGTCGGCGCGCAGGGTCCACGAGGCGTTGATGTAGCCGAACGTCGACACGAGGTTCGGGACGCCCGAGTACGACATGCCCTTGTAGGTCCAGGTGTCGGCGAAGTCGACGGTCTCGCCGTCGACGACGAACGTCATCTCGCCGAGGGTCACCAGGTTGAGTCCGGTCGCGGTGACGATGATGTCGGCGTCGAGGTGCGCGCCGGAGGCGAGCACGATGCCGGTCTCGTCGAAGGTGTCGATGTGGTCGGTGACCACCTTTGCCTTGCCGCTGTTGATCGACTTGAACAGGTCGCTGTTCGGCACCAGGCACATGCGCTGGTCCCACGGGTTGTACGTGGGCGTGAAATGGGTGTCGACGTCGTAGTCCTCGCCGAGCTCCTTGCGCACCCGCTTGAGCAGCGTCTGCTTCACCTTGTCGGGCTGGGTGCGCGTGCGGCCGTACATGAACTGCTGCAGCGCCACGTTCTTCTTGCGCGTGACCTCGTAGGCGAGCTTGCCGGGCAGCACCTTGCGCAGCCCGTTCGCGATCGGATCCTCGTCGGGTGCCGACACCACGTAGGTGGGGGAGCGTTGTAGCATCGTGACGAGTGCGGCCTGGTGGGCCATCGCCGGCACGAGCGTCATCGCCGTCGCGCCCGAGCCGATGATCACGACCTTCTTGCCGGCGTAGTCGAGGTCGTCGGGCCACGCCTGCGGGTGCACGATGCGACCCTGGAAGCGGTCGCGGCCCGGGAACTCGGGCGTGTACCCCTCCTTGTAGGAGTAGTAGCCCGAGCACATGAAGAGGAAGTTGCAGGTGAGGCGCACGGTCTCGCCGGTGGCCTTCTTCGTCGCGGTGACCGTCCAGCGCGCGTCGTCGCTCGACCACTCGGCCGTGGTGACGAGGTGGCCGAAGCGGATGTGGCGATCGATGCCGTACTGGGCGACGGTGTCGCGGAGGTAGCTCATGATCGACGGGCCGTCGGCGATCGACTTCGCCGCCGTCCACGGCTTGAACGAGTAGCCGAGGGTGTGCATGTCGCTGTCGCTGCGCACGCCCGGGTACCGGAACAGGTCCCAGGTGCCACCGATGTCGTCGCGGCCCTCGAGGATCGTGAAGGTGCGGTCGGGGCTGAGGGTCTGCAGGTGGTAGGCGGCCCCAATGCCCGAGATACCGGCCCCCACCACCAGGACGTCGACGTGATCGCTCATGGCCCGACCCTACTCAGCCGTTCCCGAGCGCGGCCGGTCGGCGGAACCGCCCTCGCGCCGGCCGTCAGGTCGGGCCCGGCATCCGTGCCAGGATCACGTCCGACGTCCCCGGCTGCGCACGACTAAGTGATCAGCGAGTAAGTTATGCGCCGTCCGACTTGGGGGACCTGGAAGAGGGGGAATCATGGGTGTTCTCGACGGCCGTGTCGCGTGCGTCACGGGTGGAACGAGAGGGATCGGCCTGGCATGTGCCAAGGCCTTCCTCGACGAAGGGGCGAAGGTGGTCATCAACGGCCGCGACGCCAAGAAGGCGGAAGCGTCGATCGCCGAGCTGAACGCCGGCGACCGGGTGCACTTCATCGCCGGTGACGTGAAGAAGCGCGAGGACTGCGAAGCGATCGTGCACGGCACGGTCGAGCACTTCGGCAAGATCGACATCCTCGTGCCCAACGCCGGCGGTGGCAGCGACTACGCACCTGTCGCGCAGATGACCGACGCCGCGATGGAAGACGCGATGCTGTGGAACTTCTGGCACACGTTCTGGACGATGCGCACCGCGCTCAACTACATGATCCCCCAGGGCTGGGGCCGCATCATGGCGATGAGCTCGGTCGAGGGCAAGATGGGCAAGCCGGCCATCTCGAGCTACGTCGCCTCGAAGCACGCCATCAACGGCCTCTGCAAGTCGGCGGCCAAGGAGGTCGGCACGATGGGCATCACCGTCAACGCGCTGTGCCCCGGGGCCATCGAGACCGACGAGATGCGCACCGCCGGTCCGCCGGCCGCCGAAGCCATGGGGCTCACGTACGAGGGACTCCTCGACGTGTTCGCCCAGCAGTCGGCGATCAAGCGGCTGAACGAGTGCGAGGACGTGGCCCTGGTGGCCGTACTGCTGGCATCGGATGCCGGGGCTGGAATCACGGGATCGATGATCTCGATCGACGGCGGCACGTCGCCGTACTGATGCAGGGGGACTGAATCACATGGGCAAGTTGGATGGAAAGGTCGCCTGCATCACGGGCGGCACCCGCAGCATCGGGCGCGCGATGGCCGATGCCTTCATCGCCGAGGGCGCCTCGGTGGTCGTCAACGGTCGCGACGAGGCCAAGGGCATGAAATGCCTCGAGGAGATGAATGCCGGTGACCGTGCCGCCTTCTACGGCGGGGACGCCTCGAAGCAGGCGACGGTCGAAGGGCTCATCGCCTTCACGATCGAGAAGTACGGTCAGCTCGACATCTGCTGTCTCAACTCGGGCGGCGTGCTGAACACCGCGCCGGTGTTCGCGATGACCGACGAGGAGTGGAACCTCGAGATCGACTGGAACCTCAACCATGTGTTCTGGGGCATGCGCAAAGCCCTGCAGCACATGATGGAGCGCCAGACGGGCCGGATCATCGTGACGTCGTCGGTCGAGGGCAAACTCGGCAAGCCGGGCATCCCCGGGTACGCCACCACCAAACACGCGGTCAACGGCCTCGTGAAGGCGGCCGCGGCCGAGGTGGGCACGCTCGGCATCACGGTCAACTCGATCCTGCCCGGCATCATCGAGACCGACATCGTGCGTGAGACGGGTCCCGATTCGGCGATCGCGATGGGCGTGGCCGGCTACGACGAGCTGATCGACATGTTCTGCCAGGAGAGCTCGATCAAGCGCCCGAACAAGGTGGAGGAGGTGGCGGCCGTTGCCGTCATGCTCGCCAGCGACGCCGCACGCAACATCACCGGGAACATGTTCCCGGTCGATGGCGGCACGATGCCCTACTGATCCGCTCGCGGATCGACCGGAAGGAACCACACACTCATGAGTGATCAGCTCACGCCCGCCGGCTTCCCTCGCCTCGGCCTCACCGCCGACGAGGTGCTCACCACCACCCGTGCGGTGCGCAAGCGGCTCGATTTCGATCGGCCGGTGCCGCGTGAGCTGATCACCGAGTGCGTGGAGATCGCGCACCAGTCGCCGTCGGGCTCGAACACGCAGCGCTGGCGCTGGGTGTTCGTCGACGACCCGGCCACCAAGCTCGCGATCGCGGAGATCTACCGCAAGCACTTCTTCGTCTACGCCGAGACGTCGGGCAAGCCGAAGAGCGAGCAGGCGGGCGATGCGGTGCAGCAGTCGGCCACCTATCTCGCCGAACACTTCGAGAAGGTGCCGGTGATGATGATCCCGCTGCTCGCCGACCGGATGACCGACGCCACGCCGGTCGCGCGACAGGCCTCGCGCTGGGGATCGATCCTGCCCGGTGTGTGGAGCTTCATGCTCGCCGCACGCGAGCGCGGCCTCGGCACCGCGTGGACCACGATGACGCTGCAGAGCGAGCGTGAGATGGCCGAGCTGTTGAACATCCCGTACGACGAGTACACCCAGGCCGGCCTGTTCCCGGTGGCCTACACGATCGGCACCGACTTCAAGCTGGCCAAGCGCCCGCCCGCCGACAACGTCATCCGCTGGAACGCCTGGAGCTGACCGTCGCCACCGACCGCTCGGCAGCGGCCTGCTCGCGAGTCGATCGGTCGCGAGTCAGGGTTCGAGCGCGAAGTAGATGAAGGCTGCGAACAGCACGAGGTGATGCGTCGCCTGCAGCACGGTGGCCCGCCCCGAGCCGAAGGTCAGGATGCTCACCGCCGCGGTGAGCGCCAGCAGCACGATGCCGGTGCTCCCGAGACCGAGGCGGATCTCGCCGTCGAGCCAGATGGATGCGATCGCGATCGCCGGGATCGTGAGCCCGATGCTCGCCAGCCCGGAGCCGAGCGCCAGGTTCAGGCTCGTCTGCATCTCTCCGCGACTCGCTGCGCGGAACGCAGCGATCGACTCGGGGAGCAGGACCATCAGCGCGATCACCACACCGACGAAGGACTGGGGTGCACCGGCCCACACGATCGCGTCCTCGATCGAGGGTGACAGCGTCTTCGCGAGCCCCACCACGGCGACGAGGCTGACGAGCAGCAGGCCGACGCTCACGAGCAGCGGCCGCAGCTCGATCGGGCCCTCGTGCTCGTCGTCGACGAACCTGCCGTCGAGGCCGACCTCGGCCAGGGTCGCCTCGCGTTCGCCGGCGAGATCGGTGCCGGTGTCGAGGAACATCCACCGCAGCCGGCGTGTCTGCACGAACACGAAGATGCCGTACACGGTGGCCGACGCAACGGCGGAGAACGCCAGCTGGGACGAGGTGAACGTCGGACCGTCGGAGCTCTGCGTGAACGTGGGCATCACGAGGCTGAGCGTGGCCAGCGTGATCACCGTGCCGAACAGCGCATAGGCGCCCTGCTCGCTGAAGCGCACCACGTGGGTGCGGCGCGCGGCGAGCAGCAGGCACACGCCCACGATGCCGTTGCTCACGATCATCACTGCGGCGAACACGGTGTCCCGAGCGAGCGTGGCCGCCTTGTCGCCCTCGGTGACCATGAGGGTGACGATGAGCGCGACCTCGATGACGGTGACGGCGAGTGCCAACACGAGCGTGCCGAACGGCTCGCCCACGCGATGGGCGATCTCCTCGGCGTGGGTCACGGCGGTCATCACCACGCCGACGTGCACGAGGGCGAGGAGGAGCGCCGCGAACGGCGGCAGGTCTCGTCCCCAGGTGGCGCCGAGCAGCAGCAGCCCGAGGAACGGGACGACGTACGGCAGTCGGTGTGTCATCGGCTGTCGATCCATCCGGAAAGGGTAGGGGCCACCCCGACGCGGGGCACTGTGAACACCTTCACCGAGTCGCGCGTCTGGTGCCAGGCTCACCCGGGTAGGGGAGACCGTGAACGTCGAGCGGTCGTACGGTGCGGACGTGGACCCCGACGGCACCGGCGAGCGCGACGAAACGGACGGAGGGGACGCCGCGTGCTGGGCGGGCCGCTTCGCCGTCGACCGCGACGACCTTCGCTGCCGCGACGACGTCGAGCGGATCGTCCGCGACTTCTACCGGCAGGCGGCGATGGACGACCTGCTCGGGCCCGTGTTCGCCGCGGCGCACGTCGACTGGAACCACCACATCGACCGGATCACCGACTTCTGGATGTGGCAGCTGTTCGGTGAGCGGGGCTACGAGGGGAACCCGCTGCGCTTCCACGAGCCGTCGCACGCCCGCACACCGTTCACGGCGGAGCACTACGAACGGTGGGTCGAGCTGTTCACCGACACGATCGACGAGCGGTTCGCCGGACCGATCGCGGACCTCGCCGCGTCCCGCGGACGGAAGATGGCCCGCGCGCTGCAACGGCTGCTCGACGGGGTGAGCGACGAGGCCGACGTGCCGACGACGGTGACCGTGACACGACCACCGACGGGCTGATGCGTCTCGCTGCGAGGTCTGGGGAGGTTCAGCTGCGCGGGACGGGGGCGATCTCGCGCAGGGCGGCGAGCGACTGCTCCGGGCCGGTCACGTGGATCGTGCGCCATCCCAACGCGAGTGCCGGCTCGAGATTCTGGTCGAAGTCGTCGAGGTAGACGATCTCGTCGTGGCCGACGTCGAGCATCTCGCGGGTCGCCTCGTAGATCGCGAGCTCGGGCTTGCGAGCCCCCACCGCGAAGCTCTCGACGACCGCATCGAAGTGGTGGAAGCCGATGTCGGCATCCATCTTCGGTCGGAACTCGGCGAAGGTGTTGGTCAGCAGGCCGGTGCGGTACCCGGCGTCGCGCAGCACGTCGATGTGGGCGATCACCTCGTCGAGCACGCGGTAGCCACCCTCCATCAGCACGTCGATCTCGTCGCCGCGGAGGGCGATGCCGGCGTCGTCCGCCCACGGGCCGAGCAGCCCCTGGATGTCGGCGACCCTGATCTCGCCGCGCTCGCACCGGTGCCACGGATGGTCGGGGCCCGATTCGCGAGGTCCGAGCAGCACGTGCAACAACTCGTGCATGGTGGTGCCATGGCCCTCCGCCATGACCGCCACCTTCTCGACGATCGGACTGATCAGGACGCCACCGAAGTCGAACACCACTGCCCTGATCGCTGCCATGGGGAGCGAAACTAACCGGGGAGTAAGTTGTGCGGCGGGCCGAGCGGCCCGGGCGACGGAGGGGAACCGCGATGAGCGAGGCAGACACGGCCGGTACGGGCAAGCAGTACGTCGACAGCTACGAGGACGTCTCGATGTTCGCGCTCGCGGGCGAGCGCGAACAGACGCTGCTCGACACCCAGACCGAGTGCACGTTCATGTGGACCACCAAGGACGGCGACCCGGTCGGCGTGATCATGAACTTCGTCGCCCATGACGGGCGCATCTGGGTCACCTGCACGCGTCGACGCAAGCGCGTCGCTGCGGTGGAGGCGAGGCCCCGGGTGTCGGTCGCGTTCTCGAGCCGCGGCACCGACATCGGGATCAGCCAGGCCCTCACGTACAAGGGCAACGCGATCGTGCACGACGACGAGGCGACGCTCTCGTGGTTCTACCGGGCGCTGGCCGAGCGGGTGCGTCCTGGCGACGTGGCGAAGCAGGACGCGTTCGTGCACCACCTCGAGAGCCCCGGCCGAGTGGTGATCGAGATCGTGCCGACCGACCGGATCGGCTTCGACAGCGAGGCGATGTTCGCCAACTCGCCGGCAGGCGCCAGCGTCACCAAGGTGACGCGCCAGAGCTGACCCGTGGGGTCAGGCCGTGTACCCGCCGTCGACCACGAGCACGTGGCCGGTCACGAACGCAGCGAGATCGCTCGCGAGGAACAGTGCGGCACGGGCGATGTGGTCGGGCTGGCCGGCGATGCGCAGGGGGTTGCCGGCGATCACCTTCTCGATGTCCATGCCGCCCGCCTTGAGCGGTGCCATCTGGTCCTGCACGCCGGGGGTGTCGATCACGCCAGGAGCGATCGCGTTGACCCGGATGCCCTTCGCGCCGAGTTCGTTGGCGAACGCTCGGGTGAGCCCCATCACGCCGGCCTTCGACGCGGAGTAGGCGGTGATGTTCGCGCCGCCGCGGATGCCGGCGATCGACGCGATGTTCACGATCGCACCCCCTTGGGTCATCAGCCGGGCCGCGTCGCGCGACGCGCTGTACTGGGCGCGCAGGTTCACCTCGAGCATGCGGCTCACGAAGTCGTCGGTGACCGCATCGATCGGCCCGGTGGTGGGGAAGATGCCGGCGTTGTTCACGAGGATGTCGAGCCGCTCGCCGTCGGCCGCGAACGCGATCGCGTCGCGCAACTGCTCGGCGTTCGTGATGTCGCACGTGGTGAACGACGCCGAGAGTCCGTCGGCGACGAGCGCCTCGGCAGTGGCGGCCCCGCTCGGATCCATGTCGGCCACCGTGACGTGCGCGCCGGCCTGGGCAAGTCGGCGGGCGGTGGCCGCGCCGATGCCCTTCGTCGCGCCGGTGACGAGGGCGCGCTTGCCGCGGAGGTCGATGAGGTCGGCGAGAGCTGCGTCCGGGGTGGAGGTGGCGGTCATGGGCGGAACCTTACGGAGGCGGTGACGTCCGGCCCGAGCCGCGGTCGACCCGCTGGGTAGGTTCCGCGGATGGACATCTTCGAGGTGATGGGCACGTGTCGGGCCATCCGACAGCTGAAGCCCGACCCGGTGCCTGCCGAGCTGATCGAGCGGCTGCTGTGGGCGGCGACCAGGGCGCCGAGCCCGGGCAACAGCCAGGGGTGGGACTTCGTCGTGGTGGACGACGCCGACGCGCGCGCCCGCATCGGTGCCGCGGTACGTGAGGCGATGGTCGACCGTGTGGCAGCGATGCCACGCACCGATCGCACCACGCGACTGATGCTCGACGGCACCGGACGACTGGTCGCCGCGCTCGATCGGGCGCCCGTGCTCATCTTCGTGACGGGCGGCGTCGTGTACCCACCCCAGGCACCGAAGGAGGCGTTCACCTGGTCGGCGCTGTACCCGGCAGCGCAGAACATCATCCTCGCCGCTCGAGCGCTCGGCCTCGGGTCGGTCTTCACCACGCTGCACCATGTTGCAGATGCAACGATCCGCGAGGTGCTCGGCATCCCCGATCACATCCGCATCGCCGCCACCATCCCGATCGGCTGGCCCGACGGTGTGCAGTTCGGCCCGGTCAATCGTCGGCCCGTGGCCGACTTCGTCCACCACAACCGTTGGGAAGGGGACAAGCGTGGAGCAGACGCCTGAGGCGAACGATCGCGCGGTCGAATTCGACCTGTTGTCGGCCGCGTTCCAGCTCGACCCGCCCGCCACGTTCGCGGCACTGCGCGAGCACTGCCCCGTCCATCACACCGAGCGTCCGGCGCCGCACTTCTCGCTCTCGCGGCAGGCCGACGTGCTCACCGCGCTGCGCGACGACGAGACGTGGTCGTCGAAGTTCGGGCCGGGCCTCGCCTTCGGTGAAGTCGGGGCCGGCGTGCTCGTGGCGAGCGACCCGCCGGGGCACACGGAGGAGCGGCTCGCCATCTCCCGCGCGTTTCGTCCGTCGGTGCTCGAGGCGATGGAGCCCGACATGCGCGTGCTCGTCGACGATCTCGTCCGCGGGTTCGCCGACCGCGGTGAGGGCGATCTGATCCGCGACCTCGCGATGCCGCTGCCGCTCACGGTGATGTGCTGGCTGCTCGGCATGCCCGTCGCCGACATCGAGATGTTCCGCCGATGGGTGCTGCCGATGGCCGAGGCCGTCGCGCTCGAGGGTGGTCGCGCCGCGAACCAGGAGGTGATGGACGCCTACCGCTCGTACGGCACGTACTTCGGACCACACATCCAGGGTCGCACCGATGCGATCGCGGCCGGCGAGGAAGTGCCGGCCGATCTGCTCACCCGCCTCCTCACCGTGGAGCGCAACGGCAAGCGGCTCACCCATCAACAGGTGATGGGGTTCTGCCAGTTCCTGCTCGTCGCCGGCTCTGCCACCACCACGCTGCTCATCGGCAACCTCGTGCACCGGTTGCTGGAGCACCCCGACCAGCTCGCGCTCGTGCAGGCCGACCGTTCGCTCATCCCCGCCGCGGTGGAGGAGAGCCTGCGTTACGACGCACCGGTGCACGGCCTGTTCCGCACCAACACCTGCCCGGTCACGCTCCACGGGGTCGAGATCCCGCAGGACTCGAAGGTGTACATGATGTTCGGCTCGGTGAACCGCGACCCCGAACTGTGGGACGAGCCCGACCGGTTCGACGTCACCCGCGACCTGAAGCAGCTCCGCCAGCAGCACGCGGCGTTCGGCGTGGGCATCCACTACTGCCTCGGCGCGCCGCTGTCGCGGATCGAGGCCGCGCTCGCGCTGGAGGCGGTGCTCGACCACCTGCCCCGGCTCCGCCCGAACGGCGCACCGTCGCCGGTGAAGGCCGCGGTGCTCAAGGGGTTCGAGACCCTGCCGATCGCCTGGGGCTGACCGTGCCGTATCCCCACGTGTTCCAGCCATTGCAGATCGCGGGCTGCACGATCCCCAACCGCATCGCCCGCACCGCCCACTCCACGGGAACGGCCGGCGAGGAGCTGATCGCGTACCACGAGGCGCGAGCGGCCGGTGGCGTGGGGCTGGCCGTCATCGAGATCGCCGGGGTCGTGTCGGCATCGGCCACGGCGATCGGCGTGTACAGCGATGCGGTGCTGCCGTTCTACGCCGAGCTCGCCCGACGTCTGCACGCCCACGGCACGAAGGTCTTCCAGCAGCTCTGGCACGGCGGCGCCGCGTACGGCAGGGCGGGTCGTCCGGTGAGCGCGAGCGCCGTGCCGGCGCCGTCGGTGAACCTCGTCCCGCGGGCGCTCGCGATCGGCGAGATCCACGGTTTGGTCGAGGCGTTCGCCGCCGCAGCCCGCCGCTGCCAGGAGGGCGGTCTCGACGGCGTCGAGCTGCACGGCGCGCACGGCTACCTCATCGGCCAGTTCCTCTCGCCGGCGACCAACCTCCGCGACGACGAGTACGGCGGTTCGCTCGAGGGGCGAACCCGCTTCGTCGAGGAGATCCTGCGCGCCATCCGGGCCGAGGTGGGCAGCGACTTCCCGGTCGGCGTGCGTCTCTCGGGCACCGACTTCATCGACGGTGGCATCGACGCCACCGAGGCGATCGCGATCGCCCAGCGCATCGAGCCGCTCGTCGACTTCCTCGACATCTCCATGTCGTCGTACTGGCGGTTCCACAAGTTCCTGTCCACCCTCGACGATCCGCTCGGCTACGAGATCTCGACCAGCGAACAGGTGACGGCACGGGTGGACGTGCCCACCATCGTGACGGGGCGGATCATGACGCTCGATCACGCCGACCGCCTCCTCGCCGACGGCGTGGCCGACATGGTGTCGATCGTGCGGGCGATGATCGCCGATCCAGAACTGGTGGTGAAGGCCCGCGACGGTCGCGAGGACGAGATCCGTCCGTGCATCGGCACGAGCATGGGCTGTGTCGCCAACCTGATGACCACCGGTCGTCTCCAGTGCGTCGTCAACGTCGCCGCGGGCAAGGAGACCCAGGTGCCGTTCGAGACCCCGGGTCCGGCTCCCGAGCGCAAGCGCGTCGCCGTGGTCGGCGGCGGCCCGGCGGGACTCGAGGCAGCGCGAACGGCAGCGCTGCGCGGCCACGAGGTGCATCTCTACGAGATGACGGCGCACCTCGGTGGGCAGGTGCGGATGGCCGCCACAGCACCGCATCGCGCCGACCTCGAGGCGATCACGCGCTGGTTGGCCGACGAGGTCGTACGTCTGGGCGTGCACGTGCACCTGCGCACGGCCGTCGACCCGGACGTGATCGACGAACTCGCACCCGACGAGGTGATCGTCGCCACCGGGTCGACCCCGCGGCGTGACGGCTTCCAGCTCGCGACGCCGTCACGACCCGTCCCCGGCGCCGAACTCGGTCACGTGTGGACCGTGTGGGACGTGCTCGGCTTCGGTGGGCGGGCGATCATCGGTTCGCGCGCGGTCGTGTTCGACGACACCGGAACCTTCGCCGCCATCGCCGCGGCCGACGTGCTCGTCGCCGCCGGAGCGGCGGTCACGATCGTCGGGCGGCACGAACAGCTCGGCGCCAACATCCCGTACCCGCCGGCGACGGTGGAGGCGAGCCGCGAACGGCTGCTCGGTGCCGGCGTCGAGTTCGTCCCGGCGATGGTGTTGCGCGAGATCACGTCGACGGCGGTGCACCTCGTGGGTCGCGGCAACGACCTGCGCCGCGAGATCGCTGCAGACACCGTCGTGATCGCGACGTATCAGCTGCCGGCGGACGAGCTCGCCGACGCACTGCGCACCAGCGGCCGCATGGTGCACGTCGTGGGCGACGCCACCGGCACCGATTCGATCCAGGCGGCCATCCACGCCGCGGCGGCGATCACACGGCGCCTCTGACGGCACCACCGACAGCGGCGGGCGATGCGAGCGCCATCCGCGCCCATCGCCCGTCGCGGATGGTGGTCAGGACTTGGCGGCGACCTTGCGCTTGGGGATCTTGATGATGCCCTGGCGGCTGGCGAAGGCGACCGCGATCAGCAGGCTCACGCCTTCGAAGAGCGGCTCGATCCACGGCTTGCTGCCACCGGTGAAGGTGAGCTGGAGGCCCTTGACGCCGAAGGCGAGCGTCAGCACGGCGATCATCGAGCCCCACACGTTCGGACGGTTGCGGAGCTGCGACGCACCGAAGAACACCGCGGCGATCGCCGGGAACAGGAAGCCTGGGCCCACGTCGTTGCCGAACAGGCCGGTCTTCCACGACTGGATCAGACCGGCAAACCCGCCGATCAGCGCCGACACCACGAGCGAACCCCACACGTACCGATCGGTCTTCACGCCGGCGAGGCGAGCCGCCTCGTAGTTGCCGCCGGTGGCGAACAGGTAGCGGCCCGTCGCGGTGTGCTCGAGCACGAACCACACGATCACCGCGAGGATGACCAGGTAGTAGAAGTACAGCGGCAGGTCGAAGATCGGCTTGAGACCGAGGTTGCGGTACGAGTCGGTGAACACCGCGCTGATCTGTCGGTTGCCCGAGAACAACAGGGTGAGCGCCGCCAACACCTGGCTCATGCCCAGGGTGGCGATGAACGAGTTCACCTTCAGTTTCACCACGATGAGCCCGCTCAGGAACCCGGCGATCGCACACGCGGCCAGCGCGATGAGCGCACCGACGACCTGTGGGATGTCCGGGTGGTCGCGCGCGATCACGCTGGTGATGACGAGCGAGAAGCCCATCATGTGCCCGATCGACAGGTCGAAGGTGTTCGCCGCGAGCGGCACCAGGAACGCCAGGGCGAGCACGCCGACGATAACCTTCTCGGTGACCACCAGACGGATGCTCGTCCACGTGAGGAACTGCTCCGACGTGAAGCTGAACACGATCATGAACAGCGCCCACAGGTACAGGGCGCTGTACTTGTCGAGGCCCACCTTGGTGGTCCAGTTGCGCCCGGGCTTCGCAGGAGCGGCGCCGGCCGTCGGCTCGGCGGGCTGTTCGGTCACGGCGGTCATGAGTGGGACACCTTGCTCTTCGTTTGCTGTTGGAGTTGGGCACGTTCGATGTTCTCGACGGTGATCTCGTCGCCGAGCAGCTCGGTGGCGATCACCCCGTCGCGAAGGATCAGGATCCGGTGCGAGAGGCGCACCAGTTCCTCGGTGTCGGTGGAGGCGACGAGCACGGCGCTGCCCTCGGCAGCCGCCTGGTCGATGAGGGAGTGGATCTCCTCCTTCGCCCCGACGTCGATGCCGCGTGTCGGCTCGTCGAGCACGATCACCTTCGGCTTCAGGCGTAGCCCGCGGGCGAACAGCACCTTCTGCTGGTTGCCGCCCGACAGCGTCGCCATCGGTGCCTCGGTGCTCGAGGTCTTGGTGCGCAGCTTGGACACCCAGCCCTCTGCCTCGGCGCGCTCTTTGGAGTGCACCAGGCGCGGCCCCTGCGAGTTGCGCTTCACGTCGCTCATCGTCGTGTTCGCGGTGACCGACAGCGTGGCGAAGTTGCCCTGCCGTTGGCGATCGGCCGACACGAACGCCATACCGGCGGCGATCGCTGCACGCGGCGAGAACGGCGGCACCTCGGCGTCGCCCACGTACAGGCGCCCGTCGTTGCTGGGGATCTGGCCGGTCACGAGCGGGATGACGTGCTCGCGACCCGAGCCGGTGATGCCGGCGACACCGACCACTTCACCGGCGTGCACCTGCACGTCGAGCACCCGAACGTTGCCGCCGCTCAGCTGATGCGCATCGAGCAGCACCGAGCCACGCTCGCTCGAGATGACGGCGCGACGCCGCTCGACGACGTGGCCGACCATCAGCTCGATGAGGCGCTCGTGGTCGAGTTCGCCGATCGGCATCGTGGCCACGTTCTTGCCGTCGCGGAGGATGGTGACCTCGTCGGCGATCTCGAAGACCTCCTCGAGGTGGTGCGACACGTAGAGGATCGCGACGCCGCGCTCCTTCACCCGACGGATCGCGTCGAACAGACGGGCGACGTCGGCGCCCGGCAGCGACGCGGTGGGCTCGTCGAGCACCAGCAGACGTGCGCCGTTCTCCCAGCCGCGCAGCGCACGAGCGAGCGCGACGGCCGTCTTCTGCGACGGCGCCAGCGCACCGACCGGAGCGCGCACGTCGAAGTCGTCGAAGCCGAGCTCGGTGAGATCGGCGATCGCCCGCCGGGTCTCGGCCTTCCAGCTGATGCGACCGAAGCGGGTGCGATAGCCGCCGCCCAGCGCGAGGTTCTCGACCGTGCTCACCGTGTCGACCAGCCCGAGGTCCTGGTGCACGAAGCGGATGCCCGCTGCATCGGCCGCGCCACCGTCGCCCAGCGCGAGCGGCTCGTCGGCACCGTCGGGGCGGTGGAACACGGCGACCGGCTCGCCCGTCGGCTCGTGGTAGCCGGCGAGGATCTTGATCAGGGTGGACTTGCCCGAACCGTTCTGGCCGACGAGCGCGTGGGTGGAGCCCGCCTTGATCTCGAGCTGCACGTCGTCGAGCGCGACCTGACCCGGGAACACCTTGGACAAGTGCTCGATCGTCAACAGTGGTTGCACGAAAATGATCCCCCTCGCAACGCAGCGTCCCATGTCCGGTCCAGGTGGCGCGTCCCCGATGGTGCACCACGTGCGTCGATATGTATATTAACCGATGAATAAGTAACTGCCCGAAGCGAGCGCTGTGCTGCTCGGGCCGATCGATGGGGGAACCAACACGATGAGGAAGTCCGTACGCGCGGCCGCGCTCCTGCTGCCGCTCATGCTCGTCGCAGTCGCTTGCGGTGACGACGAGGAGACGACAGACGCGACCGAGGCACCGGCCGCCGAGACCACCGCTGCCCCGGCAGAGGGTGGCACCGACACCACGGCCGCTCCGGAAGAGGGCGCCACCGACACCACCGCCGCACCCGCCGAGGGTGGCGACGCCGGCCTCGCCGCGGCGCAGGCCATCGTCGACGCATCGGCGATCCCGCCGGACAAGATCAGCCCGACCGTCGCGCTGTCGGCCACGCCGGAGCCCGGCAAGGTCGTCGCCTGGCTCGAGTGCGAGCAGCCCTCGTGCGCCGCGATCACCCCCGGCTTCGAGGACGCGACCGCCGCCCTCGGCTGGGAGCTCATCGTCATCCCGGCCTCGTCGGGTGCGCAGGGTCCCGCCATCCAGCAGGCCCTCGACCAGGGCGCCGACTACATCGCCCACACCGGTTCGCCGCTCGCGACCGCCGAGGCCGAGATGGCCGCAGCGAAGGAAGCCGGCGTCCCGTACGCCAGCTGCTACTCGACCGACGACCCGGACTTCGAGAACAACAACCTGCTCATGCAGTGTGGTGACGAGGAGGCCGTGAAGGTCACCGGTGGCCTCATCTCCAACTGGGCGATCGTCGACTCGCAGGGTGCGGCCAACGTGCTCATCGTGAACATCCCCGACTTCCCGGTGCTGATCGCCGAGGCCGACGCGGCCAAGGCCGCCTACGCCGAGAACTGCGCCGCCTGCACCGTCGAGGAGCTGAACGTCACCATCGACCAGCTCATCGCCGGCGAGGTGCCCGGTGCCGTCGCCTCGGCCATCCAGGCCAACGACGCGATCAACTACATCCAGTTCACCTTCGGTGACCTGCCGGCCGGCGTCGCCGACACCCTCTCGGGTGCCGGCCTGCTCGAGGGCCGCAAGCTGATCGGTGTCGACTTCAGCACCCAGATCGGTCTGCCCGGCATCATCGACGGCACGCACGCTGCGTGGACGTCGAACCCGAAGCCGTACGCCGCCTGGTTGATGGTCGACGCGTTCGCCCGTCACTCGGTGGGTGACGAGAACAGCGAAGAGCGTGCGAACGCCGCGCTCGTGTCGTTCATCGTGAGCGACGCCGAGACGGCGCAGGGCGTCCTCGACCTCGGTGACGCCGGCTGGCCCGGCCCCGAGACCATGGCCGAGCAGTTCGCCGCACTCTGGGGCGTCTGATCGTCAGCTGATTCTCGGCTGAAGACCTCCGGTCCGTGAGGACCGCGACACGTGAACAACAGTGGGGCCCGGGCAGCAGCCCGGGCCCCGCTCGCGTGCGGGGACATGTTCGAGAACTGTTCGAGAACTGTTCGAGGAGGAACCGATGATCGACTACCAGCGCCTGTATCACACCGGTATCCGCGTGCCCGACCTGCATGCGGCGATGGACGAGCTCGGCCCGGCGCTCGGGGTCACCTGGGCCACGCCGAAGACCGTCGCGGGCCAGCCGGCATGGACACCGCAGCACGGCCAGCAACACCTCGAGCTGCACTTCACGTACTCGTGCGAAGGACCGCAGCACATCGAGCTGTTGCAGGGCCCGGCCGGCAGCGTGTGGGACGGCAGCCAGCAACCCGGCGTGCACCACGTGGGCGTGTGGTGCGACGACGTCCCCGGCGAGACGCAGCGGTTCCTCGACGCCGGCTGGACGCTCGAGCTCGCCCAGTGCTCGCCCGAGGAGGGCTTCGGCACGTACACCTACGTCCGTCCGCCCGGCGCCGGGATGCTCGTCGAGCTCGTCTCGTCGGCAGCGCTGCCGCGGTTCGAGGCGTGGTGGGCAGGCGGCACACTCTGAGCAGGTCGGGCGCCGAGGGCGCTCCGACACGTTCACAACCGTCGGCGCGCGAGTACACTTATTAATCGGAGAGTCAATTACCGACTCGTCGTTCGATGGCCACCTTTGGGGAGGTGGCCGATGGAGGATCCAATGGCCAATTCCACGGGCAACGGAGGCGATCGCCCCGACGCCCCCCGCTCGCCGGGCATCAGCTACCAGCAGCTGCTCGACACCGACACCCACGACGTACCGGTCGTGCTCCGACTCGAGTCGCCGAAATACCTCGGCAGCAACGACGTGTCGATCGACCGGTACATCAGCCGCGAATGGCACGAGCTCGAGAAGTCGAAGCTGTGGAGCCGCGTGTGGCAGTACGTGTGCCGCGAAGAGGAGATCCCGGTCGTCGGCGATCACCACGTGTACAACATCGCCGGTGCCTCGTACCTGATCGTCCGGTCGGCCGAGGACACGATCCAGGCGTACCCCAACGCCTGCCTCCATCGCGGCCGCCAGCTCAAGGACTACGACGGCCGCTGCTCGGAGATCCGCTGCGCGTTCCACGGCTTCGCGTGGAAGCTCGACGGCGACCTGCAGGACATCCCGGCGCAGTGGGACTTCGACCACGTGCAGGCCGACGAGTTCAAACTGCCGCAGTGCAAGGTGGCCACCTGGGCCGGCTTCGTGTTCATGAACCCCGATCCCGACGCCGAGCCGTTCGAGGACTTCCTCGGCGGCATGGCCGAGCAGTTCGAGGTGTGGGATCTCGCCAACCGCTACAAGCAGACGCACATCGCCAAGATCGTGCCCTGCAACTGGAAGATCGCCCAGGAGGCCTTCTGCGAGGCGTTCCACGTGAACGCCACACATCCGCAGGTGATGCCCTATCTCGGCGACACCAACAGCCAGGTCGACGTCTGGGAGAACTTCGCCCGGGTCATCTCGCCCGGTGGCACCGCCAGCCCGAACCTCGACTGGACGCCGACCCAGGATCAGATGATGCGGGCGATGCTCGACGTCCGCGAGGACCAGGACTCGCCGATGCCGCTCACCGAGGAGCAGTCGATGCGCGCCATCGCCGCCTCGATGAGCCGAGAGCGTTGGCGTGCCGTCGCCGGCGACTGGGTCGACCGGATCAGCGACGCCGAGATGATGGACAGCATCGACTACACGCTGTTCCCCAACTTCCACCCGTGGGGCGCATTCAACCGCATCGTGTACCGGTTCCGTCCGAACGGTGACGACCACCGCAGCGCGATCATGGAGGTGATCTTCCTCGCCCCGTTCCTGGGAGAGCGACCGCCGCCGGCACAGATCAAGTGGCTCGAGGACTTCGAGACGTTCTCCGCGGCACCGGAACTCGGCATGCTCGCGAAGGTGTTCGACCAGGACCTGTTCAACATGCCCCGGGTGCAGAGCGGGCTCGAGAGCACGCGCAAGCCCGGTGTCACCCTGGCCAACTATCAGGAGTCGAAGGTGCGCTGGCTCAACAACAAGCTCGACGAGTGGCTGGAGCGTCCCTGATGCTCGGTATTCGTCACCCGTTCACCGGCGCCCTCCACGAACGCGATGGGGAGGGCGGCGTCCTCGTCACCGCGTCCGACGGCACCTGGGGCCGGTTCACCCGGCAGGGCCAATGGCTGGAGGGCGACCTCCGCGAGGCCGATCCTCATCTGTGCGGCTGGGTCGCCGGACCCATCATCGCCAACCATCGAATGGTCGACACACCGCCGAACAGCTAGGCGGACCACAACCAGCGGGTCGGTCGTCGTGTGACGCCCCTCCCTTCCACGTTCCACAACCACACCGTCCCGTCGATGGCGACGGATGAGGAGGGCCACCATGAGCAGGGAACAACTCGTGTCGATGACACGGCGCAACATCACGCACAGCAAGAACGGCACCGTGCCGCTCGAAGACGGCGTGAAGCGCATCCCCTCGACGAACTACTACGACCCGGCGCGCTGGCAGATCGAGATGGATCGCATCTTCCGTCGCGTGCCGCTCGTGCTCGGCTTCAGCGTCGAACTCACGGAACCCAACTCCTACAAGGCGATGGACGTCATGGGGACGCCCGTGCTGCTGGTGCGTGGCGACGACGGCACCCTGCGGTCGTTCGTCAACATGTGCAGCCATCGTGGCGCCGTCGTGATGGAGGAGGGCACCGGGGTCACCCGTCGCTTCTCCTGCCCGTACCACGCCTGGGTGTACAACACCGAGGGCGCCCTCGTCGGCATGCTCGACAAGGAGAACTTCGGCGAGATCGACATGTCGTGCCACGGCCTCACCCAGCTCCCGGTGGCAGAGCGGGCCGGCATCGTGTTCGGTGGCATCACGCCCGGCATGCACTTCGACATCGACGAGTACCTGTGCGGGTACGGGGAGATGCTCGAGCACCTCGACCTCGCCAACTGCACCTACGTCGGCAAGCAGAGCGTCGGCGGCCCGAACTGGAAGCTCGCCTACGACGGGTACCTCGACTTCTACCACCTGCCGATCCTGCACAAGGACACGTTCGGGCCCACGTACAACAACAAGACGATCAACGACGCATGGGGACCGCACCAGCGCAACGTGCAGCCCGACGAGCGCTACCTCGCGCTGGCAGAGCTGCCCGAGGACGAGTGGCAGATCTCCAAGATGGTGTCGGGCGTGTGGACGATCTTCCCGCACATCTCGATCGCCAGCTTCGACGCCGGCGGCAAGCTGTTCATGATCTCGCAGCTGTTCCCCGGCGAGACGCCCGAGACCTCGGTGACCACCCAGCACTTCCTCGCGGTCGACGCGCCCAACGGCGACCGGTTGAACATCATCGAGAAGCAGATGGACTTCCTGCTGCACGTCGTGCGCGACGAGGACTACTACACGGGCAACCGCATCCAGCGCGCCGTCAAGACGGGCGTGAAGAGCGAGTTCGTGTTCGGTCGCAACGAGGGTCCCTGCCAGCGCTTCCACGACTGGGTGGAAGATCTCGTGCGCGCCGAGACCGAGGCCGACACGGCCGCGTTGTTCGCCGGCGCCGGCGAATTCCACCACCCGTGACCCGCCGCGCGTGATCACGGCTCCCGACGGCGAACGGCGCCTCCCGTGACGGTGCCTCATGGACGGATGACGTCGGAGGTCGTGCTCAGTCACTTCAGCCTGTCGCGCCATCACCCGATCGACGAGCGCATCCGCCTCGCAGCTGCCCACGGATTCGACGGCATCGGTCTGTGGGTCGGTCACTACGAGCAACTCGAACGCGACGGCGTCGCGCCGTCACAGCTCGACGAACTGCTGGCCGCACACGGCATCCGACTGCGTGAGATCGAGGTGATCACCGACCTCGGCGCCACCGACGCGGCGAGGGCCCGGATGGAGATCGCCTGGCGGATGGCCGACGCGTTCGGCTGCCGCTACGTGCAGGTGATCGGCCCGGCCGGCGACGACCTCGACGCTGCCGCCCGTTCCTTCGGTGACCTGTGCGACCGCGCCGCCGACCACGGGCTCACCGTCGGGCTCGAGTTCCTGCCGTTCAACGACATCCCCACGGTGCACGAGGCCCGCCGCATCGTGGAAGCGGCCGCCCGACCGAACGGCGGCATCTGCGTCGACATCTGGCACCACGAGCGCGGTGCCCGCGACCTCGACGCCATCGCCGCGTTGCCGGGTGAGCTGATCACCGGCATCCAACTGAACGACGGCACGCGAGCGCCCGAGCACCCCGACTACTACACCGACTGCCTCGCCAACCGCCGGCCGATGGGCGAGGGTGAGTTCGACATCCCGGCGTTCCTCGACGCGGTGCGGGGCACCGGTACACAGGCCGGCTGGTCGCTCGAGGTCCCCAACAGCTGGGGCTGGGAACACGCCGCCGAGCACGTGGCCGCGATCGGCGCCGGCCTCCGCCGCTTCCGCTGACCGACCGGTCGGCACCCCATCAAGCCAGGCACGTCAGGCACGTCAGGAACGAAAGGCACGTACACGTGAGCAACAACTTCTCCATGGACGGCAAGGTCGTGGTCGTCACCGGCGCTGCGGGTGGCATGGGCACGGCGATCACCCGAACCCTCGTCGAGGCCGGCGCCCGCGTCGTCGCCTGCGACCGTGCGGCCGAGCCGTTGCGCGAGCTGTGCGGCTCGCTCGGCGACGCCGCAGCAGACGTCGCCGGTGACATCACCGACCCCGACACGGTGCAGCGGATGGTGAGCACCGCGGTCGAGCGCTTCGGGCGGCTCGACGCCGCACTCAACGGCGCGGCGATCGAGTTCGAGTCGGTGCCGTTGCACGAGACGTCCGACGAGGACTTCGAGCTGATGATGCACGTGAACGTGACCTCGCTGTTCCGCTGCATGCGCGCCGAGATCCGGGCGATGCTCGCCGCGGGCAACGGCGGGAGCATCGTCAACATCGCGAGCACCAACTCCTTCAAGCCGCAGCCGAACCAGCCGGCGTACACGGCCAGCAAGCACGCCGTGCTCGGCCTCACCCGTAGCGCCGCGCTCGACTACGCGTCGAGCGGCATCCGGGTGAACGCCATCTGCCCCGGCACGATCGACACCCCGATGCTGCGCAACGCGATCGAGCGTCGCGGTCGCAACCCCGAGGAGGTCGCGAAGCGGCTCAGCCGCTTCGGCCGCTTCGGTACCCCGCAGGAGATCGCCGACGCCACGCTCTGGCTGTGCAGCGACGCCTCGTCGTTCACGACTGGGCACGCACTCGCCGTCGACGGCGGCATGCTCGGCGCCTGAGGCGGCTGACGCTCAGCGGCGGCGGATCGGGGGCGGGGAGTTGGTGACCCGCGGCTTGCGGCGCAGACGGTACGACCACGTCACCAGCCCGCTCCAGATGCGGTCGCAGTCGATCAGCAGCCCCTGACGCTTCCGACGCAGGCGACCCTTCGCCGAGCCGCTCACGACGCGGCCTCGGGCCGCAACGTCGCGCGGACGGCGCCGGTCAGGTCGACGGTGACCGTCGCTCGACCCGAGTCGTCGGCCGTCACGGTCGCCGCCGACACGTCGCCGAGCGAGAGCACGTAGTGCGCACCGGGTGCGAGCGACGCGAACAGCAGCTCGACCGACGACACCGGCGCAGCGCCCGTGGGCCGCAACGACAACCGCAGTGTCGATCCGTCGTCGCACACCGCCTCGGTGACGAGCACGGAATCCCAATCGGTCGCGGCGAGGATCGGCCCGACCGGCGCCACGAACCCGCGCATGTTCAGCGCTGCCAGATCGAGCGGGGTCGACCAGCGCAGCAACATGTACGAACCCGTCGCCGACGCACTGCCGTCGACCGGGCGATCCGGCCACTGCTTGCCGGTCGCGCACTTCTCGGCCGACGAACGGATGGCGGCGTCGACGAGCCGGGCGTCGCCGACGAGGCGGGCACCGCCGATGATCTTGATCCAGGGGAGCAGCGTGCTGCGGCGGGTGCGGTGGCGCTCCAGTTCGGCGGGCAGGTCGAGGTCGAGCCGCCCGTCGCGCACCATCTTCGACAGCCCGGCCATCTTCGGTGCAGCACCGCGCAGCTCGAGCGCCCGGGCCCGACGCGCGTGGTCGGGGAGGATGTCGACGAACCGGTGCGTGCCGTTCGCGAAGTAGTGGCCACCCGGCACCTCGCCGGTGTCCCACGACAGGCCGACGTGGTTGGAGCGGATGTGGGCGTACGACCCGTCGGGCGTGAGGTACTCGTGGTCGAGCGTGTGCGTCCACCGGTCGCGCACCTTCGGCCACGTGTCCGTGCCGTGGGCGACGTCGTGGCCGTGGAGCGCCTGTGCACCCATCACGTTGCACACCGTGAACGACCAGCCCGGCTCGCACGGGAAGAACCCGAGTCGGCTCCGTTCGAAGTTGCGCTGCACCGCCTCGGCGAGGGTGTGGTGGTCGTAGCTGAACGTGCGCCCATCGAGCCACACGAACTCGAGCGAGCCCGGCTTGTCGAAGGTGTCGGTGCCCGTGGCCGCCTCGACGCTGTTGATCACGTCGCCGAGGAACGCCGAGAACATGATGTTGTCGCGTCGGATCGGATCCGGGTTCGAGTCGAAGTTCCCCACCAGGTTCAGGGTGCGCCAGTACTTCCACACCCGGAGGTCGGTGTGCTTGCGCACCATCGTCTCGAGCGCCTTGGTGATCTGCGCGGGCGCGTTCGGCAGGTGGTTGGCGGCGTAGAGCGACATCGCCCAGGTGAGGCTGTTCAGCTGGTAGCGCAGCTGGGTGCCGCCGTGGAACTGCTCGCCCCAGTCGAGTCCGTCGAGCCCGTCCTCCGGTTGGAACGCGAAGGCGTAGGCCCACGTGAGCAACTCGGCGTCCATGTCGTCGAGTTCACGCCGCTCGGTGAGGCGCTCGGGCAGCTGGGCACCGAGCAGGTACTCGTTGAGCTCGGGCACCTTCGCGAGCTTGCGACGGTACGCCTGCTCCACGCGCCACACCATGAAGCCCACTGTTCCGACCGCCATCACGTAGGCGACCGGCACGGCCCAGGCCCACGTGGTGCCCCGATCGACGAACCAGCGCGGTCCGTCGACGAGCGCGACCGCGACGACTCCGGAGCCGGCCCAGACGAACGGGATCGCGACGTGCGCGCTGACGCCCCACCACAACACGAGGGCGACGAGCAACGCCACCAGCGAGCCCAGGAACAGCAGCGGTGACGCGACGTACAGCAGCCCCGCGCCGGGGAACACCATCGAGGTGCCGGCGGCCGTGGCCGTCTCGCCTCCCACGACGAGGAGGGCGGCGGCGACCACCTGCCACATGAGCAGTGTCACGGCGAGCCGGCCGAGGAGCCGGCGGCTCTCGGGCCCCAGGCGGGGCGGTGCGGGCGGCAGCAGCAGCGGTCCGCCGGTTGCTGCATCAGGGGGAGAGGAAGCGGTGGCGGTCATCGATCAGATCCTCGCACCCCGGCGGCCCGCCGGTCGACGAGAGGTGGCGCCTCGTAGGTGACCTGCGGGCGACGCGTCACCCGGCACACGAGCCGGACGAGCCGAACCCACACCTGCGCGCAGTTCAGGTACAGCGTGATCACGACGCCGCTCCGTCGACGGGCACCAGCCGGAGGGTGCGCACGCCGCTGACCGGGATCGTGACCTCGGCCGTGCCCTCGGCCGACGCCGTGCACTCGGCGAGCACCTCGGTGCCGTCGAGCAGCCGGTACGACGTGGCGGGGCGGAGCGCGACGAACCCGAGCGCCACCGGCGCGTCGCTCGGCGTGGGACCCGGGCGCAGCACGAGATCGAGCGTCTCGCCGTCGGACGACCGTGCCACGGTGACGAGCACCTGCGGCCAGGGCACCTCGTCGAGCACCGGCCCGACCGGCGGCACCCACCCGCGCAGGTTGAGCGTCGCGTTGTCCATCGGGGTCGACCACCGCACGAGCATGTGCAGCGCGAGGTTCGAGACCCCCACGCGCAACGGGCGCTCGGGCCACACCTCGCCCGTCGCGCACTGGCGATCGGCGGCGCGCAGCGCAGCTTCGGCGAGCTCGCCCTGGCCCACCATCCGGGCCCCGGCGATCAGCTTGGTCCAGGCGTTGACGGCCGTCTGACGGGCCCGGTTGCGCTCCCACTCCTCGGGCAGTTCGAGCGTCAACTCGCCGTCGCGGACCATCGTCGCGAGCCCCGCCATCTTCTCGGGCGCTCCTCGCAGCTGCAGCATCCGACCCCTGAGTGCGAGGTCGGGTGCCACGTCGGCGAAGCCGTGGCTGCCGGTGGTGAAGTACTCGCCGCCCGGGGTTTCACCCGTGTCCCACGACAGGCCGGTGTGGGTGGAGCGGATGTTGGCGTAGTTGCCGTCGGGCAACAGGTACTCCTCCTCGAGCGCCGTGCGCCACCGGGGTTCGAGGTCGCTCCACATGGTCGTGCCGTGCAACCGGTCGTGGCCGAGCAACGCCTGGGCACCGATCGTGTTGCACGCGGCGAACGCCCAACCCGGCTCGCACGGGAAGAACGTGAGCCGGCTCTTGTCGAAGTTCCGCTGCACCGCCTCCATCCACGAGTGGTGGTCGTAGGCGAACGTGCGCCCGTCCTCCCACACGAACGTGAGCGAACCCGGCTCGTCGAACAGGGTGCTGCCGGTGGCCGCCTCGTAGAGGTTGATCTGGTCGCCGGTGAAGCCCGAGAACATGATGTTGTCGCGCACGAGCGGATCTGGGTTGGCGTCGAGGTTGCCGATCAGGTTGAGCGTGCGCCAGTAGCGCCACACCCGCAGGTCGGTCTGCTTGATCACCAGGTTGCGCAAGGCCAACTCGATCTGGCGTGGGGCGTTGGGCACGTAGTTCACCGCGTACGGCGCCAGCGCCCACCCGAGGTAGTTGAGCTGATAGCGCACCACCGTGCCGCCGTGGAACTGCTCGCCCCACTCGAAGCCCCGGAACTCGTCGACCGGCTGCATCGTGAGCTCGTACGCCCAGCGCAGCAGTTCGGCGTCCATGGCGTTCGGGGTGCGCAGCGGACGCGCCGGCTCGGGCAGCGTGGCGGTGGCGAGGTACTCGTTGAGCTCGGTGACCTTGGCGCGCTTACGACGGAAGCGTGCCTCGAAGGTGAACACGAGGCTGCCGATCGCCGCAGCGGCGAGCACGTAGACGACGGGGATCGCCCAGCCCCACGTGGTGCCACGATCGATCCCGAGCCGCGGACCCGTGGCCCACAGCGCCGATGCGACAGCCGACGCCAGCCACACGAGCGGGATGCCCCAGTGCACGCTCATGCCCCACCAGAGGACCAGCGCGACGGAGATGGCCACCCAGGTGAGGACGAACGCGATCGGCGCGGCGGTGTACAGGAAGCCACCGCCGGGCAGGGCGAGCGACAAGCCGGCGGCGCGTGCGCGGCCGCCGCTCACGACGAGGGCGATGCCGATCGCCTGCACGACCACCACCACGGCGACGGTGCGCAGCACGAGCAGGCGCGTGACCGGGCCCATGCGTCGCGGATGTTCGGGCAACAGCGGCGGCCGGGCGGGATCGGCCACGTCCGGGCGGTGCAGTTCGGAGACGGTCATGGGACGAGGTCCCCTCTCTCGGCGGTGTGCCGATGGACGTCGGTCGGATCGAGGCCGATGCTGCCGGTGCTACCTGAGTGGGCACCGGTGGCGGCGAGCGTCGTGGCGAGTCGGTCGAGCGCCACGGCGAGCGGGTCGCGATGAACGGTCGGCCGGGCGAGGATGCGCGCAGCCTGCTCGTCGTCGACGAACACCAACCAGAGACGGGCTGCCGCGATGGAGCGCTCGTCGACGGCCACGGCGGTGCCCCGAGCGGCTGCGCCGAGCAGGCGGGGTCGCAGCACGCGCCAGTCGGCGTCGTCGCACCAGCCGTGGGCGCGGGCGAGCGCCGACGTCGCGGCGTGTTCCCACACCGGGGCGGAACCGAGGCGGATGCCGAGCGGCGTCCACCAGGTACCGGGACGATGCCCGTGGCGCAGCGCGAACGGACCGGCGAGCATCGCGGCCCACCGTCGGCCGGCGACCTCGTGGCCCGCCGCCCGGAGCGCGATCGCGGCGATCGTCGCGTCGAGCGGACGCACCCACGTGGGCTCGCTCGCCGGGACGCCGGCGGCGGCATCGTGGGCGTCGCCGGCGAAGCGGGCCATCGCCGCGTCGTCGAGCTGACCGGTGAGAGCCAGCGCGGCGCGGGCCGCTGCGTGGTCGACCGCGAACGGATCGCCGTGCCGGCCGCGGGCGAACAGCCCGATGCGGCGCGCCCGGGTGACCACTGCGTCGCTCGCCGCCGCGTCGCGAACCGATGCCGGCACGGGGCCGGCCATCGCGGCGATGGCGGCCGCGCGGCTGCGGTCGAGCGGGGGGAGTGCACCGATCCCGCCGAGACCGGGGACGGTCGAGACGCCACGGGAACGCCGCGCCGCCAGGCGGCGCACACCGGGCATCCGGCCGACGGTGGTGCGCAACCACATCACGCCCCCCACCACCAGCACGACCAATGGGAACTCGTGCGCCGCAGCGACAGCGACCAGCTGCCCGGCCGAGCCACGGGCCGCATCGGCGACGTCGGCTGCATGGTCACCGGTGAGCAGACCGGCCGCGACGGTGGAGCCCAGCACGATGCCGGCGGGCAACCAGTCGATGCCCCATGTGACCCAGACGACGATCGCCGCGGTGGTCACCACGAGCACGGCGACGGCGAGCAGCCTCGACACCTCCAGCAGGCCGATGCCCGGGATCACGAGGTTCTGCGCCATGTGTGCACCGGGGTCGCCGAGGGCGACCGCCAGCAGCGCCGTGATCGTGAGCGAGACCGCGGCCGTGACGACGCGCCGTACCCGGAGCGACGGCACGTCGGCCATGTCAGGCGAGGAGGCCCATCGAGTCGAGATCGATCGCGTGGCGGCCGTGGCGCTGGGCCATCACCGTCAGCATGTCGTTGCCGCGTTCGGTCTCGGCCGCGAGAATCGTCGCGATCACCGACATCACCACGCCCCACACCGCACCGAGCCGGTAGTCGCGCCACGCGGTGTCGGCGTCGTAGGCGACGCCCGCGGCGGCCATGCGCGCGAGGTAGTCGGCGATCAGTTCGCGCTCCACGCTCGCCCGCTGGGCCGGCTCGAACGAGCCGCCGATCATGTAGGCGATGTCCCACATGGCGAAGCCGTGGTTCACGGTCTGCCAATCGACCACCACCAGCGGCGGGGCACCCTCCTCCACTCCGAACATGAAGTTGTCGGGCCGGTAGTCGAGGTGCACCACGGTGCGGGGCGTGTCGTTGCCGGCCGCCCAGGCCGGTGCCACCGGACCGAGGCGGCGGACGAGATCGATCACATCTGGGTCGAGGCCGGGACCGAGGCGATCGAGGAACGGCTCCACCATCATCTGGTACACCATCCCGAGCATCATCGCCGCCCCGTCGCCCTTCGGCCGCTCGGGTGCGAAGTCGGCCAGCGTCGGGTCGCCCCAACGCGGCGCGTGCAGGCCCACCGCCTGCTCGATCGCGAGGTCGGCCTCGTCGAGGCTGAGCCCGCGGAACTGGTCGCCCTGCTGGGCGCCGGCGATGTCCTCCATCACGAGCACGAAGGCGGGCGTCACCTCGTCGTAGCGGGCGACGTGACAGGCCGGGGTGCGGATCGACAGCGTGTGCGCCAACTGGTCGTAGAACGCCCACTCGTTCTTGTACGTGCCGTTGGTGAACGCAGCGAGCTTGGCGTTGTCGTCGGCGGATGCGAACTTGCCGACCAGCGTGGCCGGCCGACCCTCCGGTCGGTCCCAGGTGAGCCGCAGGCGGGCGTTGCGCCCGGTCTGTCCGGTGCCGATGAGCCCAGCGACCTCGACCCCGGTGACGGTCGCACCCTGCGCCACGCCTGCCGCCTCGAGCGCAGCGGTGAGCCACGGGCCGTCGATGTGCTCCGGCTCGGACCTGACGTGGTCGCTCGCCGCTGCTCCCGCCGTTGCGTTGTCTGACGGGTCACCGGTGATCGATCCGGTCATCGTCGTTCCCCCTGTTGCGAACACCTGACCGGAGAACAGCGTGTTCCCGGCGTCCCGCGACTCTACGAGTGGGCCGTCTCGCGGTCGTCATCGTGCCCGGGTCGCCACACCGGGTCAGCGCGTGCGGAGGAGCACCTCCTGGGCGACCGTGGCCACGAGCGTGCCGTCGACGGTGCGGATCGTGCCGATCGACAGGCCTCGGCCCCGGCCCGTGGCGACGGGCACCAACTCCGACAACAGCCATTGGTTCACGTCGACCGGCCGGTGGAACCAGACGCTGTGATCGAGGCTCACCGACATGCGGTTGGCATCGGCGTCGAGGGCAGCGTGGGGCTGGCGGGCTGCTCGCGTTGGTCCGTGGTCGCTGAGGTAGGCGAGCGTCTGCAGGTGCAGCATCGGGTCGTCGGGCACGGGTGTCGTCGGGTGGAACCAGGCGCGGCGAGCGTGGGAGGCGTCGTCCACCGGCACGTCGCGCGAGTCGATCCAGCGGGTCGCGTACCGACCGGTCGGCAGCTCGTCGGGCCGTGGCACGTCGGTGGCGGCAGGCAGCTCGTACTCGAGCCCTGGTTCGTCGACGTGGAAGTCGGCGGTCATCACCAGCACCGGGCCGACCGATTGGGTCACCACGACTCGTCGGGTCGCGAAGCTGCCGCCGTCGCGGGTGCGTTCCACGGCGTGGCGAAGGTGCTCACCGCTGCGGCCCCCGACGAGGAACGACGCATGGATGGCGTGCACGGGGCGATCGGACGAGACCGTCAGCTGGGCCGCCCGGAGCGCCTGACCGATGATCAGTCCGCCGAAGACGTGGCCGCGAGCGCACGGATGCCGACTGACGAAGGCATCTCCCGCGATCGCGCCGTCCGCGACCGGGTCGAGTGCCAACCGATCGGCCATCGTGGGGGTGAGGTCGAGGTCGGAGCCGTCCGGGGGATCGCTGGGCACCGGCCGGAAGGTACCAGTGCGTTTCCGGTGCGCCGACAGTGGAACACTCGGCGCATGACGCTCGCCGCCGAACTCGAAGACCGACTCGCGATCATCGAACTGACCCATCGCTACTGCTGGGCGCTCGACTCGAAGCAGCTCGAACTGCTCGACACGGTCTTCATGCCCGACGCCAGGGCCGAGCTGCGATCGGCACCGCTCGAGGGCCGCGACGCCATCCGCAACCGCATCCGGGCGGCGCTGGCCCCGCTCGATGCGACGCAGCACACGGTCACCAACCACATGATCACCGTCGACGGCGACACTGCGACGAGCCGGTGCTATCTGCACTCGCAGCACGTGCGCACCGGCGTCGAGGGCGGCGACCTGTACGTGATCGCCGGCCGATACGAGGACGAGCTCGTACGCACCCCCGACGGCTGGCGGATCGTGTTCCGCAACCTCGTCGGCGTGTGGAGCGAAGGCAACCTCGAGGTGGTCCGAGGTGGCCGCTGAGCGCCACCCGCTCAACCGACGCGATCATCCTCGCAACGGACCCGGGTCCACCCCGGGGCGGATGTCGGATCGGTGGTCCGGCCCCACACTCGTGGGCATGACGATGAACGAGCAGCGGTCACGTGTCCAGTCGGGTCGCCGGGTCGCTGCCGTTGCACTGGTCGGCGTCATGGCGCTCGCAGCGTGCAGCACCGACGACGACGGCTCGTCCCTCGACCGTCCCGGGAGCACCGACATGACCACCTCCACCACCGAGGCCGCGACCACCACCAGCGGGCCTGACACGACGGCGATCGCGACCGAACCGACGGATGCCGCCGCAGTGAGCGCGCCGGCGTCATCGGCGCCTCCAGGGCCGCGTCTGGCCGAGCTGCAGGCGGTACTCGACGACGCCCGCGCGACACTGCCGGCAGCGGACGCGACCATCCAGGCAGCGATCGTCTCACCTGGCGTCGGCATGGAATGGGCCTCGACGTCCGGGCCTGACGCCGAGCCCGATCGCCCCTTCCGCATGGCCAGCGTCGGCAAGACGTTCACCGCCGCCACCGTGTTGCGTCTGGTGGAGACCGGCAGGATCGGACTCGACGACCCCATCGGCGCCCTGCTCACGCCCGACACCGTCGCGCTCCTCGAGACCGACGGGTACGACCTGGCGATGATCACCGTCGCACAGGTACTGCAGCACACGGCCGGCCTCTACGACTACGCGTTCGGTGACGGCTCACCGTTCCTCACCGATGCGTTGGCCGACAGGAGTCGGGTGTGGACCCGACGCGAGCAACTGGAACTGGCGACAGCGGTGGGTGACCCGCTGTGGGCCCCGGGGACGGCGTTCGCGTACTCCGACACCGGGTACGTGCTGCTCGGCGAGATCATCGAGGTCGAGACCGGGCGGCCCTACGCCGACGCCATGCGCGACCTACTCGGCTTCGAACGGCTCGGGCTCGACCACCTGTGGTTGGAACACGGACAAGCGGCGCCTGATGATCTGCTCCCCATGTCGCGCTCGTTCTTCGGAGCCGACGAGTTCAGCGATCTCGACTTCTCGCTCGACGCGTTCGGCGGCGGCGGCCTCGCCGGGACGACGCGCGACGTCGCCCGATTCTTCGCAGCGCTGTTCGATGGTGAGGTCTTCGTCGACCCGGGGTCGCTGGCCACGATGACGACGGTGCCGCCCACGAACGTCGGCCAGGAGGAGTTCGGCATCCTCCTCGGCGACGGCGCCCACGGGGTCTATCGGATGACGGTCGCCGGGCAGGAGTGCTGGTCGCACCGCGGGTTCCTCGGCACCATCGCGATGGCGTGCCCCGACGCCGAGACCACGGTCGTCGTCACCACCAACACCGCGCTCACCGATCCGCTGCCGATCGCGACCGCCCTGCTCGAGCTGACCCTCGCGGCCTGACCGCCCCGACGCTCCTCTCAGCCGAGCGCGAGCGCGAGCTCCCAGGCCTGGCGTGTGGCGAACACCATGCGGCGCGGTGCGAACGCGTCGCCCAGCAACCGTACGTCGGGATGGACGTGCTTGAGCTCGCGGTAGAGCGCATCGTCGCCCGTCGAACCGCAGGCGAGCACCACGCTGTCGAAACCGTCGATCGTCCACCGTCGCATGCTGTAGCTGTGCGCCAGCTCGAGCGTCCCGCCGTCAATGCCGACGACGCGGGCCAATGGCACCATGTGCACGCCACCGAGGTCGAGCCGCGCCAGCATCGTGCCCACCGAGTACTTGCCGACGAGCGGCGCCGGTCCGGGCGTCTGGTAGATCATCGTGACGTCGTGGCCGAGGCCGGCGAGATGATCGGCGATGGTGATCGGCGCCGGCCCGTCGTCCTCGACGACCAGCGCGACGCGGTGCCCGATCGTGGCCAGGCCGTTGACGACCGCTCCCGCCTGCACGACGTGGGGCTGATCGACGCCTGGGGTGTCCGGCGTGCGCGGCCGACCGCCCGTGGCGACCACGACGAGGTCGGCGCCCGAGGCGAGCACGTCGTCGGCCGTCGCCGTGCGCCCGAACTCCACCTGCACGCCGGCACGCTCGAGCCTGCCCGCCTGGTACTCGATCCAGTTGGCGTACCGACGGTTGCCGCGCAGCTTCGCCGCCACGGCGAACGCGCCGCCGAGATGCGGGTTCCGCTCCCACAGGCGCACGCGGTGCCCGTGCTCGGCGGTGAGTCCGGCGAGCTCGCTGCCACCGGGTCCGCCACCGATCACCAGGATGTCGCGGGGCGACGCCGTGCTCGTCGGTCGCACCGTGCGCTCGCGGGCGAACTGCGGGTTCGTGCCACACGCGTAGGTGAGCCCGTCGACGAGCTTGCGATGGATGCACTCGTTCAGGCCGATGCAGGGCCGGATCGTCTCGGGTGCACCGGCCGCGGTCTTGGCGACGAGCTCGGGATCGGCCATCGTCGCCCGAGCCATCGCGACGAGATCCGCCTGGCCCGAGGAGATGATGTGCTCGGCGTGGTCGGCCGTGAGCACGCGCCCCGCGTAGACCACCGGGAGGTTCGTCGCCTGCTTCGCGTGACCGCACAGCGAGCTCCACTCGTGGTCCTCGTGCCAGCCGATCGGGATGTAGCTCGGGGCACCCCAGTTCCCGCCCACGTCGAGACTGAAGTAGTCGATCGTGCCGTCGGCGGTGAACAGCTCCATCAACGACATGCACTCGTCGACACCGAACCCGCCGTCGATCAGCTCGTCCATGCACAGTCGCAGCCCGAACGTGAACGGGCGACCGGCCTTCGCCCGGATGTCGGCGACGATCTCGCGCAGCAGTCGGCTGCGACCCTCGAATGCGCCGCCGTAGGCGTCGGCGCGGTGGTTCGTGATCGGCGAGAGGAACCACTGGACGATGTCGTCGTGGTTGGCGTGGATCTCGATCGCGTCGACGCCGGCATCGATCGCGATCGCGGCCGAGTCGCCGTACTCGTTCACCAACCAGTGGACCTCGTCGATGTCGAGCTCGTGGGCGATGCGATGGTCGTTGAAACCGCTGAACGTGGCCGAGGCGCCGATGGGCATGCCGCCCTGCAGCACCATCTGCACCGAGAGGTACCCACCCGCGCCGTGCACGCGCGACGCGAACTCGCCCATGCGCTGCCCGTAGAGCGGGTGTCGGAAGAAGCCGGGGCCGTGCGCCCCCACGCCCGTCGGCTCGAACCCGATCGGCAGCGGGTTGCGCACGAAGTTCGGTCCACCACCGATCCACTGCATCCCGCCGCGCACCTTGGCGAGCCAGAGCGCGACGTGTTGCTCGAAGTCGTCCTCGGTGCCCATCAGGTTGCCGTTGCCGCCGCCGTGCGGCGGCACGACCAGTCGGTGGTCGAGCTGCAGCGTGCCCACCGTGACGGGTCGGAACACCGACGGGTAGCGCTGCTGCACGGCGGGCACGGGAACCGACACGGGGATGGACACGACAGGACCTCCTGGAAACTGATCGAACAGTAAGTAACGGATGACCCGCCGGACGAAGCGGCCGATCGTGCTCAAGTGCCGGGCCGTTGTTGACGATGTCTAGACACCGCCGACTCCGACGTTCGGCCGGCACGTCCTCACATCGCCCGCCATCACCGGAGGTCCACACACCATGCGCGCACTCGTCCTCGGCGGTTCGGCCTTCATCGGCCGCCAGCTGGTCGACACGCTGTTGCACCGTGGTCACTCGGTGACCGTGCTCAATCGCGGCCTCACCCCGAACGACCTGCCCGACGACGTCGAGCGCCTCGTGGCGAATCGCCTCGACCACTCGTCGATGGTCGACGCGCTGGCCGGCCGCGACTGGGACGCCGTCTTCGACGTCTCCGGCTACGTGATGGCCGCCGGCGGGAGCGACACCGAGGCCCTGTTCGACCTGTTCCAGGACCGCACTGAGCACTACGTCTACGTGAGCTCGATCATGGCCTACGAGCAGTCGATGCGCGGGATCGCCCCCTGGATGGAGGACTACCCGACCGATCGCAGCGGACCCAACACCTACGGCGGCTTCAAGGCGAACGTCGAGGCACAGCTGATGGCGCGGTTCGAACGGCGCCAGTTCCCGGCCACCGTCGTCCGACCCGCTGCCGTCTACGGGCCGCGCAACAACGTCTTCGACATGGAGACACCGATGTTCCTGCGTCTGCTGCAGGGCCGGCCGATCCTGCTGCCGCACTCGGGCCTCGTCACCGCGTCGTACGGCCACGTCGCCGACCTCGCCGACGCCATGCTGTCGATCGTGGGCAACCGCACCGCGGTCGGCGAGGTGTTCAACGTCACCGCCGGCGCGGTCACCACCCGTCGGTACGTCGAGATCCTCGCCCGCGTCGTCGGCCGCGAGCCGAACATCGTGCCCGTGCCCGACGAACGGCTCCACGAGCTGCCGCCCGGTGCGTACGGCCACCTCTTCTCCGACCGGCACCACGCGGTGCTGTCGATCGACAAGGCGCGGCGCATCCTCGGCTTCGAACCGCGCTTCGACATCCGCGCCGGCCACGCCGACACCTACCAGTGGTTCCTCTCGCGCGGCTTCGACCGTCTCGAGGGACCGCTGTCGGACCCGGTGTGGCGGGCGACCTGGAACTTCGACGCCGAGTCGGCAGCGGTCGGCACCCTGCGCGGCCTCGCCACGACCGGCGCCTGATCAGGATTCGACGAGGACCGCCGCCAGCTGCTCGACGATCGACGGTGGCGCACTCTTCGGCAACGACACGATCGCCAGGTCGGCACCCGCGGCCTCGAACGCCGCCCGATCGGTGAGCAGCTGGTCGTCGTCGCCCGACCACCGGAGCAGGAAGCTCGTCGTGATCTCCGCCGGATCGCGGTCGATGTCGGCACACGCCCGGTGCAGCACGCCGCGCAGATCGGCGAACTCGACGGGATCGGTGCCGCCGTAGTTCCAGTGGTCGGCGAAACGTGCCGTGAGCGGCAGGGTGCGCTTCCGCCCGCTCCCGCCGATGCAGATCGGCAGCTTCGACTGCAGCGGCTTGGGATTGTTCATCGCGTCGACCAGTCGGTAGTACTCGCCGTCGAAGGTGGTGAGCTCGTTCGTGAACAGGCTCTCCAACACGTGCAGGCCTTCCTCGAAGCGATCGAAGCGCTCCTTCATCGTGCCGAGCTCGATGCCGAACGCCGTGCACTCCTCCTCGTTCCAGCCGGCGCCGATGCCCAACTCGAGCCGACCGCCCGAGGTGATGTCGAGGGTGCTCGCCATGTTCGCCAACACGCCGGGATGGCGGTACACCATGCCGGTCACCAACACGCCGCCGCGCAGCCGTTCGGTCTCGTGCAGCAGCGCAGTGAGGGTGATCCAGCCCTCGAGGCAGTCCTCGGTCGAGTCCCCGAACAGCGGATACAGGTGGTCGAAGGTCCACCCCGACTCGAACACGTCGAGCTGATCCGCCAACTGCCACACCTCCAGCAGCCAGTTCCACGTGGTCCGTTGGGGCGAGGTGCTGAACGCGTGACGCATCCCGTCACTGTCGCACACGCCGCGACTCCTCGATCCGTCGGCACCTCCGTCCGTTCGGCGGCGGGCGGTCGCACTAGACATCTGCGCATGAGCGCACCCGAGCAGCGTCCCCATGTCAGCACCGACGACTTCCAGGCGATCGAGCGCCTCCAGCACCGCTACGTCGACGCGGTCATCCACCGCAACGGTGTGCAGTGGGCGACGACGTGGTCGGACGACGCGACCTGGGATCTCGGCCGCGGCCGACTCGTCCACGGCAAGGCCGACATCGTCGCCCTCTGGTACCAAGCGATGAAGGGCATGCACGCCGTGTTCCAGGCCGTGCACACCGGTGAGGTCCGCTACGGCGACACCACCGACACCGCGACGGGCCGCTGGTACATCAACGAGTGGTTCCGCCGCGCCGACGGCAGCAACAACGTGCTGCTCGCCCACTACGACGACGAGTACGTGAAGGTCGACGGCGAGTGGCTGTTCTCGCGCCGCTTCCTGCAGAGCCACTACAGCGGGAGCGCCGACCTCACGGCCGACTTCACCAACAACCACGAGGCGCTCGTCGAGCGCGGCGTGCCCAGCGACGTCTGACCGGGCAACCGCCGGACCGATCACACCGGGACCCACGACCGTGAGCGACTACGTCGCCCGAGCCAACGGACTCGAACCGTCCGAGCTGCACGCCTCGCTGCGCGCCGAGGGTTGCCCCGTTCACCGCGTCGACGACCACGAGCCGGCCTTCCACGTCCTCAGCCACCATGCCGACGTGCTCGCCGCGCTGCGTGCGCCGCAGCAGTGGCGCAATGGCGACGGGCCCGGGGTGTTCGTGCAACGCGGCGGTGTGCTCGGGTCGGCTGACGACCCCGACCATCGACGCCAGCGAGGCGTCCTGCAGGACGAGTTCCGCCCGGCCCGCGTCGAGCGACTCCGGCCTGTGCTCACCGAACTCCTCGACGAACTGTGGACGCCCTTTCTCGTGCCGGGTGAGGGTGACGTGGTCGCCGCGTTCGCGTTCCCGCTGCCCGCGCTCGCGATCGCTGAGCTGCTCGGTGTGCACGCCGAGGACCGCGACAACTTCAAGGACTGGTCCGAAGCGGTCGTCAACGCACTCGGCGGCGGCGACCTCGGCGCCTACGAGCACGCCACCCAGAGCATCTGGGCGTACATCGACCGGCTGGTCGACGAGCGGCTCGCGGTGATCGACGGCGGTGGCGAGCCGCCCGACGACGTGCTCACCACCATGACCCGAGCGCATCTCGACGGACGGCTGTCGCGCACGGAGGTGCGTCGCCTCGGCCACCAACTGCTGGTCGCGGGCCACGAGACCACGACGAGCCTCATCTCGCTGATGTTCTTCCGGCTGGCACAGCACCCGCACCTGCTCGACGAGCTGCATGCCGATCCCGAACGGGTCGAGACAGCGGTGGAGGAGTTCCTCCGGTACGACTCGCCGGTGCAGGGCCTGTTCCGGACCAACGCCGAGGCGTGCACCGTCGCAGGCGTCGACCTGCCGGCCGGCTCCAAGCTCCAGGTGCTGTTCGCGTCGGCGAACCGCGACCCCGACGTGTGGGACGACCCCGACACCATCCGGTTCGATCGCGACCCGAAGCGACTGCGCACCCACCTGGCCTTCGGCTGGGGTGTGCACCACTGCATCGGCGCGTCGCTCGCCCGTCTCGAGGCCCGCCTCGTGCTGGAGCGGATGGCGAGCGGGCTCGCATCGATCGAACTGGTCGACGATCCCGACACGTCGTCGCCGTTCATCCTGCGTGGCCTCACCCGCGTGCACGTGCGCTGGACACCACGCTGAGCGATCGCCGACCATCGGCCGCACGGTGCCGACCACCAGTGGCGCCATTACTTATCCGTCGGTAAGATAATCGATCGTCCGGCTCGGGGGAGCCGGCCTCGCAGATCACTCCGCGACGGATCACCAGGGGGACAACACTGTGGAACGGTGGATCACCGACACGCCCAACAGCACTCGCTTTCCGTACTACACGCGAGCCAACGCCGATGAGGTGGGCCCCGATCCGTTCAGCCCCCTCGGCTGGAGCATGGTGTGGATGCACGGCTGCAACCCCGGCGTGGCCAAGGGCTTCGCCGAGTTCGGCGTCGTCGACATCAGTGAGTACGACCTCGTGCCACTGCAGGTCTTCGGCAACCGGGGCGGCTACTTCTACAACCCCATGTCGCTCAGCCGCCTGATGGGCGAGCGCATGCCCGGTGCCACCGCCGAGGCGATCGACAAGGCCTACTTCGGCGACCACCCGGGCGTGCCGCCCTACGAGCCGCACCCCGACGACGTCAACGAGGCCCAGTCGGCCAAGCTCGCCGAGACCATGGGTTGGGTGATGACCACCCCGTCGTTCCCTCGCCAGCACGACGCGTCGGCGATGGCCAAGGAGGTCGTGAAGAACCGGCCCGACTTCACCACGATGTCGAACGAGGCGCTCGTCGCCTACGCCCGCGACATCACCGCCAAGGTGGAAGAGGCATGGATCCCGTACTGCATGGTGTGCCTCGGTGCTTCGCTGCCGCCCGGTGCCGTGCAGGCGATCTGCGAAGCGATCGGACGCTCCGAGGACGCGGTGAAGGTGCTCGCCGCCGTCGGCAACGTCGAGTCGGCCGAGGCCTCGTTCCTCATGTGGGACATGAGCCGGCTGGTGAAGAACTCGCCTGCGCTCACGGCGGCGTTCGACGCCGGCGTCGACGGGATCCTCGATCGCCTCGACGCGAGCGATGCCGACACGGCCGCCTTCCTCGGTCACTGGGACACCCTGCTCACCGAGCACGGCCACCGCGCCCCCAACGAGTGGGACACCCGGCCCGACTCGTGGACCACGCGTCCGGGCATCCCGCTCGGGCTGATCGACCGCCTCCGCCACCAGAGCGACGAGCGGTCGCCGCACGTCGCCAAGGCCGCTGCTGCGGCAGAGCGCGAGCGCCTCGCCGCCGACCTGCTCGCCGCGGTCGAAGGCGACGCCGAGACCCACGGCACCCTCACCGTGGCCCTCGCCGCCGCGGCCAACTGGTTCGGCTGGCGCGAGCAGGGCAAGTACGCCTGCATCCGCCTCATCCACGAGGTCAAGCTCGCGATGTACGAACTCGGCAACCGCATGGTCGACGCCGGTGTCATCACCGACAAGCGCCACATCTTCAACCTGCTCGACGAGGAGCTCGACGACTTCCTCGCCGACCCGCAGCGCTTCGCCGGCACCATCGCCGAGCGCGAGGCCGGCTTCAAGGCCCTCCACGAGGTCGACCCGCCCTACATCGTGGGCAACGGCCGTGGTGACGAGCCGATCAGCACCTGGCCGAAGCGCAACGCCGCGGACGTGCCGAAGGCGAAGGCCGGCGACGTGCTCCAGGGCGGCCCCGGCGCACCCGGCGTCATCACGGGTCGCGCCCGCATCGTGCTCGACCCGATGGAGGCGCCCGACATGGAGCTCACCGACATCATGGTCGCGCCCACCACCGATCCGGCGTGGGCGCCGTTGTTCCTGTCGGTCGGCGGCATCGTCGTCAACGTCGGCGCCGTCGGCAGCCACGCCGCGATCGTGAGCCGCGAGCTCGGCGTGCCGTGCGCGGTGTCGGTCGTGCAGGCCACGGCCCGCATCCCCGAGGGAGCGCTCATCTCCATCGACGGCTCCACCGGCACGGTCACCGTCCTCGAGGTCTGACCCGGCCCGGCGGCCAGCACCTCACCCGTTCGCGACTGCGGACCGCGACCCGTTCCGGAGGCCGCGGTCCGCAGTCGTGCTCTTCGGGTCGGGCCGTTCGATCAGGCCCGTGCGGCGGCGAGCACGCGGCGCATCGCGACGGCGCCGACCCGAGCCGCCTCGTCGATGGGCCCGGCCCACAGCTCCGCCGAGCAGAGCTCGACACCGATCGGCGCGCGCGATCCGGCTGCGTCGAGGATGCGCACGATCTCCACCAGCGCGAACTCGCCGTCGCCCGGCGGCACCCGGTTCGCGAGGCAGTCGGTGTAGTAGTCGGCCTCCTGCGCGACGACGGTGCCGTCGTTCCACTGGGTCGCGACGACCTTCTCGCCGGGGATCGCCCGGAGGTGGTCGAGGTCGTTGGTCGACCGTGTGAAGTGCCACGAGTCGACGCACAGCCCGCCGTTGTCGCGATCGGCGTCGAGCACGATCTGCAGCGCGGTCGGCGCGTCGCAGATGTTCGTCATGCTCGGCACCCACTCGAGGCCGACCTGCAGGCCGTGATCGGCCGCACGATCGCACAACGCGGCGAATCCCTCGGCGGCGCGGTCGAGCGGACCAGCGGCATCGCCGATCACCTGCACGTACCGGCACCCCCATCGATCGGCCATCTCGTAGGCCAGCACCTCCTGCTGTCGGCACGCCTCGTCCTGACCCGGCACCGCCCAGCCGCGGAGCGTCTCGATGTTCGCGACCACGAGGCCGGTCTCGGCCAGCGCCGCGTCCACCCGTTCGAGTTCCTCAGGCTGGTCGCGCAGCACGGCCCACGCACCGAGGAACACCCCGATCGCCGAGTAGCCGGCCGCGGCCGCGGCATGGATGCGGGGCAGCACCGCCTCGCCGCGCGGACGGCTGAAGTGGTCCCACACGAGGTCCTCCGGGCCGAGGTCGCGGGCGGTTCGACGCCTCGGTTGCGATGGTGTCGCTGACATGGATCGAGTCTCGTCCATCCGGGTCGGGTGAGCCGTTGCCGGAGGCGTAGCGTCGCGACATGACCGATGTTCGTGACGTCCCCGTGGCCCCTCCCGGTTCCGCTCGCGCGCCAGGCCCGACCCTGCACGAGCAACTGCTGGCCGATCCCACGCCGCCGCCCTGGCCGCTGCTCGAGCAGGCGCCGATGTACCTGGGCGACGCCGACGTGCCGTACACCAACTACACCTCGGCCGAGTACGCCCAGGCCGAGTACGACCACATGTGGTCGAAGGTGTGGCAGTGGGCGTGCCACGTCGATCACATCCCCGAGTCGGGCGACTACTACGTCTACGACGTGGGCCCGCACTCGGCGCTCATCGTCCGCACCACGGACGGCACGATCAAGGCGTACTACAACGCCTGCATGCACCGCGGCACGCAGCTGCGCGGTGCCGGCACCTGCGGGTTCGCCGCCCAGTTCAAGTGCCCGTTCCACGGCTGGACGTGGTCGCTCGACGGCGATCTCGTCGATCTGCCCGACCGGTGGGACTTCCCGCATGTCGGTGACGAGACCCACCGTCTCCCGCAGCTGCAGGTCGACGTGTTCGCCGGCTTCGTGTGGGTCAACTTCGATCCCGACGCCGCGCCGCTGCAGGACTACCTCGGTGTGCTGCCGGCGCACTTCGCCGAGTTCGACATCGACGACCGCTACGTCGAGGCGCACCTGCGCAAGCGCCTGCCCGCCAACTGGAAGGCGGCCGCCGAAGCGTTCCTCGAGGCGTACCACGTGCGCGAGACCCACGCGACCGGCAAGCTCGGTGACGAGGTCACCACGCAGTACGACATCTTCCCGCCGAACATCAGCCGGTTCGTGCACACGTCGGGCCTCGACAGCCCGCAGCGCCCGGTGCCGCGCACCGAGCAGCAGATCCTCGCCCACCTCACCCGCAACCTGCGCCTCGGTCAGGAGCCGCTGCAGCTGCCCGAGGGCATGCGCGCCCGCGACTTCTACGCCAAGTACGTGCAGGGTGAGATGAGCAAGAAGTACGGCCGCGACTTCTCGCACCTCAGCGAGTCGCTCACGCTCGACTCGATCGAGTACTTCGCCTTCCCGAACGCGTTCTTCTTCCCGGGCCTGCAGCTCGGCATGGTGTACCGGTTCCGGCCCGATCCGAACTCGATCGACCACAGCTACTTCGACCTGCTGATGCTCCGGCCGCGGCCGCTCGACGGTGAGGTGCCCCCGCCGCCGGAGGTGGTCGAGCTCGACGTCGACGACAGCTACACCCTCGTCCCCGCCTTCGGTGGCCTCGGCAAGGTGTACGACGAGGACACGTCGAACATGGCGGCGCAGACTCGCGGCTTCCGCTCGAGCCGCAAGCGCGGCCAGACCCTCGGCAACTACCAGGAGGTGCGCGCCCGCCATCTCCAGCAGCGCGTGCGCGAGTTCCTCGCCGCCGGCGGCTTCACCCCCGCCGACTGACCGACACCCGAGATGAGAGATGAGTGGCGCAGGCGCGCTCATCTCTCATCGCTGGCACGGCGTGCTTCGCCTTGATGAGAGATCGGGGCGCCACCGGCACTCATCTCTCATCGCGGGGTCAGTCGAAGACGGGGTCGGGCGTGCCGTCGCGGCCGCTCGGCACGTACGCACCCTGCATCGGGTCGCCCATCGGCGAGATGTCGGACCAGTCGATGCGCAGCTGGCGGCGGGCGATCCGCCAGTCGCCGTCGCGGCCTTCGAAGGTGTCGATGTAGCGACCGTTGAACGTGATGAGCGTGCGGCCCGCGTCGTGCACCACCACGTGGTACGCCAGGACGTACGTCTCGGCCAGCGCGGTGCCGCCCGCGCCGTCGATCTCGACCCGCTCGATGGTGGTGTTGCTCATCCGGTGCTGCGTCGCCACGAACTTGGTGCGCAGCGAGTCGAGCACCCGCGGGATGAACTCCTCGATCGTCGTCGCATCGGCGCTGCCGTAGCCCTCGAGGATCGCACCCGGGTGGAACGCGGCCTCGAGCGAGGGCACGTGGAGGCGATCGATGCCGCGGCAGTAGCTGCGCAGGGCGTCGTCGATGGCGGCACGGATGCCCAGCTCGTAGGCGTCGGTGGGATCGGCGATGGCGGTCATGGCGGGGAACCTACCCATCTCGCGACGGCGGATTCGAAGGGTGCTGACCCGGGTCCCGTACGCTTCGACCCCATGACCGATGCAGGCGATGTGGTGGAACTGGGCGACCTGAGCGACCTGCGCGACGGCCAGATCCGGGCGTTCCCCGATCTCGGCACGCACGGCATCGTCGTGTGCCGCGTCGCGGGCACGCTGCATGCGGTGGTCGACAACTGTTCGCACCGCGACGCCAAGCTCAGCGAGGGTCGCCTGCGCGGCGGCCTCCTCACCTGTCCGCTGCACGGTGCTCAGTTCGACGTGCGCACCGGCCAGCACCAGGGTCCGCCGGCCTCGCTGCCGATCGCGTGCTTCGCCGTCGAGGAGGACGGCGCGCGGGTGACGGTGCGCCTGGGCGCCGACGGCTGACGAATCTGTCAGCTGTCGACGCGCCGGTCAGCCGATCGGGGTGACGGGCCCCTGTCCGGCCAGGATCGCCAGCGCGTTGCGCGCCGCGAGCGTGGCCATCGCCGTGCGGGTCTCCACCGTGGCCGACCCCAGGTGCGGGATCAGCACCACGTCGTCGCGGTCGAGCAGCCCCTGGTGCACCTCGGGCTCCTTCTCGAACACGTCGAGGCCGGCGCCGGCGAGCTCGCCCCGCTCCAGCGCGGCCACCAACGCCGCCTCGTCCACCACCGGTCCACGGGCGGTGTTGATGAGGAACGCGGTGTTGCGCATCGACGTGAGCTGTGCCGGCCCGATGAGGTGGTGGGTCTCGGGGGAGTACGGGCAGTGCAACGAGACGACGTCGCTCGTGGCCAGCAACTCGTCGAGCGACAGGTACTCGGCATCGAGCTCCTCGGCGATCGCCGGGTCGACCGGACGTCGGTTGCTGTACCCGATCGTCATGCCGAACGACGTCGCGCGGCGGGCCAGCGCGGTGCCGATCTGACCCATGCCCACCAGCCCGAGGCGGGCGCCCTGCAGCCCCGTGCCGAGCATCATGAACATGCCCCACTGCCACGGCTCGCGCGACCGGATGAGCCGCTCGCCCTCGGCGAGACGGCGCGTGGTCATGAGGATGAGCGCCATCGCGATGTCCGCGGTGGCGTCGGTGAGCACGCCGGGCGTGTTGGTGGCGATCACGCCACGCTCGCGGCACGCCGACACGTCGATGTTGTTGTACCCGACGGCCACGTTGCACACGGCCCGCAGCTGCGGGCCGGCGGCGTCGAGCAGTTCGGCGTCGATCTTCTCGGTGAGCAGCGACACGATGACATCGGCGCCGACCACGCGGCGCAGCAGCTCGTCGCGACCGATCGCGGTCTCGTCGTCCCACGACACGACGGTGTGGTCCGCGCCGATCAGCAGGTCGAGACCCGGACGCGGGATCCGGCCGGTGACGACCACCTTGCCCAACTGATGCGTGGCGTGCCGCTCGGCGCTCATGCCGTCACCCACTGACCCAGCAGGCCGAGCGCTTCGGTGATGTCGGCATCGGAGATGCCCGAGTACGCGAGCCGGATGTACTGCTGCTCCTCGCCGGGTTGTGGCCGGCCGAAGTGTCGGCGGGTGCAGAACGAGACGCCGGTCTCGTGCAGCGCCGCGGACGCGAAGTTCGCGACGTCGGTGAACCCCTTCGCCGCCATGGCCTCGGTCACGTTCACGAACAGGTAGAAGGTCGCGTCCGGTCGGGCCGTGTGCATGCCCGGGATCGCGTTCACGCCGTCGACCGCTGCATCGCGCCGCACCCGCAGGACGTCGCGCAACGCGGCCGGGCCGGACTGGTCGCCGGTGATGCCCTCGACGCCCGCCCACTGGACGAAGTGCGCCGTGCACGATTCGTCGTTGGTGTTGAGCTTCGCGATCTGCTCGGCGACCTCGAGCGGTGCGATCGCCGCGCCGAGCCGCCAGCCCGTCATCGCGAACTTCTTGGAGAAGGTGTAGAGGATGACCGTGCGGTCCTTCATGCCGGGGAGGCTGGCGATCGACGTGCTCTCGCCGGCGTAGCGCATCTCGAAGTAGGCCTCGTCGCTCAGCACCCACAGGTCGTGCTCGATCGCGAGGCGTGCGACGGCCTCCATCTCCTCGCGGCTGCTCTCCGATGACAGGGGGTTCTGCAGGTCGTTGTAGATGAGCGCGGTCGTGCGCGGCGTGATGTGGGCTGCCAGGTACTCGAGGTCGAGGGCGAAGCCGGTCGCCGTCTCGACGTAGCGGTACGGCACGGCCGTGCCGCCGAAGTACTCGATCTGACTCTCGTAGATGGGGTAGCCGGGGTTCGGGTACAGCACCTCGGCGCCAGGTTCCATCACGGTCTGGACGAACTTGCCGATCACCGGCTTGCCGCCGGGCTGCACCACCACGTTGGCGGGCTCGAACGACATGCCACGTCGGGCACCCACATCGGCGGCGAGCGCTTCGCGGAGCGGCGCGATGCCGGCAGCGGCGCAGTAGCCGGTCTTGCCGTCGGCGATCGCCCGATCCATCGCGGCCACGACGTTGGCCGGTGTGGGCAGGTTCATGTCGCCGAGGTGGAACGGGAACACCCGATTCCCCTTGGCGGCCCAGTCGGCAGCTGCGAGCGACACCGCGAAGGCCGTCTCGGTGCCCAGGTTCTGGAGGCGTGAGGCAAGGGACATCGTCGCAGTATACATTTGATATATCAGCGCGTTTTCCGAGGTGGCGGGCCTCGATCGGCCGGCAGTCAACCGGCAGTCAGCTGGCGGGGTCGATCTCCACGACGGCCTCGATCTCGACGGCGATGTCGAACGGCAACTCGGCCATCCCGACCGCCGACCGGGCACCGCGGCCCGCCTCGCCGAACACCTCGACGAACAGTTCGGAACACCCGTCGATGACCGCCGGCGTGCGGTTGAAGCCCGGTGCCGGGTTCACCATGCCGAGCACCTTCACCACGCGCACGACCCGGTCGAGCGAGCCGATCTCGGCGCGCAACGTGGCGAGCAGTTGGAGTCCGGTGAGCCGCGCAGCATGTCGCGCGTCCTCGATCGAGACCGTGCCGCCCTCGTCGAGGCCGACCTTGCCGGTCACGAACGACCCGTCCGGCCGAGCCGGGCCGGCACCCGACAGGAACACCAGATCTCCCGTGCGCACGGCGGCCACGTACTTCCCGGCCGCCGGACTCGGCGTCGGCAGCTCGATCCCGAGTTCGGAGAGGCGTGATTCGGCGTCCATCCCGCCATGCTGTCACGCCCGCCGATCCCCTCGTGCCCGCCTGCTCCCCCAGGTCACGCAGGCCCGGCGGCTCGGAGCGGGCAGCTCGCGAAGTCGGCCCCGGACGTGTGGAGCGGGCGGGACGAGCCGCTAGGCTTCATGCGTTCTTTGACAACCCACTGGATCCGAGCAACGGAGATTTTCATGAGCAAGGCGAAGTTCGAGCGCACCAAGCCGCACGTCAACATCGGCACGATGGGTCACATCGACCACGGCAAGACGACGTTGACGGCTGCGATTTCCAAGACGCTTGCGGATCGTGGGTTGGCGGCGTACACGCCGTT
>CAUJET010000100.1 GCA_963169665.1 Actinomycetota bacterium | reverse complement strand
AGGCCGCATCCCGCGGCCGCAGCGCGCCGGCCCCGCCCTGAGCCGCCGGCCCGCGCGCCGGGGGCCACCCGCCGCGCGGATCCAGATGCGAGACTGTCCTCGATGAGCAACGGTCACAAGACGAGCGGTGTGCCGCGCCCGCGCGCCAGTGCGCCGCGCGTTCGCCCGGCCCGGCCCGGCCAGCGCCCGCTCGCCGACGACCGTTCGCGCCCCGATCGCACCGATCGTGCTGATCAGACCAAGCTCGGCACGCGCCCCATCGACGACGACCACCAGCTGGTGACCCGGCGCCCTCATCGCTGGTTCCTCGCCATCGCCGGCCTCGGCATCGTGGTTGCCATCGTCGCTGCGCTGTTCGTCCTGCCGGTACAGGCGTGGCTCCGCCAAGAGGACGAGATCGTCGACAAGCAGCAGGAGCTCTCGGTGCTCACCGAGGCGAACCGCAAGCTCGGCACCGAGGTCGACCACCTCGGCACGCCCGAAGGTGCGAAGGAAGCGGCCCGCGACGAGCTCGGCGTGGTCGGTCCCGGCGAGGAACGCATCTCGGTGCTGCCCACTCAGACGGGTCCGCTCCCGTTGCCGACCGGCTGGCCGTACGACACCTTCAACCAGATCGTCGCCGTGCGTCAGTCGGCGCCGGCCACCGCGGCCCCCTGAGCGTCGCCACCCCGACCGTCTGACCCTGTCAGGGTCGTCTCACGTCATGCGCCGACCCGCGGCAGCGCGTGCACACCCGCCAGCACGATCTGCACGATCGACGCCGTCACCCGTTCATCGATCGGGCCGTCGCTCACCAACCACCGGTAGAGCACCGGCGCGACCAAGAGGTCGTGCACCAGATCCAGATCGAGGTCGGCGGCGAGTTCGCCACGGGCCACGGCCCGCTCGAGCACCGACCGCATCGGACGCCGGCGTTCCGCGATGAAGGACCGGTACGCAGCCGCCACCTCGTCGTTCACCTTCGCCGCCGCGATCATCTGCGGGAACACCCGCTGGAGATCGCCGTCCGCGAGCGGCTGCTCGAGCGAGGTGAACATCTCGGTGAGGTCGTCGTGGAGGGTGCCGGTATCGGGCACGGTGGGCGTGCGCACGCACGACATCCACGCGTCGAGCATCAGCGCTTCCTTCGTCGACCACCGCCGGTAGATCGTCGCCTTGCTGACGCCGGCCCGAGCAGCCACCGCGTCCATCGTGAGCGCAGCAAGGCCGATCTCCGACACGAGTTCGATCGTGGCGATCAGGATCGCCGAGGTCGACTGTTCGTTGCGGGGTCGGCCGCGACGCACGAGGTTCACGTCACGAGCCTGCCACGGGAGCGGTGGTGTCGGATGCATGCGCCGGCCCATCGGCCGCAGTTGCGTCGTCGAGGGACGTGACGGACGGCGCAGCGACCCCACGAACATGGTCGCGCCCGAGAGCCGGGAGGAACCGGTGCGCCACGAACGCCGCCATCATCACGACCACGGCACCCACGCGGAGTCCCTGCGAGAGGCCGTCGACGAAGGCACGGTTGGCGCTGTCGGCGAGCGCCGGCCCGTCGGCACCGAACGTGACCGCTTCCTTCAGGGCGGCGCCGAGCGACCCGCGCACCCTGGCCAGCTGCGCACCGGCCAGCCCGAACCGTTCGGCCACGTCGTCGATGCCGGCGGCGTACACGCTCGCCACGAGACTGCCGATCACGGCCACGCCGAGCGCGCCGCCCATCTGCCGCGTCGTGTCGTTCACGGCGGAGCCGACTCCGGCCTTCTCGCGGGGCAGCGAACCCATCACGCTCTCGGTCGCCGGGGCCATCGTGAGCCCCATGCCGACCGCCATCACGCACATGTTCGCGATCACCCGGAGATAGCTCGAGTCGGCGTGGATCGTCGACAGCACCAGCATGGCGAGCGAGATCGTCGACAAGCCGATGGTGACGACACGTTTGGTGCCGAGCCGTTCGACGAGTCGGGCCGACAGCGGAGCCGTGATCATCATCGTCATGGCGTAGGGCACCAGGTGGACACCGGCCTCGAGCGGGGTGAACCCGTGCACGAACTGCCAGTACTGCGTCATGAGGAACAGCGAGCCGAACATCGCGAAGAACGTGAGCGTCACCGCGACGTTGGCCGCCGTGAAGCGCGGATTGGCGAAGAAGCTCATGTCGAGCATCGGATGGTCGGTGTGCCGCTCCCACGCGACGAAGGCGAGCAGCCCGATGATGCCGACCGCGGCCGACACCGTCACCTCGAGGCTCGTCCAGCCCTTCGACGGGCCCTCGATGATCGCGAACAGCACCGATCCGAGGCCGACGATCGACAGCAGCGCACCGATCGGGTCGAGCCGCGGCGCCGACGGATCCTTGGTCTCGGGTACGAAGAACCATCCGGCGATCAGCGCGATCGCGCCGACGGGCAGGTTCACCCAGAACACCGAGCTCCACGAGAAGTGGTTCAGGAGGAAGCCGCCGATCACCGGACCGAGCGCCACGCCGAGGCCGGAGAAACCGGCCCAGATCGCGATCGCCCGGCCTCGCTCGCGAGGGTCGCGGAAGACGTTGGTGAGGATCGACAAGGTCGACGGCATGATCAGCGCGCCGCCGACGCCCATCAACGAGCGGGTGGCGATCAGCTGTGAGGGCGATCCCGACAGCGCCGACAGGACCGAGCCGATGGCGAACACGACGATGCCGATGCGGAGGGCGAGCTTGCGCCCGAACCGGTCGCCGAGGCTGCCGGTGGTGAGGAGCAGCCCGGCGAACACGAGCGTGTACCCGTCGACGATCCACTGCAGCTGGCTGTTGGTCGCGCCGAGTTCGTCGACGAGCGACGGGATGGCCACGTTGAGGATCGTGTTGTCCATCACGATGATCAACAGGCTGAGGCACAACGTGGCGAGGGTGAACCAGCGTCGGGCGTGCACCCGGGGGTCGAGATCACCGTGGCCCACGGTGCCCATCGCTGCGAGTGGTCCCGGGCCCTGGTCGTCGCCGTGCATTCGTCCTCCACGTCCTCGTGGCGTCGCCGATCGACTGTTGCCGGCGATGCCCTTTCCGATACGAAACCGTTTCGTATCGTAAAGGTCGACCGGCGCACGTCCGTCAGCCGGGCCACGGGCATCGGTCACACCGTCGACGGTCGAGACCGCGCACGACCGGCGCCCGCAGGCGGCGACACCGGGTGCAGCGGCTGACTAGTGTCACGCCCGATCGCACACCGCGTCCGCTCCCGCAGCGGCCGCATCACCAGGGGGTACACGTGGCCGGCAGCATTCTCGGAAACCGGGTTCTTCGCAAGGAGGACCCGAAGTTCCTCACGACCGGAGGCCAGTACGTCGAGGATCTGCTCGACGAGCCGCTGCTCGCCGGCGCGTTGCACGTGACGTTCGTGCGCTCGTCGGTCGCACACGGCGTCATCACCAACATCGACGTCTCCGGCGCGCTCGAGGTCCCCGGCGTGGTCGCGGTGTACACGGCCGCCGACCTCGGGCTCGAGCCCGTCCCGTCCGACTTCAACCCGATGGTCGCCCGCGGCATGCTCGCGATCGACAAGGTCCGCTTCGTCGGCGAGCCGGTCGCCGTCGTGCTGGCCAGCGACCCCCGCGTCGGCGAGGACGCCGTCGAGCAGGTCATCGTCGACTACGACGTGCTGCCCGCACTCATCGACATGGAAGCCTCCATGGCCAGCAGCACCCTCATCTACGACGGCGCCGGCAGCAACGTCGTGTTCGACACCACGGTGCTCGGCATGCCCGAGAACACCGGCGAGGCGTTCTTCGAGGGCTGCGAGGTCGTCGTCACCGGTCGCTTCCTCAACCAGCGTGTGGCCCCGTGCCCGCTCGAGGTGCGCGGCTCTGCCGTGGCCTGGGTCGACGGTCGCCTCCACCAGTGGCTCAGCACCCAGGCAGCACAGGGCGCGAAGACCACCATCGCCAAGATCAACGGCGTCGAGCCCGATCAGGTGCTCGTGATCGCTCCCGACGTCGGCGGCGGCTTCGGCGCGAAGATCAGCTGCGATCCGGAAGAGGCGCTGCTCGGCGTGCTGTCGGCCAAGGTCGGCAAGCCCCTGCGCTGGCGCGAGACCCGCAGCGAGTCGATGATGGTGCTCGGCCACGGCCGCGCGCAGGTGCAGTACGTCACCATCGGCGGCACCCGTGACGGCAAGGTCACCCACTACCAGATGCACGTCATCCAGGACTCGGGCAGCTTCGCCGAGATGGGCACCATCCTCGCCCCGTTCATGACCCGTCCGATGTCGAGCGCCGTGTATGCGATCCCGAACATCGAGGTGCGCACCACCAGCGTCGTCACCAACACCGCGGTCACCACCGCCTACCGCGGCGCCGGCCGACCGGAGGCCACCGCGGCCGCCGAGCGGGCGATGGACCTGTTCGCGCTCGAGATCGGCATGGACCCCGCCGAACTGCGCCGCAAGAACCTCATCCCGAAGTTCATGGAGCCGCACACCACCGCCGTCGGCCAGGCCTACGACGTGGGCGACTACGAGGGCGCGCTCGACAAGGCGCTGGAGGCGGCCGGCTATGCCGACCTGCGCGCCGAGCAGGCCCGCCGCCGCGCATCGGGCGACGTGAAGCAGCTCGGCATCGGTGTCAGCGTCTACGTCGAGATCACCGGCGGCGTCGGCTCGGGCGAGCACGCCCGCATCGAGGTCCTCGACGACGGGCGGGCCATCGTCTACACCGGCACCTCACCCCACGGCCAGGGCCACGTCACCGCGTGGAGCATGCTCGCCCACGAGCAGACCGGTATCCCGATGGACATGATCGACGTCGTCTGGGGCAACACCGACCTCGTCCCGTTGGGCGACGGCACCATGGGCTCGCGCTCGCTGCAGCAGGGCGGCAACGCCGTGTTCCTCGCCTCGGCCGATCTGGTCGACAAGGCCCGCAAGGTCGCCGCCCGCATGCTCGAGGCCGACGAGGCCGACGTGGTGCTCGACAAGGACTCCGCCAGCTTCCACGTGTCGGGTGCGCCCGCCATCGCGAAGACCTGGGCCGAGCTCGCCGTCGCTGCCAAGGGCGACCCCGACCTGCCGGAGGGCCTCGCCCACGCGGCGTACTACGCGGTCAGCGGGGCCACGTTCCCGTTCGGCGCACACGTGGCCGTCGTCGAGGTCGATACCGAGACCGGCCAGGTGAAGCACCTCCGCCACGTCGCATGCGACGATGCCGGCCGCGTGCTCAACCCGATGCTGCTCGAGGGCCAGATCCACGGTGGCGTCGCCCAGGGCACGGCCCAGGCGCTGCTCGAGGAGGTCCGCTACGACGACGACGGCAACCCGATCACGTCGAACCTCGCCGACTACGCGTTCATCTCGGCGGCCGAGCTGCCGAGCATCGAGGTCGTCCACATGGAGACCCCGACGTTCATCAACGCACTCGGCGCCAAGGGCATCGGCGAGAGCGGCACGATCGGCTCCACCCCCGCGGTGCAGTCGGCCGTCATCGACGCCGTGAGCCACCTCGGTGTGAAGCACATCGACATGCCCACCACCGCCGAGCGTGTGTGGTCGGCGATCGCCGCGGCTCGCAGCTGACGCTGCTCCGGACCGCTGAGGGCCGGTCCGGCGGGCGACCGCTGGACCGGCACCGCGTTCCAAGGCCGCCAGACCGAGCCTGTTAGGTCGGCTTGACAGACTTCGGGAATGCTCATTAGCGTCACGGGCATGTTCCGCGTTCGACCCGTGTCACCCTCCACGTCGCTCCTCGCGTCACGAGGCTCCGACCGTTCCCGCTCCTCCGGTCGGGCGGTCGCGCTCCGCTCGTTCGCCGCAGTGCTCGCCGCCGCCTCCCTCGCTGCGGCCTGCGCCTCCGACGAGTCCGCCTCGTCCGACACCGGCGGACCGTCCGACACCGGCGGACCCTCGGACACGAGCGGCCCCTCCACGGGCGAAGTCACCGTCTACTCGGGCCGTTCGCAGGAACTGGTCGAACCGATCCTCGACGAGTTCACCGAGCAGACCGGCATCACCGTCGGCTTCCGGGGCGGCGACAGCGGCGAGCTCGCCGCCCAGTTGCTCACCGAGGGCGACGCCTCCCCCGCCGACGTGTTCTTCTCCCAGGACGCCGGTGCGCTCGGCGCCGTCGCCGACGCCGGTCTGTTCGCCACGCTGCCCACCGACCTCGTGTCGCCGGTGCCGGCGGCGTTCCGCTCCACCGATGACCTGTGGGTCGGCACCAGCGGCCGTGTCCGTGTGTTCGTCGTCAACCCCGAGCTCGCCCCCGAGCCGCCGACCACCATCGACGAGCTGCTCGACCCGGCCTGGAAGGGCAAGATCGGCTTCGCCCCCAACAACGCGTCGTGGCAGTCGTTCGTGACCGGTCTGCGCGTGTTGCGCGGCGAGGACGCTGCCCGCACCTGGCTCGAGGGCTTCGCCGCCCAGGATCCGGTGCCGTTGGAGAACAACGTCGCCGTGCGCGACGCGGTCGACGGCGGCGAGCTGGCGATCGGACTCGTCAACCACTACTACCTCTACGAGAAGATCGCGGCCGAGGGGGCCGACGCCGTGACGGCCGTCAACCAGTTCGTGGCGGCCGGCGATCCGGGCGGCCTCGTCAACGTGGCCGGTGTCGGCGTCCTCGCGAGCAGCGAGCACTCGGACGAAGCGCTCGAGTTGGTCGAGTTCCTGCTCAGCGAGACGGCACAGCGCTACTTCGCCGACGAGACCTACGAGTACCCGCTCGTCGCCGGCGTCCCCGCCTCCGAGCTCCTGCCTCCGTTCGACACCCTCGAGCCGCCGACGATCGACCTGTCCGATCTCGACTCGATCGCTGAGACGCAGGAGCTGCTGTCCGACGTGGGGCTGCTGACACTGTGACCTCGTCGTGGGCCGCCCGCCATCGATGAGGCACACGTGACCACTCCGGTCACGTCGTCGACGACCCCGGCCCGCCCCGGGGTCGTCGTCGCGTCCCGGCCCGCGCCCGGTCAGGGGTCGCGACAACCGTGGTTCGTGCTGCTCCCGGCGCTCGCTGCTGCCGTCGTCGCGATCGCCCCCGTCTGGTACCTGGTCGACCGGGCGGTGGAACGAGGCTGGGGTGAGGTGGTCGACGAACTGTGGCGGGCACGGACACGAGACCTGCTGCTCCGCAGCGTCGGCCTCGCCGGCGCGGTCACCGCCCTCAGCGTCGTCGTCGGCTGCGTCGCCGCGTGGTTGGTGGTGCGCAGCGACCTGCCGGGTCGCCGCATCCTGGGTGTGGTGTTCGCGCTGCCGCTCGCCATCCCGTCGTACCTGGCCGCGTTCGCCTGGGTGTCGTGGCGACCGGGGCTGGCCGGGTTCGACGGCGCGACCCTGGTGCTGACCAGCGTGTCGTACCCGTTCGTCTACCTGCCGGCGGTCGCGGCGCTGCGCCATCTCGATCCGGCCCAGGAGGAGGTCGCCCGGTCGCTCGGCCGTCGCCGGCTCGACGTGGCGCTGCGCCTCACCTTCCGCCAGGTCCGCCCTGCCGTGAGCGCCGGGGCACTCCTCGTCGCGCTGTACGTGCTGAGCGACTTCGGCGCCGTCGCTGCGATGCGGTACGAGGTGTTCACCTGGGTCATCTACGGCGCCTATCGCGCCGGCTTCAATCCGAGCCGCGCGGCCATTCTCGCCACGATGCTGGTCCTGGTCGCCCTCGTGCTGGTCGTGCTGGAGGCGAGGGCGCGAGGTCGGGCCACCCAGTCACGGCTCGGGTCGGGAGCCGCTCGGCACGGTGCACCCGTGCGCCTCGGTCGGGCCGCCGTGCCGGCGTGGGGCTTCGCTGCGGTCGTCATCGGCGTCACGATCGTGTTCCCCATCGCCCGGGTGATCCAGTGGGTGCTCACGTTCGAGTCGACCGATGTCGACTGGGGCGACGTCGCGTCCGCGCTCGGCAGCACGGTGTGGTTGGCGGTGCTCGCCGCGGTGGCGACGATCCTGTTGGCACTCCCCGTCGGCGTGCTCGCGGCACGCTTCCGGTCGCGGACGAGCATCGCCATCGAACGCACGACATACGTGGCCCACGCGCTGCCGGGCATCGTGGTCGCGATCTCGCTCGTGTTCATCGGCGTTCGTGCGCTCCGTCCCGTGTACCAGGAGACGCCCCTGTTGGTGCTCGGCTACGTCGTGCTGTTCCTGCCGCTGGCGGTGGGCACCGTGCGCTCCTCGATCGAGCAGTCGTCGGTGCGCGTCGAGGAGATGGCGCGCTCACTGGGCAGCCGACCGCTGGCGGTGCTGTGGCGTGTGACGGTGCCGCTCGCGCTCCCCGGCATTGCTGCAGGTGCGGCCCTCGTGATGTTGTCGACCATGAAGGAACTGCCGGTGACGCTGATCCTGCGACCCACGGGCACCACGACGCTCGCCACCGAACTGTGGCGACACACCTCGGTGAGCGACTACGCCAACGCCGGCCCGTACGCGCTCGCGCTGGTGGTGTTCGCTGCCATCCCCACCGCCGTGCTCAGCATCGCGAGCACCGGCCGAACGAAGGAGTCCGCACGTGACTGACCGCGACCGAACGCCGGCGCCGGAGGTGCCCTCGGTATCGGCGGTGCCGGCGCTCGAGGTCCGAGGAGTCACCAAGTCCTTCGGCAGCACCCTGGTGCTGGACGGCGTCGACCTGGTCGTGCCGGTCGGCAGCATCACCGCCGTCCTCGGTCCCTCCGGCGGCGGCAAGACGACGCTGCTCCGCATCGTCGCCGGGTTCGAACGTCCCGACGGCGGCACGGTCTCGATCGGGGGGACGCCGGTCGCCGACCGCGAACGCAGCACACCACCCGAGCTGCGCCGGGTGGGCGTGGTGCCGCAGGAAGGGGCGCTCTTCCCCCACCTGTCCGTGGCGGGCAACGTCGGGTTCGGACTCGACCGCGCCGAACGTCGATCGGGCCGCATCGCGGAGGTCCTCGAGCTCGTCGGCCTGCCGGGCATCGAACGCAAGCGTCCCCACGAGCTCTCGGGCGGCATGCAGCACCGTGTGGCCCTGGCCCGGGCGCTCGCACCACGCCCGGCGATCGTGATGCTCGACGAACCCTTCTCGTCGCTCGACGCCGGCCTGCGCGCACAGGTGAGGGGCGAGGTACTCGAGGCGTTGCGTGCGAGCGGCGCCACCGCGGTGATCGTCACCCACGACCAGTTGGAGGCGCTGTCGATCGCCGACCAGGTGGCGGTGCTGCTCGACGGTCGGATCGCCCAGTCGGCCGAACCCACCGAGGTGTACCACCACCCGGCGTCGCTCGACGTCGGCACGTTCGTCGGGGACGCAGTCGTGCTCCACGGCGAGTTCGTGACAGCGCGCGACGACGGCACCGTCACCGTGCGATGCGCGCTCGGCGATCTCGGTGCGTCGATGGTCGCGCATCCTGGCGTCGTCGGTGGCGCAGCGGTGGACGTCCTCGTGCGCCCCGAGCAGCTCGTCGTGCACGACGCCGACCGTCACGACGACGCGCTCGGTCACGAGCGTCGCGCCGGCATACCCGTCGGCGCGGCCGGCACGGTGGTGGGGCGCCAGTACTACGGACACGACGCCGTCGTGATGGTGCGCCTCAACTCCGGCCCCATCGTCACCGCCAGGCTGCAGACGAGCCGCCTGCCGCGCACCGGGAACGCGGTGCACGTGCGTGCCACGGAACGGGTCGTCGCGTTCCGCCGACCGGACCGCTGATGCGCGGCGAACCGCCCGGACACGGCGACCGGCGCGGGAGCGGGGCACCCGCGGTGTGCGACCGTCATCGGTCGACGCCTGCGTTCGTCAGTGCCCTCGCCACCTTCGGATCTCGGATCGCCCTCGTCGACGGCGACGAGATGTGCACCTACGGGGATCTCGCCGCGCGCATCGACGAACTGGCCGATCGGCTCGGTGACGACCCGACCGCAGGGGCCGACGATGCAGACGGTCCCGCTCGTCGCCTGGTGCACGTCTCGGGCGGCAACCGGCTCGACACCGTGCTCCGCCATCTCGCCGCGCTGCACGCCGGCCACGCGGTGCTGCTCACCTCCGACACCGAGCAGGGTCGGGCCACCGCGAGGCGCTTGGTCACCGGGGCGGCCGCGCCCCTGCATCCGGACCTCGCGCTGGTCATGCCGACGTCGGGCTCGACCGGCGTGGCGAAGGCGGTGCGACTGAGCGGCGACGGTCTCGACGCGAACGCCCATGCCATCGCGGTCGCACTCGGCCTCACCGAGGACGACCGGGCGATCACGTCGCTCCCCCTCCACTACTGCTACGGCCTGTCGGTGCTGCACTCACACCTCGCGATCGGCGCGTCCGTGGTGCTCACCGACGATTCGGTGGTCGACGACCGGTTCTGGCGGACGGTCCGGCAGCGCCAGGTCACCACCCTCGCAGGTGTCCCGCACACGTTCGAGCTCATCGCCCGACTCGAACGGCTCGGCCGGGATCCGCTGGCGGTGCCGAGCCTGCGCCTGGTCACACAGGCCGGTGGGCGTCTCCCGGTCACACAGGTGCGACATCGAGCAGCCCGGGCGGCCGAGCTCGGCCACGGCTTCGCCGTGATGTACGGCCAGACCGAGGCGACGGCCCGGATGACCGTGCTCGATCCCTCCGAGGTCGCGGTCGCGCCGCACACGGTGGGCCGTGCGGTGGCGGGCGGATCCGTGACGTTGCGCCCGCATCCCGCGGCACCGCCCGGCGCGGGCGAAGTCGTGTACCGGGGACCGAACGTGATGCTCGGCTACGCCGTCGGCCCCGACGATCTGGCGCTCGGGCGGACGGTCGACGAGCTCCGCACCGGCGACTTCGGGCGGTTCGACGGCGACGGCCGGCTGGAGATCGTCGGGCGGGCGAGCCGGTTCGTGAAGCCCTTCGGCATCCGTGTCGGCCTCGACGACATGACCCGCCGGCTCGCCCACCACGGGCTCGACGCCGTCGTCGCCGGCGACGACGGCCTCGTCGTCGTGGCCCGCCTCGATGACGACGCCGAAACCGATGCCGATGCCGATGCCGGCGGGCAGGACGATCGAGCGATCGATCAGCGCCGAGGCGAGTCGATCGTCCGCCGGGTCGCCGACGAGTTCGGCCTCCCCGTCGGCGTCGTCCGCCTGGTGCCGCATCCGGCCCCGCGACTCGACAACGGCAAGCCCGATCTCGATCGACTCCTCGCGCTCGGGCGCGCGGATCGCACCGCCCCACCGGCACCGGACACCGTCGATGTCGCGTCGTGCTACGCACGCACCATCGGCGGCCGACGCGCCGGCGGCGCGGTCGGCGGGAACGACACCTTCGTCTCCCTCGGGGGCGATTCCCTGTCGTACGTCGAGATCTCGATCGGGATCGAGCGCCTCCTGGGCGCGCTCCCCACCGATTGGCATCTCCGCACGGTCGCCGAACTGCAGGCGATCGCCGATGCCACCGCCGGGTCGCGACCTGCGCACCCTGCCGAGCACGGGCGACGCCGAGGGGTGCGCCGGTGGTGGCGTGACGTCGAGACCACGGTCGTCCTCCGTGCGATCGCGATCGTGTTGGTCGTGGGCACCCACATGGACGTGTTCTTCCTGCGCGGCGGCGCCCATGCCCTGCTCGTCGTCGCCGGCTACAACCTCGCCCGCTTCCGCCTGGTCGCGAGCGACGTCGCACACCGAACCCGGCACGCGCTTCGTGCCGTCGCCCGCATCGCCCTTCCCACCTCGGCGTGGATCGCCGTCAACATGGTCGTCGCCGGCGGATACAGCCTCGGCACGACACTCCTCGTCAACAACTACACCGGCTCGTCCTGGCGGCGCGACGGGCGCTGGAACTACTGGTACCTGGAAGCCCTCGTCCAGTCGATGCTCGTGGTCACGCTGCTCTGGTCGATCGGCCCGTTCCGACGGCTCGAGCGACGATGGCCGTTCGCGGTGGCGTCGGCGTTCGGCGTGATCACGCTCGCGCTCCGGTTCGAGGTCGTGCAGTTCGGCGACCCGTACAACGCCATCTTCCGCACCCACACGGTCGCCTGGTGCTTCGTCATCGGCTGGATGGCCGCGCGTGCGTCGACGGCCTGGCAGCGGATGGTGGTGTCCCTCGCCGCGGTGCTCGCCGTGCCGGGCTACTTCGGCGACGGTCGACGTGAACTCGTGCTCGTCGTGGCGATGCTCCTGCTGGTGTGGGTGCCGCAGATCCCCGTGCCCGCCCCGTTGGTGCGACTCGTGGGCACCCTGGCCGGCGCGTCGTTCGTCGTGTTCCTCGTGCACTGGCAGGTGTGGCCGCAGATGCTCGAGTGGTTCGTGCCGTGGGTGGCGCTCGTGGGCACCCTGGCCGTCGGGGTCGCCGCGTGGGCGGCGTCGCGTGCGATCGCCGCGTCGATCACGCAGCGTGTGGCTCAGCCGCTGCGGGCCGCCCACCACGAGCGCAGCAGCGCGACCGCCTCGTCGTGATCGGGCGCGCCGTGGGCGCGTGCGTGCTCGAGCAGCATCGCCCGCGCCTCGCCGACCACCCGACCCGGGCCGATGCCGAGCAGCTCCATGATCTCCGCGCCGTCGAGCTCGGGGCGCTCGGCCTTGCGCGCCTCGTCGATCGCCAACTGCCGGATCCGGCCCTCGAGCTCGTCCATGCGGCGCTGCAAGCCACGGACCTTCTCCGAGTGACGAGTGGTGCAGTCGCACCGCACGAGCTCGTTCAGGTCGCCGAGCAGCGGGCCGGCGTCGCGCGCGTAGCGACGGACCGCCGAGTCCTCCCAGCCGTGCTGGTAGCCGTGGAACCTGCCGCTGAGCTCGACGAGACGGGCCACGTCCTCCACCATCGCCGGCTCGTGACCGAGGGTGACGAGGCGATCGCGCGTCATCCGCGCCCCGACGGCCTCGTGGTGGTGGAACGTGACCTTCCCCCGCGCGTACCGGCGCGTGCGGCTCTTGCCGACGTCGTGGAACAGGGCGGCGAGTCGCACCAGCAGCCGGGGTGAGGTGTTGGCCGTCACCATGAACGTGTGGGTGAGGACGTCCTTGTGCCGGTGCACCGGGTCCTGCTCCATCGCGAGCGCCGAGATCTCGGGCACCCACCGCTCGAAGAACCCGTCCTCCTGCGCCACCCACAACAGCTCGGTCGGGTCGTCGGCGGTGAGGATCGCCGACAGCCGATCGCGCGCCGCGATCGCCTCGGGAGAGACAGCGGCGGACGCATCGAGCGGGGAGACCGCTGGTGCGGTGTTCGGCGGGGTGCTCATGGCGCCGTCCAGCTTAGGAAGCGTCCCCCAGCACCTGGACATCGAATGCCTACTGTTCCGATGTGTCTGCTGCACGTTCACCCATCGCACTCGTCCTCACCTGCATCGGCGTAGCCGGGCTGCTGGCCGTCGCGGGCTGCTCCGAATCGCTGTCGATCCCGTCCACGGCATCCACCGAAACGGTCACCACGCCGGCGACGGACTCGACCGGGACGACCGATGTCGCCCCGGGCACGACGTCGGCGCCCGACGGGTCGAGCGACACGACGGATGCGACCGACCCGACGGTCACCGATGCGACCGCCTCTCCATCCTCCACCGCGCCCGTCGGCACGATCGAGTGGACCGAGCTCGAGGCCGGCGTCGACGAGGCCGTCCTCGAGGTCCCACTCGATCACGACGACCCCGACGGCGACCAGATCGAGCTCTACCTGGTGCGCCACCGTGCCACCGATCCCGCGGCCCGGATCGGCGTGCTGTTCGTGAACCCCGGCGGTCCCGGGTACGGCGCCTCCGACCTCGCCGCCCAGGCCGAGTTCATCTACAACCGCCCGCTCCTCGACACGTTCGACATCATCGGCATCGACCCACGTGGCACCGGCTTGTCCGAACCCGCGGTCGACTGCGTCGACGCCTACGACCCGTACTTCGGCGTCGAGACCGGTCCGGACGACGACGCCGAGGACGCTGCGCTGCGCGAGGTCGCGGTCGAGTTCACGGCCGGCTGCGTCGAGCGATCCGGTGCGCTCCTCCAGCACCTCACCACCGTCGACGCGGCACGCGACATGGACTTCGTGCGTCAGGCGCTCGGCGAAGACACCGTCAGCTACTTCGGCTGGAGCTACGGCACCCAACTCGGCGCGACCTGGGCAACCCTGTTCCCCGACACCGTGCGCGCGACCGTCCTCGACGGTGCGGTCGATCCGACCGTCGGGCGGATCGACGGCCTCGTGCAGCAGGCTGCCGGCTTCGACGCCTCGCTCAGCAGCTTCCTCGCCGACTGTTCGGCCGATGCCACCTGCGCGTTCAACAACGGCGGCGATGCCGAAGGGGCGTTCCTCGACCTGCTCGTGGCGGTGGAGACGACGCGCATCCCGACCACGGCCGGACGGCCCGATCTCACCCAAGGCGTGTTCGAAGTCGGCGTCGCGCAGGCCATGTACGCCGACACCTTCTGGCCGCAACTCGCCGAGGCCCTCGCTTCGGCAGCAGCCGGCAACGGCGCCGGCATGCTCGCGCTCTACGACGCCTACTTCGGTCGACTGCCGGACGGCACCTACGGCGACGAGCTCGAGGCCTACTTCGCGATCACGTGCGCCGACGATCCCGTTGCCGACGATGCAGCCGCGGCCATCGACGAAGCGGTCGAGCGGCGCGCCGACTTCTACGTGGCCTCACCTCGCATCGGCACGACGGCCGCCTATGAGTTGCTGATCTGCGCCTCGTTCCCCCAGGGCGCCACCGGTGCGGGCGACGACGGCTTCGAGATCACCGGTGCCGGCGCCGGGCCCATCGTGGTCGTGGGCAACACCGGCGATCCCGCCACCCCCTTCGAGGGCAGCCGGACGATGGCCGAGACGCTCGAGGAGGGCGTGTTCGTCGAGGTGGAGGCCGACCAACACACCGCCTACGGGTTGAACGCCTGCATCGACGGAGCGATCGACGACTACCTCATCTCGCTCGTGGTGCCCGACGGCGTCAGCTGCTGACTGGCTCGCTCGCCGCCAGATCCACCGGCCGAGCTCGTCAGTCGGCGCTGGCGGCGACGCACGCAGCGCAACGACCGAGGAGGTCGAGGCGGTGGTGGTGCAGCTCGAACGACTGGCCGAACGCCGCATCCTGCAGCGCCCGCTCCAGCGAACGCTCGGCCGCGGCCGAGAGCGTCACGTCGCGCACCGCGCCGCACGAGGTGCAGACGGTGTGGTGGTGATGGTGATTGGTGATCTCCTCACCCAGCTCGTAGTGGGCGTGTTCGTCGCCCATGGAGATCTTGCTCACCAGCCCTGCGTGCTCGAGCACGGCGAGGTTCCGGTACACGGAACTCTGCGCCAGCGTCGGCTGCCGCTGGAGGATCATGGGAATGGTCACGGGCCCGCTGGCCTCTTCGAGGGTGCGGAGAATGAGCTGACGCCCGGTCGTCAGCCGCTGGCCGTCCTTGCGGAGACGGTGGAGAGCGATGTCATCGATGTCGGTCACTGCCGCGAACTATAGCGAAGCAACCCAAAAGCCGAACCCATTCTCCGATTGACCACTCTGGGGGTTTTCGTCGTCCCCCGGTCGACGGAGCGGGGCGACCGGCGGTCGGCGCCCCATCTCTGCCGCCCGTGCCACGACGGCGTGCGAAATGGTGCATGATGTGCGCGCCACTGGGGGCAGCACGTCCACGTCCGTTCCGACCGCGGGTCGACGACGGCCGAGAGCGCGCCGAACAACTCGACATCACTCGACATCACTCGACATCACCACGACATCAGAAGGAAGCGCCATGCAGATCCGCGTCACCGTCAACGGCACCGTGCACGACAGCGACGTCGAGCCGCGCACGTTGCTCGTCCACTACGTCCGTGAGGTCCTCGGCCTCACGGGCACCAACATCGGGTGCGACACCTCGTCGTGCGGCGCCTGCAGCCTCCACCTGAACGGCGAAGCCGTGAAGAGCTGCACCGTGCTCGCCGTGCAGGCCGACGGTGCCGAGATCACCACGATCGAGGGCATGGCGGCCGCCGACGGCACGATGCACCCGATGCAGCAGGCGTTCATGGAGAACCACGCCCTGCAGTGCGGGTACTGCACGCCGGGCATGGTGATGGCCGCCACCAGCCTGCTGAAGGAGAACCCGAACCCGTCCGAGGAAGAGGTCCGGATCGGGCTCGAGGGCAACCTGTGCCGGTGCACCGGCTACCACAACATCGTGCAGGCAGTCCTGGCCGCCGCCGGCGGCGAGTGACCTGATCGGGAGGGGGCCCGACATGACGATGACCGACGCCGCCACACCGGCGAACACGGTGCTGGGGAAGCGCCGTCTGCGCAAGGAAGACCCTGCGCTGCTCACCGGTGAAGCGAAGTACACCAACGACTTGAACATCCCCGGCGCGCTGCACCTCGCTGTGCTGCGCAGCCCCTACGCCCATGCCCGCATCCTGAGCGTCGACGTCAGCGCCGCGCTCGCGATGCCCGGCGTGGTGGCCGCATACAGCGGCGCCGACCTGGTGCCGCTGTGGGCCGGGCCGATGCCGTGCGCCTGGCCGGTCACGGCGGACATGAAGAACCCGGCGCACTCCCCGCTCGCCGTGGCCAAGGCCGCCTACGTCGGCGACGGCGTGGCGTGCGTGCTCGCCACCAGCGATGCCGCCGCTCGGGACGCGCTCGAAGCGATCGACGTCGCGTACGAGCCGCTGCCGGCCGTGGTCGACCTCGAGGACGCCCTGAGCGACCGGGTGGTCATCCACGACGAGCTGGGCACCAACAAGAGCTACACGTGGGACCTGAAGTGCGAGGGTGCCGAGGGTCAGGTCGACCGGGCCTTCGCCGAGGCGGCCTACACGGTGAGCGAGCACTACGTGCACCAGCGGCTCATCCCGATGGCGATGGAGCCGCGTGCGGTCGCCGCGGTGCCCCAGCCCTTCGGCGGTGACATCACCCTGTACAGCTCCACCCAGGTGCCACACATCCTGAAGGTGATGACGGCCATCACGCTCGGCATCCCCGAGCACCAGCTGCGCGTGGTGGCTCCCACCGTCGGCGGCGGGTTCGGCGCCAAGCTCAACGTCTACGCCGAGGAGTTGCTGTGCACCGCGCTGGCGCGCAAGCACAAGGTGCCGGTGCGGTGGAACGAGGAGCGTACCGAGAACACCCAGGCCACGATCCACGGCCGGGCACAGCGTCAGCACATCGAGCTCGCCGCCGACGCCGACGGCAAGCTCACCGCGGTGCGGGTGCGGCTGCTCGCCGACATGGGCGCCTACCTGCAGCTGGTCACGCCGGGCATCCCGATCCTCGGGGCGTTCCTGTACGCCGGTGTCTACGACCTCCCGGTCGCGTACGACTTCAGCTGCACCTCGGTGTTCACCACGCTCACGCCCACCGACGCCTATCGCGGCGCCGGCCGTCCCGAGGCGACGTATGCGATCGAGCGGGCGATGGACGCGCTGGCCTCGAAGATCGGCATCGATCCGCTCGAGCTGCGCAAGCGCAACTTCATCCGCAAGGAGCAGTTCCCGTACCTCGCGTTCAGCGGCCTCACCTACGACAGCGGCGACCACGAACTCGCCGCCGACAAGGCCTGCGAGCTCGCGGACTACACCGGGCTGCGGGCACGCCAGCAGGCCCAGAACGTCGAGGGAGCGACCAAGCGCCTCGGCATCGGCATCAGCAGCTACTTCGAGATGTGCGGCCTCGCCCCGTCACGGGTGCTCGCCTCGCTCAACTACTCCGCCGGCGGCTGGGAGGCCGCCACGGTGCGTGTGCTGCCCACCAACAAGATCCAGGTGGTCACCGGCACGGCACCGCACGGTCAGGGCCACGAGACCGCGTGGAGCATGATCGTCGCCGAGAAGATGGGCGTCGATCCCGACGACGTCGACGTGCTGCACAGCGACACGGCGATCGCCCCGCTCGGCCTCGACACCTATGGGTCGCGCTCGCTGCCCGTGGGCGGCGTGGCCGTGGCGATGGCGTGTGACAAGGTGATCGACAAGGCCAAGAAGATCGCAGCGCACCAGCTCGAGGCCAACGAGGACGACCTCGAGTTCGTGGCAGGCAGCTTCTCGGTGAAGGGATCGCCCGACAAGGCGATGCCGCTCGCCGCCATCGCCTTCGAGGCCTTCACGGCACACAACCTGCCCGACGGTCTCGAACCCAACCTCGAGGCCCAGGTCACCTACGACCCGCCGAACTTCTCGTGGCCGTTCGGCACGCACATCTGCGTGGTCGAGGTCGACACCGAGACCGGCGACGTCGAGGTGCTCACCTATGTCGCGGTCGACGACTGCGGCAACCAGGTGAACCCGCTCATCGTCGACGGCCAGGTGCACGGCGGCGTCGTGCAGGGTCTCGCCCAGGCACTGTACGAGGAGGCCGTGTTCGACGAGGACGGCCAGCCGAAGGCGACGAACCTCGCCGAGTACCTCGTCCCGGCCGCGAGCGACGTCCCGTCGATCACCCTCGGCCACACCATCACCCCCTCCCCGACCAACCCGTTGGGCGTGAAGGGGATCGGCGAAGCTGGCACGATCGGGGCCGCACCCGCGGTCATCAACGCCATCGTCGACGCACTCTCCGGCCTCGGTGTCACCGACATGCCGATGCCGGCCAGCCCGCAGACCGTCTGGAAGACCATCCAATCCGCCCAAGGAGCAATGAAGTGATCCCCGCAGCATTCGACTACGTCCGCGCCGAGTCGGCCGAACACGCCATCAGCCTCATCGGTCAGCACGGCGAGGACGCAAAGTTCATCGCCGGCGGGCACAGCCTGCTCCCGATGATGAAGCTCCGCATGGCCCAGCCCAGCGTCCTCGTCGACATCGGCCGTCTCGCCGACCTGTCGTACATCCGCGACGCGGGCGACCACATCGCCATCGGTGCGCTCACCCGGCACATGGATGTCGAGAAGAGCTCGATCCTCGCCGAGCACGTGCCCCTGCTGGCGCACGCGGCGAGCCACGTGGGTGACCCGCAGGTGCGTCACCGCGGCACGATCGGCGGTTCGATCGCCCACAGCGACTCGGCCAGCGACCTGCCGGCCACCACGCTGGCGCTCGGGGCCACGTACATCGCCCAGGGTCCGAACGGCACCCGTGAGATCGCCGCCGCCGACTTCTTCCAGGGCTTCTTCACCACCTCGCTCGAGCCGGACGAGATGCTGACCGAGATCCGCGTGCCGAAGATGAACGGTGCGGGTTGGAGCTTCCAGAAGTTCAACCGCCGTGCCCAGGACTGGGCGATCGTCGGTGTCGCGGCATGGCGTCGTGGCAACGACAGCGGCGTGGGCCTGGTGAACATGGGCTCCACGCCGGTGCTCGCGACGAGTGTGGCAAGCGCGATCTCGTCGGGCGCCTCGGTGGCCGACGCCGCCGAACTGGCCGCTGCCGACGCCGATCCGCAGAAGGACCTGAACGCATCGGTCGAGTACCGCGTGCACCTGGCCAAGGTGCTCGTCCGCCGGGCGTTGGAGGAGTCGAGCAAGTAGCTCGAACGACGGTTCACACCGAGGGGGTGTGCGACGGCCGGTGGCGCTCAGCGCCGCCGGCCGTCGTCGTTCCCGGGATCGTTTCCTGGCGTGGATCGTGTCGAGGCGATGGGACGGGTCAGCGGCGCTGGTCGGCGAGCAGGTCGACGGCGAGGTCGGCCCACAGCTGTTCCATGAGCCCCAGCGAGTGCACGTCCACCCGCTCGTCCTTCGCGTGGAACATCGCGACGTAGTCGTCATAGCTCAGATCGCTCGAGAACAGGCCGTACCCGTACGACGTGCAGCCGTGGTCACGGAAGAATCGGGCGTCGGTGCCGCCGGGCGTGATCGCCGGAACGCATCGGGCATCGGGATACACCGACGCCGAGGCCCGTTCGATCGAGCGCCACAAGGGCGAATCGACCGGCGACGCCGTGGCCGTCGCCCACTTCTCGTCCATGAACTCGATCTCGACGAACGCGGCGAGCTCGCCGAGCAGGTCGGCCAGCACGGCGCGCACATGGTCGATCGTCTGGCCGGGCAACGTCCGGATGTCGACCTCCAGCTCCACGCTGCCCGGGATCGTGTTCGTCTTGCCGTCGGCGCGGGCGACGTTCGGCGAGATCGTGAGGTGGGTGCAGGCGTGGCAGTCGGCGGCGAAGCCGCGGTCGGGATGTGTCGTCGCCCACTCGGTGATCGCGCTCGGGTCGAGCAGGATCGACCGCAGCTCAGGATCGAACCCCATCGCCTCCACGTAGCCGCGCCAGGTGTCGTGGATGACGCCGAGCGGCCGGTACGCGGCCAGGCGACGGATCACTTCGGCGGCGCGGACGAGGGCGTTGTCGCCGATGAGCGGCGTCGAGCCGTGACCGGACGTTCCGTGCACGACCAGACGGCACCACGCGGCGCCCTTCTCGGCAACCAGCACCGGGAGGCGCATCCCCGACGCCGTGTGCATGGGCGTGCCGCCACACTCGGTGAGCACGTAGTCGGCCATCACCGCGTCGCGGTGGTGCTGCAGCAGCCAGTCCGCGCCGGCGTGGCCGCCTGCCTCCTCGTCGGCCACCGCAGCGAACACCACGGTGCCCGGCAGTGCGACGCGACGGCGGGCGAGTTCGGCGAAGGCGACGGCCATCGACGCGGTCACGCAGAGCATGTCGATCGCGCCGCGGCCCCACACCCACCCGTCGATCAGTTCGCCACCGAACGGATCGTGCCGCCAGTCGGCAGGGTCGGCCGGCACCACGTCGGTGTGACCGAGGAGCAGGAGCGTCGGCGCCGTCGGGTCGGTGCCCGGCAATCGGGCGACCAGCGACTGCCGGTTCGCGAGCGGCCCGATCGACTGCAGCTCCACCCCGGGCAGGTCGACCACCGCGGTGAGCAGTTCGGCGGCGCGGGTCTCGTCACCGGAGTCGGCGTGTCCGGTGTTCACGCAGCCGAGGCGGATCAGGTGCTGCACCAGCTCGGTCGACGCGTTCGGTGCTGCGGGGGCGTGGGCGGTTCCGATGGCCATCGTCCGATCGTTGCAGACGCGGCGAGCGGGTGGTGCCGATCGGGCTCACGTGCGAGTGCCGGAACGCCGCGCTCGCAGCTGGGTAGCGTCGGCCCACATGACGGCCGAGGCAGCGCCCGCGAGCGACGACACCTCGCCCCCGTCGCCCAGCTCCTCGACGGTGCCGGCGATGCCGACCCTGTCGGCGCTGCTCCCCTTCGTCCCGCACGATCCCTGGTACCGCGTGCGGGTGGTGGCGATGGGCGCGTGCACCCTCGCGTACCTGTGGTGGTCACGCGTCCACGGTCTCGTCACCGACCGGATCTCCGCCGGGGTGGCGGTCGGGGTGTTCCTCCTCTGCGCCTTCGTGGGCAAGCCGTGGCGCCGCTGGGGGCAGGTGGCCGGCGACGCCGTCTGCTACGCCGGGATGTGGTTCGCGTACGAGAGCACGCGGGGCGCCGCCGACGGTATCGGCCTGCCGCTGCAGCTCGACGTGGTGCGCAGCGCCGACCGGGTGCTGTTCCTCGGGGCACAGCCGACCGAGTGGCTCCAGCAGCACTGGTACGAGGCGGGCGTCGTGCGCTGGTACGACCAGGTGCTGTCGCTCGTGTACTACTCACATTTCGTGGTGCCCGTGATGGCCGTCGCCGGGGTGTGGGCCGTGAGCCGGACCATGTGGGTGCGGTACATGCGCCGGTTCGCGACGGTGGTGATCACCGCATGTGTGATGTTCGTGGTGTTCCCGACGGTGCCGCCGTGGATGGCGAGCGACGAACGGTTCGGCTACGGCGTCGGCGAGCCCCTCGTGCGCCACGTCCGGCGCGGGGTCCTGGACCTCGGCTTCACCGGGTTCGTGCACGACTGGGGGGTGGCACTCGACTGGAGCAACGTCGTGGCGGCGATGCCGTCGTTGCATGCGGCGTTCTCGCTGTTCGTGGTCGTGTTCTTCCTCCCCATGGTGCGCCGCGGGTGGCGCGTCCTGTTGTTCGCGTACCCCCTCGCGATGGCGCTCGCGCTCGTCTACTTCGCCGAGCACTGGGTGATCGACGTGCTGGTGGGGTGGGCCCTGGTGGCGGCGTCGTTCGTGATCTGGCACCGCATCGAACGTGCGGCGCGCACGAGGGACGTGGCCGCTGTGCTCGCCGCCCGCGGTCCCGCTCTGGCCGATCGGGTGATCGGCGACGAGGGTGATGACGGTGATGACGGTGATGACGGGCCGATCGGGCCGTTCCTCGCCCCGCGCGACCCGACGGTCGTGCTGCTCGACCGCTCGCTGCTCGACGCGCTCGCGGGAACGGGGACCGATGGTCACGACGATGCGGCCGACGCGGTGTACGCCCGCCTGCTCGCCCGGCATGTCGACGGCACGGTCCGGCTGGTGGCGCGCGCCGACCATCTGGCTGCGTTCGACCTGCGAGCCCGCCGAGGTGTGCTGGCGCCGGTCCGCCCGATGGCCGTGGCGGACCAGTACCGGCGACAGGCCGGCCGCCTCGCCCACCTCGACCGGTTCGCGCCGTTCGCCGATCGGCCCGACGATCTGCTCACGGTGGTGGTCGCCCGTCGTGCGCGGGCCGTCGCGATCGAGGCTGCGCCCGCCTGACCAGGGGCTCACCGGCTCTTCATCCATCCCTCACATCTCGGGCGCAGGCTGCGGGCATGTCATCCGCCGCCGAGGTCAGACTCACACCCGCCGCCGCCCGCCTCGTCCGCCGGGTGGGGTTCGGTCTCCGACCGGAGCGGCTCGGGGAGGTGGCGGCGCTCGACGACCGTGGCGTCGCGGAGTGGCTGCTGACGACGGCCACCCCGCCCGACCCGTGGGGCGACACCTCGTACACGGTCGGGCCCGACGACCCCGGCGGCGCGCGACGTCGGACCGCGCTCGCGGCGATCACCCGGTGGACCGATGCGATCGTGGCGGCCGATGCGCCGCTGACCGACTGGCTCACCTGGTTCTGGCACGGCCATTTCGTGAGCGCGCTACCCGAGGTGAAGAACCCCCAATCGATGGTCGACCAGCTGCGCCTGTTCCGATCGCTCGGTCGCAGCGGGTTCGGCGAGCTCGTGGCTGCGGTGACGACGGATCCGGCGATGCTGCTGTACCTCGACGGCAACGACTCCACCGGCGACGCCCCGAACGAGAACTACAGCCGCGAGCTGCTCGAGCTGTTCACGCTCGGGCACGGCGCCTACACCGAGGCCGACATCGCAGCCGGCGCTCGGGCGTTGTCGGGCTGGCGGGTGCAACGGGCGACGGGCGCCGCCTCGTTCGTCCCGCGCCGCCACGACGACACGCCGCAGCGATATCTCGGCGTCGACGGCGTGCACGACGTGTCGTCGGTGGTCGCCGCGATCGGGGTGCAGCCGGGCCTCGCCACCACGATCGCCAGCCACCTCGCGCGCGCCGTGGTGGGCCCGGCGGTCGACGTCGACACCGTCGAGGCGGCGGCGACGGCGTTCCGAGCCGGCGATGGCTCGATCGAGGCGGCGGTGCGAGTGCTCTGCCTCGCCGTCGCCGACGGCGTCGATGGCGGCGGTGTGGTGAGCGCGCCCTACCCGTGGCTCATCGCCGCCCTCCGCAGCACCGGCGCCGTGCTCGACCCGCGCACGGCGTTCGCACAGCTGAACGCTGCCGGCCAGGTGCCGTGGTTCGCACCGAACGTGAGCGGCTGGCCGACCGGCTCGGCATGGGACAACGCCTCGACCGTCGTGGCCCGTTTCACGCTGGCGGTGTCGATCGCCGCAGCCACTCCGGCCGACGCACCGGTGCTCGACGCCGCCGGGTCGGGCGACCCGAACGACCTGGGCGCGCTGCTCGGCCTGGCCGACCCGTGGAGCGACACGTCCTCGACCTCCCTCACCGCGGTCACCGACGCCCGCTCGCGCCTCGCGCTCGCCCTCACCGCCCCCGAGTTCGTCACCGTCTGATCCTCCCGGAGCACACACCCATGAGCACCCTTCCTCCCCCCTCGCCCACCACGCCCCCGCTCCCCCCGCTCCCCCCGCAGCACCCGCCCGAACCGATCGACGGGTCGCACGGGTCGCACCTCTCACGGCGGGCCCTCCTGCTCGGCGCGGGCGGCCTCGTGATCACCACCGGTGGTGTCGCGGCATGGCTCGCGGGCGGGTCGGACCGCTCGGCGGATCCGTCGTCCTCGCGCGCCCTGCCGCCGGCGAGCTCGACACCGACACCCCCGACGGTGCCCGATCCGGCCGTGGCCGTGCCCACGACACCGACGACCGCTCCCGTCCTGCCGCTCTCCACCGCCGACCGGGTGCTCGTCGTCGTGCAGCTCAGTGGCGGCAACGACGCGCTGAACACCCTCGTGCCGGTGGTGGGCGGGTACCACGACGCGCGGCCCTCGCTCGGTCTGGCCGACGACTCGCTCCTCGTCGTCCCGGGCGACACCGCGCTCGGGCTCCACCCAGCGCTCGCACCGCTCGCACCCTTCCTCGACGACGGCCGGCTCGGGTTGGTGGCAGGCATCGGGTTCGAGCAGCCCGACCGCAGCCACTTCGCGGCGCTCGACATGTGGTGGTCGGCGGCACCAGGTGAGACGTTCCGCACCGGATGGCTCGGCCGCTGGCTCGACCTGGCCGCCATCGGCACCGACCCGACCCGCGCCTCGTCCGCACTGCTGCCGGCCGTCGGGCTCGGCGGCGCCGTGCCCGCGCTCCGGGCCGAACGGGTGCAGGCGGTCGGCGTCGGCGAGATCGACCGCTTCGTCCTCCCCACCGGCGACCCGGCACTCGCGGACGCGTGGGCCGGGCTCGGCGGAGCGCACGCCGCCGCCCGCCTCGCCACCGACGTCTTCGCCGAGCTCGCCGCAACGGCAGCCACGGTGGCCACCGCGGCGGGTGAGGGCTCCGCACCGGGCGACGGTGACCGGGTCACCGATCGGTTGGCCGTCGCGGCGGAGCTGATCCTCGCTCGGCCCGACGTGCGCGTCGTCCACGTCACGATGGGCAGCTTCGACACGCACGCGAACCAACTCGACACCCACGCAGGTCTGCTCGGCGAGCTCGCACAGGGGCTCGCCGCGTTCCAGCAGCGCATCGACGAGGCCGGGATGTCCGATCGCGTGCTCGTGATCACCACGAGCGAGTTCGGGCGTCGCGTCGCCGAGAACGGCAGCGGCGGCACCGATCACGGCAAGGCCGGGGTGCTGTTCGTCCTGGGTGGCGGCGTGCGCACGGACGGCGCCACGGTGTTCGGATCGATCGATCTCGGCGATCTCGTCGACGGCGACCTCCGGCCCGTGGTCGACCCACGCTCGGCCTACGCCTCGGCGCTCGACTGGCTGAGCGGCGACCCGTCGGGAGCGATCGCCGACACCGTGGTCGGCAGCGGCTTCGAGCGGCTCCCGTTCCTCACCGCGTGATCGGGTGCGGCAGATCACCCGCCACCCGTCGGCTCACTGGAGGCCGGCGTACGAGCCCCCATCGACGTGCAACTGCAGGCCGGTGACGAACCTCGCCTGGTCGCCGCACAGGAACGTGACGATCGAGCCGAAGTCGGCCGGGTCGCCGATCGGGCCGAGGTTCGACGCGTCCCCGTAGAGCTGGGTCACACGATCGGTCGCGTGGAGACCCGGCTGCACCGAGTTCACGGTGACCCCGTCGGCAGCGACCTCGCGGGCGACCGTCTTCAGGAAGCCGGTGACACCCGCCCGCGCCGTGTTCGACAGGATCAGCGTCGGGATCGGCTGACGCACCGACACCGACGTGATCGCGACGAATCGGCCCCACCGCTGCTCACGCATCGCCGGGATCGCTGTCTTCGCCATGCCCACCACGCTCATCAACGACAGGTCGATCGCCGGTTCGTAGAGGTCGATCGGGGTCGACTCGAAGGTGCCACCTGGCGGCCCGCCGGCGTTGGCGACCACGATGTCGAGTCCGCCGAGCACCTCGGACGCCGCGGCGACGAACGCTGCGCCGCCGGCCGCGTCGGCCACGTCCTGGACGAGGGCGACGCAGCCGTTGCCGATGCGGGCGGCCGCATCGTCGATGCGCGCCCGGTCGCGGCCGCAGATCACGACCTGCGCGCCTTCCGCTGCGAGGGCCTGCGCAGACGCGAAACCGAGACCGGCCGAGGCTGCTGCGACGGCGGCGCGACGGCCGGAGAGTCCGAGATCCATGTGGCGGACCGTAGCCGTCGACGGACGGTGGAGACGGTCCGTCTCGGGTAGCGTGGCGCCGAACGCCGCATTTGTCCCGGGCACAGCTGGTTGGTGATACCTCACATGGCGATCGAAGACGACGAATCCGGCATCCGGGAGTTCCACCTGGACGCCATCGCCGATGCAGACCCGTACCCGTATTGGTACGAGGACGCCGACGAGCCCGACAGCAACCCCACGCTGGTGCGCACCGAGACGTGCGACCTGTGCATCGTCGGTGGCGGCTACACCGGGTTGTGGACCGCCCTCATCGCGAAAGAGCGCGACCCGAGCCGCGACGTGGTGCTCATCGACGCCCACGAGATCGGCTCGGCGGCGAGCGGCCGCAACGGTGGGTTCATGGAGTCGAGCCTCACCCACGGTGTCGCCAACGGCCAGGAACGTTTCCCGGACGAGCTCGCACTGCTCGAGGAGCTGGGGCTCAAGAACCTCAACGACATCGAGGCTGCGATCAAGCGGTACAACATCGACTGCGACTACGAGCGCACGGGCGTGATCGATGTGGCCACCCAGTTCCATTCGGCCTCGTACCTGCCCGAGCTGCGCGACGACTTCACGCACCTGCGGTCACTCGGCCAGAAGGTGGAGCTGCTCGACGCCGAGGGGATGCGCCGACAGGTGAATTCCCCCACCTACACCGGTGGGCTGTGGCGCAAGGATCGCGCTGCGATCGTCGACCCGGCCCGCCTCGTGTGGGGCCTCAAGTCCGCCTGCATGTCCCTCGGCGTACGCATCTACGAGGACACCAAGGCGACGTCGATCGAGAAAGACGGCGTGGGCGTGCTCATCAACACGCCGCTCGGCCGGGTGCGCGCCGGCAAGGTGGCGCTCGCGACCAATGCGTTCAAACCCCTCCTCAACCGGATCGGTCACTACATCGCACCGGTCTACGACTACTGCATGGTCACCGAGCCGCTCACGAACGCCCAGCTGGCCGAGATCGGCTGGACGAACCGACAGGGCCTCAGCGACATCGCCAACCAGTTCCACTACTACCGGCTCACCGAGGACAACCGGATCCTGTGGGGCGGCTACGACGCCATCTACTTCTGGCGCGGCAAGGTGAACACCGAGCTCGAGAGCCGACCCGAGACGTGGGCGAAGTTGAGCAAGCACTTCTTCGACACGTTCCCGCAGCTCGAGGGCGTGAAGTTCACGCACATGTGGGGCGGTGCGATCGACACCTGCAGCCGGTTCTGCGTGTTCTGGGGCCAGGCATGGCAGGGCCGCGTGGCCTACGCACTCGGCTACACCGGCCTCGGCGTCGCATCCACCCGCTTCGGCGGCGAGGTCATGCTCGACCTGCTCGACGGCAAGCGATCCATGGCCACTCAGACCAAGTTCGTCCAGGAGAAGCCGTTGCCGTTCCCGCCCGAACCGTTCCGATTCATCGGCATCCAGGCCACGCGCTGGTCGCTCGACCGCGAGGACAAGACCGGCAAGCGCAACCTCTGGTTGCAGGGCCTCGACCGCTTCGGCCTCGGGTTCGACTCGTGAGCGCCGCCAGTCTGCTCGCCGCCAAGCGGGTCACCGATCCGGCCGCGTTCGTCGACCGACTCGTCCCCGGCTCCGAGGTGATCGTGCCGATCGCCAACGGCGAACCCGTTCAGCTGCTCGATGCACTCGAGGCCAACGCCGATCGACTCGACGGCGTCACGGTCCACCAGATGCACGCGCTCCGCGACCGGCCGACGCTGCACGGTGCCTACGGCGATCACCTGCGCCACGTCTCGTACTTCCTCTCGCACATCACCCGTCCGTGCTTCCACGAGGGCCACGTCGACCTCGTCCCGAACCACTTCTCCGAGGTGTACGACCTCATCCGGCGTCGATCCGGGCACCCGTACGTGATCGCCGCGGCCGCACCGCCCGACCAGCACGGCAACTTCTCCCTCGGGGTGAGCGCCGACTACGTCGCCAGCTTCATCGGCCGGGCCCCGTTCTTCATCGAGGTCAACAACCAGATGCCGCGCACGTCGGGTCGCAACCAGATCCACGTCTCGCAGATCGACGGCTACATCGAGACCGACTATCCGCTGCTCGAGGTGCCACCGGCACAGCCGACCGACATCGACCGGATGATCGGCGGCTTCGTCGCCGAGCGGGTACGCCACGGCAGCACCCTGCAGGCGGGCATCGGCGCGATCCCCAACGCGGTGCTCGCTCACCTCAAGGACCACGTCGACATGGGCGTGCACACCGAGCTCATCTCCGACGGCCTCATCGACCTGATCGAGGCAGGCGTCGTGAACGGCGTGAAGAAGGCGAACAACCGGCTGAAGGTGATCGGCACGTTCGCGCTCGGCACGCAACGGCTCTACGACTTCATCCACGACAACCCGACCATCGAGATGTGGTCGGCGCGGTACGTGAACGACCCTCGCGTCATCTCTCGCGACGTCGACTTCGTGTCGATCAACGCGAGCCTCGCCGTGGACTTCCTCGGGCAGTGCGCGAGCGAGACCATCAATGGCCGCTACTACTCGTCGTCGGGCGGGCAGAGCGACTTCGCTCGCGGGGCGGCGTACAGCCCGGGCGGGCAGAGTTTCATCGTCCTGCAGAGCACCGCCAAGGGCGGGGAACTGAGTCGCATCGTGCCCCAGCTCTCGCCCGGCGACGTCGTCACCACGGTGAAGAACACCGTCGACATGGTGGTCACCGAGTACGGCGTGGCCGAGCTCCGGGGGCGCACCATCAGGGAAAGAACCCGGGCGCTGATCGCGGTCGCCCACCCGTCGTTCCGCGACGAGCTCACCGCCACCGCGAAGGCGTTGCGCTACCTCTGACCACCGACGAGAACCTCCGTCACCCTGTTGACAACGGGCCTGGTCAGACGGACGGTCACGGACCGTTCCCGTCCGGAGGATCCCCATGTCGATCAGACGTTTCGTCGGCCGCCGCCTGGCGCGCAAGCTCACCCTCATCATCGGCGCCGTGTCGACCGTCGGCCTGGCCTGCATGGTGTTGACCGTCTCGACACGGGTGGCCGACCAGGTTCGTGAGAGCACGGAGCGCTACCAGGAGGAAGTCGCCCGGCAGACCGCCGCCGACATCCAATCGACGCTCGACGAAGCGCTCGACGTGGCCCGCGGGCTGAGCGCCACCTTGTCGGCGCTCAACGAATCGGGCGTCCGCAACCGGTCGGCGTACGACGCGATCCAGGTCGAGCTGCTCGAGGAGCACCCGGTCCTGCTCGGCGTCTACACCGGTTGGGAACCCGAGGCGCTCGACGGCTTCGACACCGTGTACGCGAACACCCCGGGCCACGACGCGACAGGCCGGTATGTGCCCTACTGGAACCGTGCGAGCGGCGAGATCGCGGTCGAACCGCTGCTGTCGTACGACACGGCAGGGGCGGGCGACTACTACCAACTCCCGGTCACGACCGGCGGCACCTTCGTCCTCGAGCCGTTCGTCTACCCGGTGAACGGTGTCGACGTCCTGATGACCTCGCTGGTGACCCCGCTGATCGTGCGCGGGGAGATCGTCGGCATGGCGGGTGTCGACATCGCACTCGACACCTTGCAGCAGCAGGTCAGCGAGCTGCGTCCGATGTCGACCGGCGAGGTGACCCTCGTGTCCCAGACCGGCCTGCTCGTCGCCTCACGTGCAGGCGAAGGACTCGGCACCCCGGCCCTCGACCTGCACCCAGGGTTCGCTCCGGCGCTCGAGGACCCGACCGTGGGCGCCGCCTGGACGGGCGCGCTGAGCGACGACGAGCCTGTCGCACGTTCGATCTCGGTGCCGGTTCCGTTCGACGGCACTGACATGACCTGGTCGGTGGTCGTCTCCGTGCCCGAGTCGACGGTGCTCGCCCCGGTTCGCGACGTCCAGCGGCGGATGGTCCTCACCGGCATCGTCGTCGCTCTCCTGGTGGCCGCCGGTTGTTGGCTGAGCGTCCGCCGCCTCCTCGGTGCACCGGTGCACCGTCTCGGTCTCGCGGTCGACCGCATCGCGGACGGCGACCTGACCTCGCCGGTGGGTGACACGGACCGGCCGGACGAACTCGGCAGTCTCGCGACAGCGGTCGACCGCTACCGACGGGCGCTGGTCGACGGCGAGCAGGCGCGCGCCGAGGAGGAACGGCTCCGGGCCGAGCACGAGGAGATGCGTCGCCGGCAGGAGACACTCGCCGAGGAACGCGCCGACCTGCTCGCCGAACAGGTGCAGGAACGCGAGCTCGCCGAACAGGACCGGCGCCGGACCTTCCAACAGCTCTCCGACCGGTTCTCCGAAGCGATCGGCGGGATCTCCTCGATCGTCTCGGCGGAGTCGGCACGACTCAGCGCACGGGCCGACGAGCTCCGCGCCACCACACAGTCCACCACCGACAACGCCCGCTACGCAGCGTCGATCACCGAACGGGCCGCGGCCGACATCCAGCAGGTGGCGACCGCCGTCGAGCAGCTGAGCGGCTCGATCCACGACATCCGCAACGAGATGTCGGTGTCGAGCGAGACGGCGCATCGAGCCGTCGGCGAGGCCGACCACATGCGTCGCGAGTTCCAGTCGCTCGAATCGACGACGCGGGCGATCAGCGACGTCGTGGCGTTGATCGAGCAGATCGCGAGCCAGACCAATCTGCTCGCGCTGAACGCGACGATCGAGGCCGCTCGCGCTGGTGAGGCGGGCAAGGGCTTCGCCGTCGTCGCGAGCGAGGTGCGCGACCTGGCGGGTCAGACCGCGGCGGCGACCGAGGACATCGCCCGGCAGATCGCCGACGTCCAGCAGGCCACGTCGCGTTCGCTCGCGGCGATCACCGCCATCGACCGGACCATCTCGTCGATCAGCCAGGCGTCGGCCACCGTCGCCACCGCGATCGACGAGCAGGCCGCGGCAACGGCGCAGATCGCATCGGGCGTCACCTCGGCCGCGCGCGGCATGGAACGGGCCGTCGAGACCGTCGCGAGCGTCGTGGCATCGAGTGCGGTCGCCGGCGCGGCGACCGACGAGGTGGCCACATCGTCGTTCACCCTGCTCGAGCGAGGCAGCGAACTCGACCGGGAGTCGCGTGAGTTCGTGTCGGCCCTGACCAGCGGCTGATCGCGGGCAGATCGCGTCCGTGGGCGCGCGGCCGGCAGCCTGCCGACGTCAGGCGAAGAACCGCTCGAGCTCGACCGGGTCGTGCGGGTTCAGGCACACCAGCACCAGCCGGTTCACGCCGAGCTCGGCCCACCGGCGCCGATCGGGATGATCAGGATCGGCGAGGCCGCGGTCCCACTCCGCCCAGACCGACACGATCATCGGGTCGCCGACCCGGTCGCTCGCAGCACGAGCCGCCGTCGCGGCCCCGATGATCGCCGGGAGGTCCTCGTGGCTGCGGCGGACGTTGAACCCGTCGGTACGCACGGCCGCGAGCCGGGCCAGGGGTTCGCTGTTCACGCCGAGAAACACCCTGGGGCGGGGCCGCGGCAGATGGAAGTGCTCGTACGCGGCCGGCCGGTCGTCGCCCCACATCTCGTCGAGCAGGTCGAGCGCGTCGGCGAGCCGCTGGTGCCGCGTGGCGATGGTGGGCGCCAGGTCGAGCCCGAGTGCGCGGTGCTCCGCGGACCAGGCCGTGTTCGGCGCGGCACCCGCTCCCAGGCCGAGCAGCAGCCGACCGCCGCTGATCGACTGCACGCTGGCGGCGGCGTTGGCCATCACCCCCGGGTTCCGGTTGGCGACGTTGACCACCAACGTGCCCAGGCCGATCGTCGTGGTGGCCGCTGCCATCGCCCCGAGCAGCGAGAAGCACTCGAGCATGTCGCTTCCGCCGCGCAGCACGTTCCCGGCGAAGTGGTCGAACACGTAGGCGGTCTCGAAGCCCGCTGCCTCGGCGACGAGGACCCCGTCGCGGATGCGCTCCCACGGTTCGACCGCGGGGTTGAGCTGGACGTCGATGATCATGTGGTGCTGCTTTCGTCGAACAGCACCACCACCGAACGAGGTGCCACGAGGACCGTACCGTCGTCGAGCTGCCGCGACGACGGGGACGAGGCGAACTCGAACCGCCAGCCACCCGGCGCCTGCACGGCGAACTCGAGCGGCTCCCACCAGGTGTTCGCCATGACGTACACGGCGCCGCTGTGCCAGGCGAGCGACCGCGATTCGTAGCCGTAGTCGGGACCGCCCTGCACCCCGTGGCAGCGGACGGCCTCGTGGTCGAGGTGCCGCCGCAGTGCGAGGAGCCGCCTCACGTCGTCGTGCAGATCGCGCAGGTCGCTCCGATCGAGCAGGGTCCAGTCGACCCAGCTGGTCGGTCCGTCGATGTCGTACGGATTGTCGTGGCCGTGTTGGGTGCGCCCGAACTCGTCCCCCATCACGAACATCGCCGGACCGGCCGACAGCAACAGGACGGTGAAGAGGTTCCGCAACTGCTGTGGTCGCAGCTCCGGGCCGCAGTCCCACGATCGATGGCGATCGGCGGTCACGATCGTCAGGTCGTGGAGTGTGAGGCCGTCGTGGGCGTCGACGAAGTTGACGGTGCGCCACGGCTGTCCGTCGAAGATCTCCGGGCTGCCCTGCACGCGCTGTGCCATCGCGGGCACGAGACCCGGCTCGGCACGGACGAAGCCGCGAACGTCGTCGCGGAAGCGATCGTTCCACTGTGCCCAGCGCCGGTCGGGGAAGCCCCGACCCACTTGGTAGGACGCGAGGTCCCACGGCTCGGCGACGAGGGTGACCCCGCGCCGTTCGGCCCAGTCGCCGATCCGCCGCACCAGGTCGCCTCCGTCGCGGGTGAGCAACGAGGCGAGGTCGAAGCGGAAGCCGTCCACCCCGAGGTCCGCGTACCGGTCGAGCGCCTCGAGCACGAGGTCGCGGATCCACGGATCGGCCGGATCGACGTCGTTGCCGCATCCGCTGTCGTCGCATGGGCGGCCGTCGTCGCGCCAGCGGTACACCGACGGGTCGAGGCCGCGCAGCGTCCACGTCGGTCGGGTGGGATCGCCTTCACCGGTGTGGTTGAACACCACGTCGATCCACACGGCGAGCCCGTGGGCGTGGGCATCCGAGACGAAGTCGGCGAGCTCGACGGCGGCGTCGGGGCCGGATGCGTAGGGCTGGTGGACCGCGCCCCAGATGATCGGCATGTACCCCCAGTAGTTGTCCGACGAGTCGAACGGGTGCACGGGCATCAGCTCGATCACGTCGACGCCGAGGTCGCGCAGATACGGCAGCCGGGCACGCGCACCGGCGAACGTGCGGGCGAAACCGCGAGGGTGCAGTTCGTAGACCACCGGATACCGACGCGCTGTGTCGTCGTCGCCCCGGACGAGTTGCGGCCGCTTCGGCCACGGCGCGCCACGCACCACCCCGACCGGACGGCCGTCGACGAACGTGAGCGCCTCGGCCGACGGGTCGACCAGCGGCTCGCCCCCGTCGACCTCGAGCCAGTACCGGTCGCCACCCGCCGCCGACGTCTGGCCGTGCCACCAGCCGGCCGCCGCATCGAGGGCACCGCCTCGCGCCAGCAGCGTCCGCCGCTCACGATCGCCGTCACCGCCGGCCGAGCGGACGACGAGCGTCACCTCGGTCGCGGCCGGAGCGCGCACGGCGACCCGGAGGGGCGCGCTCGTCGGCGCGTCGGGGCTGGTGGCGAGGGGCTCCACGGCGCACCAGCATGGCAGCGATCCGACCGAATCCCGCCCGTCCGGTCACCGGCTCCGCATGGCACCCCGACGCGGAACCACCTCTAGTCTGTGCCCCGATGCTCTCGCCCACCAGCACCCCGGCCGACGTCGCCAACGCGCTCACCTCGCACGGGTACCTCCCCGACGACGGCCTGGCGACGGCGATCTTCCTCGCACTGTCGTTGAAGCGACCGTTGCTGCTCGAGGGCGAGGCCGGGGTCGGCAAGACCGAGGTGGCCAAGGTGCTGAGCCGCTGGACGGGCGGTTCGCTCATCCGACTGCAGTGCTACGAGGGCATCGACGCCTCGCAGGCCGTCTACGACTGGGACTACTCGCGCCAGCTGCTGCACCTCCGGGCGGCCGAGGCGACGGGTGAGGCGCGTGGTCTCGGCACCTCGATCCTGGAGGACCAGCTCTACAACGAGCGCTTCCTGTTGAAGCGCGCGCTGCTACGGGCCATCGACCACGGCAGCCTCATCCCGCCGGTGCTGTTGATCGACGAGGTCGACCGCGCCGACGACGAGTTCGAGGCGTACCTGCTCGAGGTGCTGAGCGACTACCAGATCACCATCCCCGAGCTCGGCGTGTTCACCACGACGATGCCCCCGGTGGTGATCCTCACGTCGAACCGCACCCGGGACGTGCACGACGCCCTCAAGCGCCGCTGCCTCTACCACTGGGTCGAGCACCCCGACTTCGAGCGCGAGGTGCAGATCGTGCGCATGCGGGTGCCTCACGTGCTCGCACCGCTGGCCCGTCAGGTGGCCGGCGCCGTGGAGTCGATGCGCACCCGCAACCTGTACAAGCCGCCGGGCGTCGCCGAGACCATCGACTGGGCGACCGCCCTCGCATCGCTCGGTGTGAGCGAGCTCGACGAGCACACCGTCGAGGTCACCCTCGGCGCAGTGCTGAAGTATCGGGAGGACCAGGACAAGGTGCGCCAGAGCGGCGGCATCGCCGACATCGTGAAGCAGGCGTTCGAACGCGGCGCGTTCCACGGTTGATCCTGCGATGACGAGCACGCCCGACCCGGATGCACGGGTGGTGAGCGAGGGCGAGCAGCTCGCGATCGGGTACGCCCGGGTGCTGCGCGGCCTCGGCCTCGCCGTGCCGATCGGCAGCGTGCTCGACTTCGTCGAGTCGGTCGGCCTGCTCGGCATCGACTCACGCGACGCCGTGTACTGGGCGGCGCGGAGCACCCTCGTGCGCAAGCCCGAGGACCTCGGTGTGTTCGACCGGGCGTTCGCGGTGTTCTGGGAGCAGCGTCGCGGCAGTGGTGAGATGGATGAGCCCGAGGAGCCGCTGAAGATCACGATCGCGATCGATGACGATGAGGACCGCGACGGCAGCGACGCCGACAGCGCCGAGCCCAACGACGAGCCGACGCTGCAGCTCCGCTTCTCGACCACCGAGGTGCTGCGCCAGAAGGACTTCGCGTCGTACTCCGAGGACGAGCTCGAACTCGCCCAGTCGCTCATGAGCGACCTGCGCTTCGCCGGCCCGCCCCGGGCATCGTTCCGCACTCAGCGCTCGAACCGCGGCCAGAACCCCGACATCCGGGCCACGATCCGCGCCTCGCTGCGCGCCGGCGGCGAGCCGATCGACCGCAAGTGGCGTGAACCCGGCGAGCGGATGCGTCGACTGGTCCTGCTCCTCGACGTCAGTGGATCGATGGAGCCCTATGCGCGAGGCATGCTCCGCTTCGTCCACGCCGCGGTCGCCGGCCGCCAACGCGTGGAGGCGTTCGCACTCGGCACCCGACTCACACGGGTCACCCGCGAACTGTCGAGCCGCGATCCCGACAAGGCCCTCCAGGCAGCCGCCGCACGAGTGCTCGACTGGAACGGCGGCACGCGGCTCGGCGAGTGCCTCATGCGCTTCAACGACGAGTGGGGCGTGCGCGGTATGGCCCGGAACTCGATCGTGGTCATCCTGTCCGACGGGTGGGACCGCGGCGACCCGGCGCTGCTCGGCGAGCAGATGCTCCGCCTGCACCGGGTGGCGTTCCGCACGATCTGGGTGAACCCGTTGAAGGTGACCCCCGGCTACGCCCCGCTCGCCCGCGGCATGGCGGCGGCGCTCCCCTACGTCGATGCGTTCGTGGAGGGCCACTCGATCGCGGCGATGGAGGAATTGGCGGCGACCATCTCGGCCCATACGCTCGACGGCGGGACGCGGAGCGTGTACCGGGCCGGCGCCACGTCGGCCACGTCGGCCACGTCGGCCACGTCCACACCCGCCACCACCGTCACGTCACAAGGAGCACCGACCCATGCGTGAACTGCTCGACGACATCGATCGCTGGCGCGCCGACGGCAAGCGCGTCGCCGTGGCCCGCGTGGTCGACATCCTCGGTTCCGGGCCGCGTGAGCCCGGCGCGGCGATGGCCGTGAACGAGGCGGGCGAGGTGGCCGGCAGCGTCAGCGGTGGCTGCGTGGAGGGCGCCGTGGTCAGCGAGGCGCTCGGGTTGCTCCACGGCGAGCGCGGTCCCGGCATCGTCACGTTCGGCTACAGCGACGACGAGGCCTTCGCCGTCGGCCTCACGTGCGGCGGCACGATCCGACTCTTCATCGAAGCGCTCGACTGGTGAGCGGCGTGACCGGCGTGACCGGCTCGAGCGGGGTGTTCGAGGTGCTGCGCGATCGTCTGCGCGCCCAGCAGCCCACCGCCCTCGCCACCGTGATCGACGGGCCCGACCCGGGACGCAAGCTGCTGGTCACACCCGCCGAGGTGCTCGGCACCCTCGGACATGCCGAGCTCGACCGGATCGTCGCCCGCGATGCGCTGGCAGAGCTCGAGGCCGGCCGGTCGGGGATCCGCCACTACGGCCCGGAAGGCCAGACGACGCCCGAGGATCTCGTCGACGCCCCGACGCTGGCCGTGTTCGTCGAGAGCTGGTCACCGCCGCCGCAGATGTGGATCTTCGGCGCCGTCGACTTCACCGCGGCGTTGTCGCGGGTCGCGAAGGTGCTCGGCTACCGGGTGATCGTGTGCGATGCCCGCGAGATCTTCGCCACGCGCCGGCGCTTCCCCGCGGCCGACGAGGTCGTGGTCTCCTGGCCGGGCGGGCTGTTCGAACGTCGCGGTGATCAGCTCGGCCAGCGCGACGCGGTGGCGATCCTCACCCACGACCCGAAGTTCGACGTGCCCGCGGTGCAGGGGGCCCTCGCCACCCGCGTCGGGTACATCGGCGTGATGGGCAGTCGGACGACGCACGCCAAGCGGGTCGAACGCCTGCGCGACGTGGGCGTCACCGACGAGGAGCTGGCCCGGTTGATGTCACCGATCGGGCTCGACCTCGGGGCTCGCACCCCGGAGGAGACGGCGATCTCGATCTGCGCCGAGATCATCGCTCGCCGAACGGGTAGGGCCGCACCGTCGCTGCGCGACGCGGACGGTCCGATCCACAGCTGACAACAGCTGACAACAGCTGACACCAGCTGACAACGGCCGTCACGAGCCGACGGCAGATCGGGTTCAGCCCGTCGGGTCGCCGAACTTCAGGTTGCGGCGGGCCTTGACGACGTCGACCTCGACGGGGCGACCGGGCATCACCGCGTGCACGACGGCACGATCGACACCGAGGTACATCATCACGTGACCGGGGTACTGCACGAGGTCGCCCGCCATGGCGGTCTCGAGGTCTCGCGGGGCGGCGGCGCGGATCTGGGCCGTGCTCTGGCGGGCGAGATCGAAGCCTGCCTGGGCCCATGCGTAGGAGGTGAGTCCGGAGCAGTCGAACCCGACACCGGGCTTGCTGGTGTTGCGGCGATACGCGACGCCCAGCTGGCTGAGCGCGGCAGCGAGCGCGGTCTGGTGTTCGAGGTCGGCCTCGGACCAGGCCCGCTGCATCTCGGCGGGATCGAGGGCGACACGGCCAGCGATCGTGACGGCCATGAGGTCGAGCAGCTGCTCGAACGACGCCAGGGCGGCGGCATCACCGGTCTCCTGGTACCGCTGGGCGAGCGAGAGGGCCTGCGCGGCCTGGTCGGCGACGGCGTCGGCCTGACGGGCTCGGCCCTGAGTGGAGCCGACCGACGCCGGTGCGGCGTGGGCAGCCAGCGGGCCGGCGATCGGCACGGCGAGCGTGGAGACGCTCGCCGTGGCGAGCGCCGCTGCCACGACGACCCGGCGAACGGATCGCCGGGAGAACAGCTGGTGGGACATGTGGACTGACGACTCCTCGGTCTCGCGTCCTGCGTCGACGGGCGACGAGGACGTGGATTGTCGTGAGCGGTGGGGGGAGGACCTCGGGATGAGATCCGGCCGACACGATCACGCAGGAGCGCCGTACGAGAGCGCAACCGCTGTCATCACGACCCGGGCTGAACCCCACCCGAACTCGTCCGGCGGGGCCATCTGAGCGGGTGGACCGGCGAACCGGCGGGTCGTAACGAGCGCAACTGTACCGTCACACAACCGTCATGTTCAAGCGCGTCGTCATCTTTTCGTCATGTGACCGTCGCCTCACCGTCATACCAACGGGGAACAGGTGGCATCGGCGAGCACGCGCCGAGGCACGCCCCGGGATCCGCCGTGGGCACCACGGGTAGCGTGGCCGCGTGCACGCCGTCGCCGTCGTCCTCGCCGCCGGCGCCGGATCGCGCTTTCTCGGCGACCGCCACAAGCTTGCCGCCGAGGTGACGACCGAACTCGGCACGCGACCGCTCGTCGAGCATGCGATCGAGCACGCGCTCGCCGCCGGCATCGGACCCGTCGTGGTGGTCACCGGTGCCGCGCCGCTGGCACTGCCGCCCGCACTCGCAGCCCGAGTCACCGTCGTCGCCAACCCCGCATGGGCCGACGGGCAGTCGAGCTCGATCGCGGCGGGCATCGCGGTCGCGGCCGACCTCGGCGCCGAGCACGTGCTCGTCGGGTTGGGCGACCAGCCCGGCGTTGCGCCCTCGGCGTGGCGCACGGTGGCCGACGCGTCGCCGGAGTGGCCCATCGTGGTCGCCTCCTATGATGGTCGCCGCGGTCCGCACCCGGTACGGCTGCACCGGTCCGTGTGGCCGCTGCTGCCGGTGTCGGGAGATGATGGGGGCCGCACCGTGATGCGCGAGCATCCCGATCTCGTGCACGAGGTCTCGTGCACGGGAACGGCAGCAGATATCGACACCCTGGAGGATGTGCAGCGATGGAAAAGCTCCTGAACGAGTTCGTGATCCACCGTCCGATCGACGACGCGTGGGCCGTGCTCACCGACGTGGAGCGCATCGCCCCGTGCATGCCCGGCGCACAGCTGCAGGAGATCGAGGGTGACATCTACCGCGGTGTGGTGAAGGTCAAGCTCGGTGCGATCTCCACCGCCTTCAAGGGCGAGGCGCACTTCGTCGAGCGCGACGACGCCAACCACAAGGCGGTGCTCCACGGCGAGGGTCGTGACACCACCGGCAAGGGCAACGCCGACGCGATGATCACCGCCACGCTGCAGACCATCGACGCCAACCAGACCAAGTGCGTCGTGGAGACCGACCTCCGGGTCACCGGCAAGGTGGCTCAGTTCGGCCGCGGCATCATGGGTGACGTCAGCAAGAAGCTGATGGCCCAGTTCGCCACCAACCTCAACACGATGCTCGACGCCAGCGGCACGTCGCCCGAGCCCGCAGTCGGCGCTGCAACCGCAGCTGCCGCCGACGCAGCACCCGCCGACGCAGCACCGGCCGAGACACCACCGGCCGAGGCGACCCCTGCCCCCGCCGCGGCGGCCCCGGCCGGCGGCACCGGCGGGCCCACCAAGCGGGTGATCGACGGCCCGGCCAACGAGCCGATCGAGCTCTCCGGCCTGGCGGGCACGGCCGTGCTCAAGCGCCTCCTCCCGGCGCTCGGCGGGTTCATCCTGCTGATGCTCGTGCTCCGTCGGTTCCGCAAGTAGTCCCAGCACCCACTCGCCCCGTTCACCCGGTCACTCGACCCATCGCCGGCCGTCTGCCGCTCGCCACGCCGTGACTGCGTCCCCCGACCCGGCGCCGGGCCACGTCATCGTCGCCGACGGCACGCCCACCGACCTCGACCGTGACCGCGTGCGCGCCCTGCTCGGCCGTGAGCCCCAGGGCGCCTATGAGATCGCCGTCCGGCGTACCGACGGCGATCCGGTCGTGCTGCGCAACCAACCCGTGCTCGACGACGGCACGCCCATGCCCACGCGCTACTGGCTCGTCGGCGATCGTGAGACGTTGGTGGTGAGCCGGCTCGAGTCGACCGGCGGCGTGCGCCGTGCCGAGCGCGAGATCCCGCCCGCAGCGGTCGCCGAGGCGCATCGCCGGTACGCCATCGAGCGTGATGCGCTCGTCCCCGTCGGCCACGAGGGCCCGCGGCCGTCCGGGGGTGTCGCCGGGACGCGCACGGGGGTGAAGTGCCTGCACGCCCACTACGCCTGGTACCTCGCCGGCGGCGACGACCCGGTCGGTCGGTGGGTCGCGCGCGAGCTCGCACCCGACGCCACC
>CAUJET010000099.1 GCA_963169665.1 Actinomycetota bacterium | reverse complement strand
TGTCTTCTATCGTGTTGCACGAGCCCTTCTTTGCTTGGTGTGAGTTGTCGTAGACCCACAGCCTTGCAAGAAGGGCTCACCTCATTCGCGGACCACTCACCCCATCACGCCACGGACAACGTCTCCGGTCATCACAGCTAGCTCGTCACGTCACCGAGGATGTCGTCGAGCAGTTCCTCGTCGACGGCACCCAGGAGTTGCTGCACCTGACCGTCGGTATCGACCACGACCAGCGCGGGCTGACCGGGCACCTCGAACCTGGCGAACACGTCACCCGGGTCGTCGCTGATCTGCGGGAAGGTCAGCCCGTGTTTGTCGACGAACCCCTGGAACGCGGACTCGTCGCCGAACCACGCCACGCCCACGAAGTCGACCTTGCCGCTCCACGCCTTGCTCGCCGCCTCGACCGAGGGGGCTTCACGATTGCACGTGCTTCAAGTGGGTGCCCAGAACCAGAACGCCACCGGCCGGTCGCCGTACGCGCTGCCCTCGAAGCTGCCGCCGCCCACGAGCGGTGCCTGGAACTGCAGTGCCGCAGGAGCGGCACCGGATGCATCGGACGCATCGGAGCTGCCGGCGCTCGTGTCGCTCGCGCCCGCCGTACCGGTCGCGCCGGTGACCGGGGTGGGTGCCTCGCCGGCCGTCGGGGCGATGGGGGAAGCGGGGGACGCATCGGTGCCGTCGGCGCCGCACGACGCCGCCACGATCGCGAGCGACAGCGCGGCCAACGGTGCGAGGAGGCTCGGGAGTCGCCGGCGGGAAGCCATGCGCGGATCGTACCGGCCCTAGTCTGAGCACGCCATGCGGACCCGCACCCTGCTCCTGCTCGCCGTCGCGTGCGGCCTCGTCATCCTCGTCGCCGGCGGGATCCAGCTGTGGCGATTCGCCAGCGACTCCGAGGGCGCCGAGGACGATCTGCCGATCGGTGCGTCGGCCAGCGCCGGTGACCTCGACGTGACGGTGGTGGCCGCGACGGAGGCCGACGGATTGCTGCGCGTGACCGTGCGCCTGTCCGGTGTCGACGATCCCGCCGGGATCGACGACTTCCGACTGATCGTCGCCGAGGACCTCATCGAACCGCTCACCGCCGACCAGGCCGGCGACGGGGCGTGCGCGGCGTTCACCGAAGCCGAACAGACCTGCGATCTCGTGTTCGGGACGGCCCAGGTGGACAACGACATCCGCGTGTTGCTCGTGCGCCGCGGCGAGGATCGGCACCGCTGGGCGTTGCGATGAGCGGCCTCGACGACGCGCAGGACCCGCACGCGACGACGGGCGCCGAGCTGTACCACGATGACTTGATCGGCATGCTCGAACTGGTGTGGGGTGAGGGCTTCCTGTCCCCGGGCGGTCCCGACGAGGTCGACCGGGTGGTGGCCGGGCTCGCCCTCGACGGCGCACACGTGCTCGACATCGGTTGCGGTGTGGGCGGGGTCGACCGACACCTCGTGCGAGCGCACGGCGTGGGCCACGTCACGGGGATCGACGTCGAGGCCACCGTGGTGCGCACGGCCCACGAGCGCGCCGAGCGCGACGGCCTCGGCGATCGCATCACCTTCCTGCAGGTGACCCCCGGCCCGCTCACCTTCGACGACGGCTCGTTCGACGTCGTGTTCTCGAAGGACTCGATCGTGCACATCCCCGACAAGCACGCGCTCGCCGCCGACGTGTACCGCGTGCTCCGTCCGGGCGGGTGGTTCGCCGCCTCCGATTGGCTGATCGGCCACGACGGCACCCCCTCGCAGGAGATGCAGGCGTACCTCGCCGCGGAAGGTCTCGACTTCGGCATGGCCTCGCCCTCCCGGTACCGGACGGCGCTCGAGGCCGCAGGGTTCGTCGACGTGACGATCACGAGCCGCCACGAGTGGTATCTCGACGTCGCCCGCCACGAGCTCGAGCAGATGTCGGGCCCCTGGTACTCGCCGGCCGTCGACCGCTTCGGTCGCGAGTTCGTCGACCACAACATCGAGATCTGGTCGGCGATGTTGGTCGTGCTCGCCACCGGCGAACACCGGCCCACCCACCTGCGCGCCCGCCGGCCCTGACCACCGGGATCCCGCCCCGGTGTTCGGCGTGGCGCCGACCGGGGCCGCTCAGCGGGCTTCTTACCCGACGGTAAGGACGTGACCCGACGATTCGGGCGCTACCGTTTGCCCTCCATCTCCGCCTCAGCGCGCCACTCGAGGAGCAACGCAATGGACTCTGCCGCAACGACGTCCGATCAGTTCGATCTGGTGGTCATCGGCGGCGGCCCTGGTGGCTACGGCGCCGCGCTGTACGCCACGTCCGCAGGTCTCAACGTCGCCGTGGTCGAAAAGGGCGAGATGGGCGGCACGTGCCTCAACCGCGGTTGCATCCCCGCGAAGGCGTACCTCGAGACCGCCGCGGTCCAGCGTCACGTCGCCCACGCCGGCGACTTCGGCATCGAGTCGAGCGCGCCGGTGGTCAACTTCGGCACGTCCCAGGCGCGCAAGCAGAAGATCGTCGACGGCATCGTCAAGAGCCTCACCGGCTTCATGAAGTCGAAGAAGATCACCATCCTGAACGGCACCGGCACCCTCGGCCCCGACAAGACCGTCACCGTCGCCCTCAACGAGGGTGGCACCACCACGATCACCGGCACCCACGTGTTGCTCGCCGCGGGCAGCGTGCCCCGCACGATCCCCGGCTTCGAGGTCGGTGGGCCGATCATGACCAGCGACGAGGTGCTGATGCTGACCGAGGTGCCCAAGCGCCTCATCGTCATCGGTGGCGGCGCGATCGGCTGCGAGTTCGCCAGCACCTTCGCCGACCTCGGCGCCCAGGTCACCATCCTCGAGGGCCTCCCCAAGATCCTGCCCGGCCTCGACGCCGATCTCGCCAACGTCGTGGTGCGCTCGTTCAAGAAGAAGGGCATCGACATCAAGACCGGCGTCAAGGTCTCGGGTCACACGCCCAACGGCTTCGGCGGCACCCGCGTGCACTTCGGCGACGACGGCGAGTCGCTCGACGTCGACGCCGTCGTCGTGAGCGTCGGCCGGCGCCCCTTCGCCGATCACCTGGGCCTCCAGGGCACCGGTGTCACGGTCACCGACCGCGGCTTCGTCGAGGTCGACGCCTACTGCCGCACCGGCGAGCCCGGTGTCTACGCCATCGGCGACCTCATCAACACCCCGCAACTGGCCCACGTCGCCTATGCCGAGGCGATCCTCGTCACCAAGGACATCCTCGGCGAGGGTCCTGCGCCGGTGAACTACGACCGGGTGCCGTGGGCGATCTACTGCCATCCCGAGGTCGCCTGGGCCGGTCCCGGCGAGGAGGCGGCGAAGGCCGCCGGCCACGAGGTCGTCGTCGCCAAGCACCAGTTCCGGGCCAACAGCCGTGCGCAGATCCTCGGCGAGCTCGACGGACTGGTGAAGATCATCGCGAAGAAGAACCCGGACGGCACGGCCGGCCAGATCCTCGGCGTGCACATGGTGGGCCCGTGGGTCACCGAGCAGCTGAGCGGCGGCTACCTTGCCGTCAACTGGGAGGCCACGGTGGCCGAGGTCGCCGAGTTCATCCAGCCTCACCCGAGCCTCAGCGAGCTGTTCGGCGAGACCGTGCTGTCGCTCACCGGCCGCAGCCTGAACGCCTGACGTTCGCACCCCTTCCTTGCACTACTCGTTGACGAACTGTTTGAAGAACTCGTTGAACTACTCGTTGAAGAACGAAACGGAGATGCCGACATGGCCGATGTGACCCTTCCGCAGCTGGGCGAGACCGTGACCGAGGGCACGATCACCCGCTGGTTCAAGAAGGTGGGTGACCAGGTCGCCGCCGACGAACCGTTGTTCGAGGTGAGCACCGACAAGGTCGACACCGAGGTGCCGTCGCCGATCAGCGGCACCCTCACCCAGATCCTCGCCCAGGAGGGCGACACCGTGCCCGTGGGCGCCGTGATCGCCGTCGTCGGCAGCGCGGACGCGGCGGCCGCCGCGGCCCCGGCCGCGCCGGCGCCCGTCGCCGAGCCTGCTCCGGCTCCTGCTCCGGAGCCCGCTCCCGCCCCGGCTCCGGCTCCTGCTCCGGAGCCCGCCCCCGCTCCCGCTCCTGCTCCGGAGCCCGCCCCGGCACCCGCACCTGCTCCCGCCCCGGCC
>CAUJET010000098.1 GCA_963169665.1 Actinomycetota bacterium | reverse complement strand
TGACGCCGCCCGCCAGCAGTGCCGTCACCCCGACCAGTGCAAGGATGGTGAGCCATCGCGAGCGCGGCGGTTCGTCGTCGAAGCCCCGCTCGTCGTCACCGTCGAAGCCGACGAAGTCGACCTCCTCGGCCGAGCCGAAGGCACCCTCACGCGGCGGCAGGAACTCGATCACCGGCCCACCTCCTGGTCGGCCATGCCCGCATCGGGTTCCCACGGAGCGAACCGGTGCAGCACGGTGCCGTCGACCGCCACGACCTGCGCCTCGAAGCTGCCGACGAAGGTGCCCGGGCGCGTGCCGTCGACGGTGCTCGTGCCGTCGACCGCGAGCGCGCCGAACCACGCTTGTTCCACATCATCCGTCGACGCACCAGCCACCAGATCCGTTGCACCGAGTCCGTAGATCTGCCCATCGGCATCGCCGACCCGGATGACCAACGACCCCGGCTCGGTCGACCGGGCGATGAGCAACGTGGCCGGGCCAACCGTCACCGGGGTGATCGTCATCGACGGGTGCCGGAGCGTGCCGTCGTAGGCATCGTCGCCGACGCGGACCGACCACTCGTCGTTCGACGCCCAGTGCACCACCGACCAGGCCGTCGCCGCGCCATCGGCGAGCGTGCCGCTGCCGACCGTGATGTCGGGCGGCGTGCGCGGTTCGGCGATCTGCGGGAACGCGACGTTGCGCGCCCTGCGCTCGGCCGCGGCCCAGTCCTCCGCCGACACGAGCTGCACGTCGGGGATCGTCGCGAGCAGGTCGATCAGGTCGCCCGTGGTCAGCAGCGAGACGGCGGTGTCGTCCTCCTGCCATCTCGCCACGATGATGTCGAAACCGTCGATCGTGCGGCGGCCCACCGTCAGGCCCTCACCGTCGAAGCCCTCCTGGGGGCCCCAGCCGTCGGCCAATGGCACGGCCGTCGTCGCGAGCGCGAGCAGTCGTGGATCGTCGAGATCGGCCGGTTGCTCCTGCACGATCGTGACGTCGAAACGGCCGGGGCCCGCGTAGAACGCGCTGGTGCGCGGCGGGCCGCCGAGCACGGGGCGGGCGGTCAGCTCGACGTCGGTGCGGGTGGCTGCGACCTGCTCGAAGCCGTCGAGCAGGTCAGCGTCGAACGACGGCCGGTCGTCGACGAGTTGGGGTCGGTCGTCGATGATGCTCATCGAATCGGCCAGTTCGATCATGCGGCCGAGGCCCAGCCCGAACGCGTCGATGGTGACGAGGCGCGAGGCGTCGATCTGGCCGGCGTCGAACGACAGGGACACCACACCGTCGGGATCGACCGATGCGTACCCGTCCCGCCCGCCGACGTCGACCCGGAACCACTCGGGTGTGTTCGGGTCCCAGGAGGTGAAGGGTTCGAGGAGGATCGAGAACCAGCGTCCGGTCGTTCTCGTGGCGCCGGGTTCGGCCCACACCTCGCCCCAGCCGATCGAGTCGTCGACCCGCTCGTCGCCGCGGGCGAAGAACGCCGCGGTCAGTCCTGCGGGCACGGGCTCGAGGAGCCGCCCGGTGCGCGACGGATCGACCGGGTCGGCCGTCGCGGTCGTGAGCGGCGCCGGTGCGACGATCGTGGTCGACGGTGCCGAGGTGGACGCGGTGGGGGGTGGCGCCGCATCCGCGTCGCCCGACCACGGGGCGGCGGCGACCACGCCGCCGGCGAGGAGGCCCACCACCGCGATGCCCGCCAGCACCGGCAACCATCGCGACGCCGGCTCGTCGTCGTCGGACTCGTCCCAGGCGTCACCGTCGAAGCCGACGAAGACCTCGCCGGGGCCGCCGACCCCGTCGAACCGGCCGAAGGCGCGTTCGTCCGGCGGGAGGAACTCGATGAGACCCGGTTCCGGCGGCACCCGCCCATTGTTCCACTCGCACCTGGTCGTGGGAACTCGGACGAGGCGTTAGCACTCTCGCCTCCCGGTTGCTAACGGGTGGGTCCAGCGCGTAACCTTGGCACTCGCGACGGTCGAGTGCTAACGGCCGTCCACCGTTCAGAACAAACCCCGTACCACCACGTGTACAAGCCAATGGAGGCCTGCACCATGTCACTCAAGCCGCTTGACGATCGCATCGTCGTGAAGCCCAACGAGGCCGAGCAGACCACTGCATCCGGTCTGGTGATCCCCGACACCGCCAAGGAGAAGCCCCAGCAGGGCTCCGTCATCGCTGTCGGCCCCGGCCGCTGGAGCGACGACAAGGGCGCGCACACCCCCCTCACGGTCCAGGTCGGCGATACCGTCCTGTACTCGAAGTACGGCGGCACCGAGGTCACGATCGACGGCCAGGATCTCCTGATCCTCACCAGCCGTGACGTGCTCGCGATCGTCGAGAAGTGAGCTGACCCCACATGGCGAAGCAACTCAAGTTCGATGACGAGGCGCGTCGCGCCCTCGAAGCCGGCGTGAACAAGTTGGCCGACACGGTCAAGGTCACGCTCGGGCCGAAGGGCCGCAACGTCGTGCTCGACAAGAAGTTCGGCGCACCGACCATCACCAACGACGGCGTGTCCATCGCGAAGGAAGTCGAGCTCGACGATCCCTTCGAGAACATGGGCGCCCAGCTGGTGAAGGAAGTCGCCACCAAGACCAACGACGTCGCGGGTGACGGCACCACCACCGCCACCGTGCTCGCCCAGGCGCTCGTGCACCTCGGCCTGCGCATCGTGGCCGCCGGCGCCAACCCGATGGGCCTGAAGAAGGGCATCGAGAAGGCCGTCGCCGCCGCTGTCGAGTCGATCAAGTCGCAGGCCCGCGAGGTCGACGACAAGAGCGACATCGCCGCCGTCGCCACCATCTCGGCCGCCGATGCGTCCGTCGGCGAGGTCATCGCCAACGCGATCGACAAGGTCGGCAAGGACGGTGTCGTCACCGTCGAGGAGAGCAACACCTTCGGCACCGAGCTCGAGTTCACCGAGGGCATGCAGTTCGACAAGGGCTACCTGTCGCCGTACTTCGTGACCGATGCCGAGCGCCAGGAAGTGGTGCTCGAGGACCCGTACATCCTGCTCAACAGCGGCAAGATCTCGACCGTCCAGGCCCTGCTGCCCACGCTCGAGACCGTGATGAAGACCGGTCGTGCGCTCCTGATCATCGCCGAGGACATCGAGGGCGAAGCCCTCGCCACCCTCGTGGTGAACAAGATCCGCGGCACGTTCAACTCGGCCGCCGTCAAGGCCCCGGGCTTCGGCGATCGCCGCAAGGCGATGCTGCAGGACATGGCCGTCCTCACCGGCGGTCAGGTCATCAGCGAAGAGGTCGGTCTCAAGCTCGAGAACGTCACCCTCGACCTGCTCGGCCGCGCCAAGCGGATCATCATCACCAAGGACAACACCACCATCGTCGATGGTGCGGGTGATCACGACGACGTCACCGGCCGCGTGAACCAGATCAAGGCCGAGATCGACAACACCGACTCCGACTGGGATCGCGAGAAGCTCCAGGAGCGCCTCGCGAAGCTGGCCGGCGGCGTTGCCGTCATCAAGGTCGGCGCCGCCACCGAGGTGGAGCTCAAGGAGAAGAAGCACCGCATCGAGGACGCCGTCTCGGCCACTCGCGCCGCGATCGAGGAAGGCGTGGTCGCCGGTGGCGGCACCGCTCTCGTCCGCGCCCGTGCCTCGGTCGCCGAGCTCATCAAGACCCTCGAAGGTGACGAGGCGACGGGCGCCAAAACCGTGTGGGAAGCCCTCGTGGCCCCGTGCCGTCTGATCGCCGACAACGCCGGCCTCGAAGGTGCCGTCACGGTGCAGCAGGTGGAGGCCGCGACCGGCTCCACCGGTCTCAACGCCGCGACCGGTGAGATGGTCGACCTCGTCAAGGCCGGCATCATCGACCCCGCCAAGGTGACTCGCGCCGCGCTGCAGAACGCAGCGTCGATCGCGGCGCTCGTGCTCACCACCGAGTGCCTCGTGGCCGACAAGCCCGAGAAGTCGGCACCGGCGATGCCCGGTGGTGGCGGCATGGGTGGCATGCCCGGCATGGGGATGATGTGACCCGAGCTCGCTGAGCCGTGCCGCATCAGTTCCGGCATCGGTCCCGGCAACGGGAATGAACTGAACCCAGGGGTGGTTCTCTCGTACGTCCCCCCGAACGACACCCCCGGCGCCGCCCTCGTGGCAGGCCCGGGGGTGTCGGTTTTTTCCCCCGACCCCCGGTGCGCCGGGGAGAGCGATGCGGGGTGCGCTGTCGGTTGCTCCGGCGGCCCCGGCCCGGCACGGCGGCGCCAGTAGCCTGCGGGCCGTGGCATCGAGCAGCGGTTCCGGCAAGCGTCCCTTCTGGATGCACCAGGCGGTCGAGTACCTGCTCGGTGGCGTGCTCGTCGCCCAAGGGCTGCAGAGCCCCGATCCGGTGGTCCCCACCATCGCCGGGGTGCTCGTGCTCGCCAACGCGTGCACGGTGCGCGACGGCGCACTGTCGGCGTTCCGTGTGCTCAGCCGGGCGACCCATCGCATCCTCGACCTCGTGGTCATCGCGGCCGTCGTCGTGCTCGCCGTGCAGCCCTGGCTGGAGGTCGATGCCGGCGCACGCCTGGTCATGGCCGCCATCGCCGCGGTGATGGCGTTCGTGTGGTGGCAGAGCAGCTTCGCCGAGAAGGCCACGCGCGAGGCGACTCGTGAGGCCTTGGCCGCCGAAGGTGGTCGCAGCACCGACATCGGTCGTCGGGCCGGTCGCCTCGTCGGCGACGGGATCAACGCCGCTCGACGGTTCGAGCGGCGGAAGAAGACCTGACGGTAGCCTCGGACCTCATGGCGTTCGACATCCCCGCACCCGACCTCAACAAGCTCATCGCCGCGTGGGACGAGTGGGAGACGGGGGCCGAGACCCCTGGCAAAGTGCTGTCGAAGCTCAAGACCGCTGGGTTGCCCGCGGTGCTCGCCCAGCTGCGCGACAGCGGCTGGACGCCGTCGTCCGACGCAGCCGCCGACTGAGCCGCTACCTCCGGTGACCGGAGGGTCCGCTCCCCGCCGCGGCGGTGAGCAGCACATCCCGCGGCCCGACATGTGGCGTCCCGGCGCGACGGCACCGTGGGCCGACCGACGCGACGTCATCCGCCTCGAACCACTGCTCGACGTGGTGCGCGCCCGTGCCCCGCAGCGGCTCGCGCCGCCCTTCCCCGGCGCCCGCAATTCGGCCGTGCTCGTCCTCCTGCACGACACCGGCACCGGCGGGATCGACGGCGTCGAGGCGCTGTTCACGAAACGCGCGCAGCACCTGCGCAACCACAAGGGCGAGATCAGCTTCCCGGGCGGACGTATGGAGGCCGGCGAGACACCGGTGGAGACCGCGCTGCGCGAGGCCTGGGAGGAGGTCGCACTCGATCCGTCGCTCGTGACCGTGGTCGGCGAACTCGACCACCTGTCGACCGTGGTGAGCAACAGCTACATCGTGCCGGTGGTGGCCACCGTCGAGGAGCGACCCGAGCTCGCGCCGCACGCGGGCGAGGTCGACCGGATCCTGTGGGTGGCCCTCGACGAGCTCGCCCGCGGCGACACCTACCGCGAGGAGTGGTGGGGGATCGGCGACCTCGAGCGACCGATCCATTTCTTCGAGCTCGACGACGAAACGATCTGGGGCGCCACGGCACGGATGCTGCACCAGCTGCTCCGGCTCGCCCACCGTGTGGACGGGCCGGAGCCACCGGCCTGGTGAGCCGACCGCCCACGCTGCCTCCCGGCGGTGGATCAGGCGGTCGGACGATGCGTCAAGGCCCCCCGGCCACCCGCACGGCGGCAGAGAAGGTCTCGACCCATCCGAGGCAGGTGGGTCGATCGCTCCAGCGTCGGGCGCGACAGTGCGCCGACATGTCGGCGTACAGCTGACGATCCACCCGCCGTCGACTCGTGGCGTTCCAGAAGGTGGCGCCGGATCCGTAGCGACGCTCCATCAGCTGGAGGTTGCGATACCCGAAGTCGTGTCGGCGGCACGGCGCCCGGAAGTCGAAGGTGCGACCGGTGGAGCCGACGATCGGTGCGGAGCACCAATCGGTCGTCCAGTCGAACCACGGGTCGCCGTGGTCGGCGATCCACGTGAAGTCGGCGATGGAGGTGTGGAACATCACGTGTTCGATGTAGGCGAGGTCGCCGCCGGCGGAGCCCCCGATGGCGTGGACGACGTGATCGGCACTCGCCGACGACAGGACGGTCAGGACGCTCGTGACCGCGACGAGCACTCGGGTCGTGGACCGCATGGTGCTCCTTGGCCCGACCGCTGGTTCGGCCTGGCGGTGGGGTGGCCGGAGTCAACCGGGTGGGGGTCGGCGTCGCAACCTCGGGTCGGATCAGGCCAGCGACGCGAGGAGTGCCCAGCCGTCCCGGACGTGTTCGTCGGCGGTGGTGCGACCACCGATCGAGAACCGCAGGGCGACCCGACCGTCGAGCACCGTGCGGGTGAACAGCGCCCGCCCAGTGGCGTTCGCCCGCTCGATGAGCGAGTCGGTCGCCTGGTCACCGGACCGCAGTGCGAGGCAGAGCAGGTTCAGCGGGTGTGGTGCGACCACCTCGAAACGTTCGTCGGCGCGGACGAGATCGGCGAGCGCCTGGGTGGCGGCGACGTGGCGGCGGATCATGTCGACCGCTTCGATCGCGCCACCCGTGCGGATCGTGAACCACAGCTTCAGCGCACGGAACCGACGTCCGAGCGGGATCTGCCAGTCGCGGTAGTCGATCGCCGCACCCGACTCGGCGGCCTTCGACCGCAGGTACTCCGGGAGGATGCTGAGCGCGCCGAGCAACGCCGCCCGATCGGCCGTGTAGAAGAGGTCGCAGTCGAAGACGACGCCCATCCACTTGTGCGGGTTGGTGCAGTAGCTGTCGGCCTGGTCGAGGCCGTCGTTCACCCAGCGCAGCTCGGGCGCCAGCGCGGCGATGCCGCTCATCGCGGCGTCGACGTGCACCCACATGTCGTGCTCGTGCGCGATCGGTGCGATCGCGGACGTCGGGTCGAATGCCATCGAGCTGGTCGTGCCGCGGCTGCAGCACACCCAGAACGGCGTGAGGCCCGCCGCGAGGTCTGCCGCGACCTGCTCGGCGAACGCGTCGGGACGCATCGCGAACTGATCGTCGTGCGGGACGATCCGCAACTGGTCGGTGCCGATGCCGGCGATGCGCAGCCCCTTCTCGATGCTCGAGTGCGCCTGGCTGGTGGCGTACGCGACGAGGTGCGTGGTGTCGCCGAGGCGATTGATCGAACCGTTCGACACGCGCCAGCGTGCGGCGAGGATCGAGGCCAACGTCGCCTCGCTCGCGGACCCGTGGATGACGCCACCGCCGCGCTCGCTCGTCGACCGGAAGCGCTCGGGGAGGCCGAGCAGATCGACCATCCAGTCCATCATCAGCGTCTCGACCTCGGTGCACGCCGGGCTGGTGACCCAGCTCATGCCCTGCACGCCGAGGCCCGCCGAGGCGAGCTCACCGAGGATCGACGCGTACGAGGAGTTGCCGGGGAAGAACGCGAAGAAGTTCGGGTGCTGCCAGTGGGTGAGTCCGGGAACGATCACCCGGTCCATGTCGGCGAGCACGGACGCGAACGGCTCGGCCTCGGTGGGCGGGTGCTCGGGCAGTTGGGCTCGTACGTCGCCGGGCTGCACCGACGACGTCACCGGTCGCGACTCGACGGTCTCGAGGTAGTCGGCGACCCAGTCGATGAGGGCCTTGCCCTGCTGGCGGAACTCGTCGGCGTTCATCGGTGCATGGTGGCACGGGCCCCGCACGAGCGCCGAACGAGCGCCGAACGAACCTCGTGCCGGTGCCCGCCGGTATGGTCCGCTGGTGCACCCCGACATCGACCCCGATCGCTTCGCCGTCCACCGTGCGTCACCGCGCGGGTTCGCTCAGGCCTTCATCCGCGAAGGCGCCAGCGAAGGCGTCGGAGGCGTGCCGCTCGTGTGCGTGCACGGATGGCCCGAGAGCAAGCGTGTGTTCTGGCGGGTGATCGAACCCCTCGCCGCCGCTGGGTTCGAGGTGATCGTCCCCGACCTGCGCGGCTTCGGCGACAGCGAGCTCGGCCCCGACGGGTTCCACGACGTCGC
>CAUJET010000097.1 GCA_963169665.1 Actinomycetota bacterium | reverse complement strand
GTCACGTTCCCGCCAAGGCGGCCCAAGGCAGCGAACTGTAGAGGCTGGCCGTCTGAGCCTTCGATTGACAGCCCGCCAAGTACGACGATCTCGTCGTCCGGGGCGATCGCGAGATCCTCGACCGCGCCACTGGCAGCCGGTGGAGTCTCTGATCCGGGCGGCAGCGTGCAGGAGAACGTCATGCCGTTGCCGACAAGGGTAAGGGCCGGCAACCCAGACGACGACGGGATGTAGCGGACGTCGCCGCCGCCGGGCGGCGCCTCGATTGGTTGATCTGCGAACACCGATTGCGAATTCATGATTGTGCATCCAGGTCCTTCGTCGGAGACCGGCCCCGATGGGGCTGCATCGGTCGCCGCGACGGGGGAAGTCACTTCGGGAGGTGTTTCTCGCCGAAAGATCACGACCCCACCCACGGCGATCAGCGCAACGGCGCATGCAGCAGCGCCGACGAGCGATTTTGCTCTTCCATGTCGTGGACGGAAGTCATCGAGAGCGATCCAAGCTGTTGACTCCAGCGATTTCGCATCAATGCCTGTCGCGGCTCCATCGCCGAGCGCGTCAACGTCGAGATGCTGGCCGTAATTGCGCAGTTGTGTCAGCAGATCATTCATCGGTGTGAGCTCCCAGGTGATGACGGAGGCGAACCATGCCCCGTGTGAGGTGATTGCGAAGTGTGGAGACCGACATCCCCAAGAGCGCAGCTGCTTCGTTCAGCGGATACCCCCATGCGTGCACGAGCAGGACGGCAGAGCGTTGCGAACTGCTGAGCTTGTTGAGTGCAAGCGGCAGCGCAGGTTCGAATCCAGGCCGCTCATCGATCGCCGGCACTACTGCTGGAAGCGGCTTGCGGCGAACACGAGCCGAGCTTCGTCCCACGCGGTACAGGTAGCCGGCGGGGTTTGCCATCGCCGCCACACGGTTCCAGTGTTGGAAACCATAGGCAAGTGCTGACGCGCTGGCATCGGCACCCTGCGACGGACCAAGCGCGGCGATCAACGCCCGTCGAATCTGTGGCTCGTGGAGGCGGTAGAACGCGTCGAACGACGACGTGTCGCCCATTTCAGATGCGTCGGTCTCAGCCACACCCTGTAAAGGCACGGACTTGCCCTGGAGTGTCACATGGCTTCCTGTTCGTCTTCATCACAGTGATCCTTTCCGCCCGCCCTTTCAGCATCGGACGCTCAGAGCACGCTCACTCACACGAGATTCCGGTCAGTCCCGCCACAGGAGACCTAGCACCGTGGGCACACAGTCGCGCCATGCGGCTTGGGGTCATTTCCGACCTTCATGGCGTCGCCGGCGCGCTCCGTGCGGTCCTCGATGACGGTGAGCGGCTCGGGGTCGAGCGGTGGTGGGCGCTGGGGAACTCCTGCTGTTCGGACCTCATCCGGTCGAGGTGCTCGAGATGCTCGCCGATTTCAACGATGTCGTGTTCGTCGCCGGGAACACGACAGGTACGTGCTGGCCGACGATCAACCACACCCCCATGCGACACCTGAAGCCGCGACGGTCGACGTCGACCTTGTCCGGCGATACGGCCTCGTGGCCGCTGCTGCCGTCTGGACACGAGGCGTCCTCGACCAAGCTGAAGCGCTCGGATTCCTCGACGGGCTTCCGGATCGCCAGACCACCCGGCTTCACGACGGCACACGACTGCTGGGGGTCCCCGCATGGCCGACGCCCGTCTGGAACGCGCCATATCTGTAGACATTCCGACAATCGAGTAATGCGGGCGGGGTCCATTGCCGGGAAATGCATGTGGTTCGCTACCGGTACGTGCGGCACGAACCGCTCGATCGACGGATCGTGACTGAAATGGAACAGATCCACGACTCCCAGCCTGACATCCCTGGACCGAGCCCGTCGTCCCTCCCTGTGGGCTTGCACTGCCCATACCGTCGAATACACGGGTGATCAAGGCCAGCAGATTCGCAGACGCCTCCCGGCGCGGCGAGAGCAGACTGAGGTCGCCCGCCGAGGCCCTCGTGTTGAATCGCTACAGCGCCTGGACCGAGCCATTTGGCTGGCTGTCGCCGGCTTGCTCGATCGCCTGATTTCGAACCGCGGCTCGATCCGCGCAGGTCGGCGCGCAACTCGTTGCCACGCGGGTTCCGCGGCGCTCGTACCTGGCCTCCCCATCCCGGAGCGGGGATCGACAACGCTCGCACGTTGCAACCGGCTCGCGGGCCGCAGATGTTCGCATCGAGGTTTCACTGCTTGGCTCGGCGTGTCCCACGACGGGTGTCGAATCGATGTTGACGGGCTTGGAGATGAGTCTCGGCACGGCTTCGAGGGCGGACACGAACGTCCACTGCTCTGCCGTGTCTTCGACGGGCAGCACCGGCTCGTCTGTCAGAGGACAGGTGATCAGGTCGTCTGTTGCCTTGGCCTGCCCATTGCCGCCGCCGACAAGCTTCAGCAGTTCGCGCTCCTTCCACCAGCGCACCGCTCGCAGGTGGATCGGCGGGAGGGTGCCGTGTAACAGCACTGCGTCGCCTGGCTTCATCTGCCGGACGGCGTTGGCGGGGGCGAATTCCTCACGCTGCTCGCTCGCGGAGATGCTGTCGCGACCCGGGCCGCCGGCGCCGAACATCTTCGGGCGGTCCTTCGACCATGAGCGTCGGTGGACGTGTTCGTGGCCGAGCACGGTTGTCACGTAGCGGGCGGTGGCGAGGTCGTCCACGCCGGCGAAGAAGCACTTGGTTCGGTGGCCGGACAGCACAGCGTCGGCCAAGGTGTCGTAGCGGTGCTGCATCTGTGCGAGCGACTGCCAGCAGGTGACGAAGAAGGCGCCGAGAGCCGCGATCGTCGACACTTCGCCTGGCAGCCAGCCGAGTTCGAGCTGCCCGGCTTCATCGATGACGATCATCAGTGGCTTCTCGAGTTGGCGGCCGGCGATGTCCCACTCGTGGATCGAGTCCTTGAGGTCGGCGAGTAGGCCACCGAGCACCGGGCTGAGGCGTTGGAACTCTGGTTGCGACGCAGTGAGGTACAGCGTGTTCGACCGCCCGGGCTCGCCGCTCATCAACCACTCCAGGTCGATCAGCCGCGGCTTGCTCTCCCAACCACTATCTGACCAGTAGTACGGGCGGGCGCTCTCGGATGCCGAGTGGGCGACCGACGGCTCGAGCCATGGGTTCAGGGCCAGCGCGGCCGTCGTGTAGACGCTCGATCGCACCTTGTGGTCTTCCTTGGCGAACCCGTCGAAGGCGATGGCTGCGTGACGGGCGATCAAGCGGATCTCTCGATGGCGGTCTTGCTCCAGCCCGGCGCGAATCAGCGTGTTGATAGCCGGTTCGGTGTTGCCCGCCATCGTCGTCACCCATGTCGCCAGCTGATCGAGCCCCACTCGCGGAGCATCTCGACCCTGCGCACGCAACAGTCGACTGAGGGCAGCGACCTCCATGAAGGCGCCGAGCAGGTTCTCACCATGGCTTGCCCAGTAGTCGCCGTTGGTCACGCCGCTGCGCGGGATTGCCTGAGCGAGTGCGCGGCCGGTGCGGAGCGCAGCAGAGGACGTGTCGAGGTGTTCGAGTGGCGACCATCGCGCCGACGGCATGCCGGTCGCGCCGCCGGGATCGAACACGGCGATCTCACCACAGCGCGACCGGACGGACGCTGTGACGTCGAATAGGTCGCGCTTCACCGACACCGCCACCACCGGGCCATCCCAGGTTGCGATCGCTGACGCGGCGAGAGCGGTCTTACCGGAACCGGTTGGACCAATGAGCGCCACCGAACCCCGGTGCCCTTGGCGGTCCTCGTACTTCTTCGGGAGCGGGTGACGGATCCGGTCTTCGGTGGCCAGCACCTGTCGGCGGCCAGCGACTCGACCGAGCAACATCCGGCCGGTCGGCGGGATGATGCCCTTCACGGCGAGCGGCACGAGGTCGCTGCGTCGCGCCTCACGGGCTTCGGTCGGTTGGCCGAAGCGTCGTCGCTCACCTGGCCGCGGCATCCGACGCCACAGACGCCAGAACCCGATCGCAAGTCCGATCGCTCCCACGAACACCACGGCCGTCGACGTCCAGTACAGCCATGGCGCCGGCAAGCCCGTCGCCAGCCCGCCCCACGCCTCGGCCGGTGGTCGTCCTCGAGCGAGGCGACCGCCCACGATCAGCCAGTCCGACAGACCGCCGCCGACCGTGCCGCCGGACAGGAGAGCTGCAAGGGCAGCACCCAACCGAACGACGGCCGCTGCGATGATGACGACCCCGCCGACGGCGACGACGACAGCGTCGATGTCGCCGCCCGGTCCACGTTGTTCGGTCATGCTTCGTCGGCGGCGCGATCCCATTCGGGATCGATCCCGGCCGGAGCCGATGGGCCGACCAGCTGCTCGAGGCGGATCTCATCGATCGATGAGCGTGCTGCAGCGAACGCCTCGACAGGATCGGTGAACGGTCCAGTGACGATCAACGCGTAGACGGTTGCGTACGGCATCCATCCGAACCAGCGGTGCACGCGAACGCACTGACCGGTCGCGTCGAACCAGGCGAGACCGAACTCGATGACGTCGCCGACCGCGAGCGTGTCGGGCAGGATCCAGCCCCGCTCGCCTTGCGCCCATTCGAACGCGGCCCAGCCGTCGGGCCGATACTGGTCGGGCCACACGGTGGCGATCCATCGCCACGGCTGCCACGGCGGCGGCTCGTTCACCGCTAGGTCGGGGAAGTCGATCACGCATCCGCCGGCGTGCCGGAACACGTATTCGTTGGTGGTCACGATGTCGCCTCGGCCAGTTCGTTCTCGACGTCGGCGGGACGGTCGAGGTAGGTGAGCGACGTAGCTCGCACGTACCAGCGCACGGCCGTCTCGCCAGATCGAGTCGCATACGACTCATTGATCAGCTGCCCCGACACGGCGATCGTTCGGCCGGTGGTGATGTGCTGTGCAGCTCGTCCAGCCATCTGGCCCCACGTCTGCACGACGATCCAGAGGCGAGGGCGGCAGTCGACGGCGAGCCGGAACTCGCAGACGACTCCCCGGGTGGTTTCACGCCGCACGGGGTTGCTGGCAACGCGCCCGGCAAGGGTGAGGACGTTCATCGGTAGACCTCCATCGTTGATGTTGAGGAGGGATGAGCGTTGCGGTCGCTCTTCGAACCGAGAGCGCTCATCCTATGGGTTGTTGGAACTCGCAGCGAGGCGTTCACAGCTCGCGTCCACTGGTCGATGGCGTGACGGAGATGTGGGCCCGAAGGTCGGGACCGATCTGGTCGACCCAGCGCGGATCGCGCATCGCCCAGGCGTTCAGGTCGACTCCGCCTGGTGGCGTGACGACTGCAGGTTCGACGCCGGCTCGTGACAGCAGTGGGGCGAGCACCTCGCCGACTCGTCGGCCCGCCGGGTCGGGGTCGCAGATCAGTGTCACGCCGAGGTCGCGGTTGGCTGCGTGGCTGGCGATCCGGGCAGCGACGGATTCGTCTGGCGTGTGCGCGCCGAGCAGCGCCACGGCAGGAAATCCGGCCTGTGCGGCGGTGAGAGCGTCAGGCAGCCCCTCGCACACCAACACGGTCGACACATCCCGGTACTGCGTGGTGATCGGGAAGGCGAGGCGCGGGTGGGGTGCGAGCGCCGCTGACGGGTTGTCGTACTTGCGGCCGGCGTCGTCGGGTTGCAGGTAGCGGGCCTGGACGTAGGTCAGGTTCCCCGAGGGGTCGAACGCTGGGAACGTCGCGGCGACACCGACACCGGTTGGAAGTCCCTTCGGTCTCCGCAGTCGGAGCCTCGACGGGTCGACGCCGATCATGTTCGACGAAATGGTCGCATCGTGGAAACCTCTCGCGTGCAACCACTCCCGCACGTGCGCGCCCTGTGGTCCCTCGATCAGTCGTGCGCACATCCGCACGTAGTGCCCGACCGAGGGGTCCATCGCCGTGGCAGGCGCACGAACGAGTGATGGGTCGCGATGTGCCATCGGCGGGAGTGGCCGATCGCTGGCGACGCCGGTGCGCTCGGCGAGCCAGTCGATGGCTTCGGCCCGGCTGCGGCCGGTCGTCGACGCGACCAGATCGACCGCGTCGCCTCGATGGTCGCTCGACCAGCATCGCCAGCGTTCGTGGCCGTGACGATCGCGGAACATGGTCACCGACGCTCGATGGTCATCGTGGTCCGGCATGGGGCAGTGCCACCGTCTCCCCGGCCCGTGACCCTTCGCCGGGGTCGTGAGTTCATCGAGCAGCGATGCGAGATCGACGCGGTCGAGTACGTCGCCGATCAACCAAGAGCGGGAGCGTCGGTCATGCGCCGGCATCGGAGGTCATTGTCCTTAGGCCCGTGGGTTCGTTGACGGGATCTTGGGGCTGTGGCTGCGTTGTTCCAGCGTCGGTGGCCTCTATGTCGACGTCAGCGGATTCCGACCAGAGTTCACCCTCGCTGACGGTCTGTCGCATCTGGGCTACTCT
>CAUJET010000096.1 GCA_963169665.1 Actinomycetota bacterium | reverse complement strand
GACCGACTCGACCGACGCCACGGAGACCACGAACACCCCCGACACGGTCGAGGACACCTCGCCCGGAACGACCGCACCGACGGCGACCGTCCCCGACACCGTGGCATCGACGTCGGTGCCCACGACGTCGGTGTCCACGATCGACGTCGATCCGGATGCGATCTGGGCATCGACCGAGCCGTTCCCGACCTTCGGTTCACAGGTGACGACCATCGACCCGACCACCGGGGCGGTGACGGGCACCCTCGTCATCGACGACGCCCTCACCGAGGCGTCGCGCGCGGCGCAGGACGAGCTCGTCCCGCGGGTCGAGGCCTCCGCGACGTACCCCGACGACGGCCTCGGGATCGGGCTCTTCCGATACGAGCTCGCCGCGGGCGACATCGTGTACGGCAACGCGCTCCTGCCGACCGAGATCCCGTCGCTCGACCTCCAGGATCCGGCTGCGCTCCCGTTCTTCGACCGTTGCGAGCAGGCCGAGCTCACGGTGACGGGGGCGGACGGCGCCGCCCTGCCAGACCGGGCCCGCAGCATCTCCATGAGTGCCGACCGCAGCCGTCTCCTGGTCGTCAGCAGTGACTGCCCCGACGCCGGCACCCTCGCCGACGGTGTTCGCTCGTCGGACTTCGAGCTCACCTTCCAGGTGTTCGACGCCGCCCGGCCGGATCTGCCCGGTCGCACCCTCGCCACCGGCGTGACGCCGTCGGAGTTCCTCGATGCCTTCTTCAGCCCCGACGCGCGGTTCCTCGCGGTCCAGATCTTCGGTGAGTACCGCTACTTCGACGTCGAAGCAGGGACGGAGCTCGACCGCGACGTCGTGCTCGGAGCTGCCGGGTGCACCTCGCGCGGCACGATGTGGTCTCGGTTCATCGGTCCCTGGGTCGGTGACTCGACGCTGGCGGTCGTGCTCGACTGTGGCGACCGGTCCGAACTGCTGGTGCTCGACCTCGCGCCGGGTGGCAGCGAGCTGCGCATGCAGTTCCCCTTCCAGGCCGAGGCGTTCGAACTCAACGCCGACGTGCGCCGCGACGTGGTCGATCCGCTCGATGCGCGCTTCACGATGTGCAACGCAGCCGTCGGCACCTGCTGGATCGGCAACGGCGATCGGGCGCTGGTCGAGGTGCCCGGCTCGGCCGTGTTGTCCTTCCTGCCGCTCGGCTTCAACTACGGCGGCTGATCGCGACGGCCCATCGGGCATGGGCGGCGACACCGTTCGCCGACCATGCTCGATCAGCTGCGCTCCGACGCACGACGCACGACGCACGACGCACGACGACGTCGACGTCGACGTCGTGCTCGTGTTCCTCCCGGCCGAGCTGGTCGCCCGGCTGATCGGGCCGCTGCTCGCTCGCCTGCGTTCCGGCACCCGCGTGCTCGCCCCCGAGCAGGCCGCGCTGGACGCGCAGCCGGCGCCGCAGCGGTCGACGCTCCTCGTCACCGACGCCGGCGTCACCGTCGTCCACGAGTGGCGCGCCTGACCTCAAGCGCACGGTGGCTGACTGGCAGCCCCGCGATCAGGCCTTCGCGTCGGCCCAGCTGTCGACGATCGACACGTCGGCCACGAAGCGCACGCCGGTGCCACGGAACCAACGCCCCGACGCCTCGTCGAGGCAGGCGTGCACGAGCGACGCCACCCGATCCGAGACCACCGAGGGCGTGTGTACGAGCAGTTCGTCGTGCAGGCACAGCACGATGCGCGAGGTGCTGAGATCGGGGTCGCCGGCGAGGCGTGCCCGCACCGTTGCCGCCCACGCCTTGAACAGTTCGGCGGCCGCGCCCTGCACGGTCGCGTTGCGCGCGTACCTGCCGCGAGACGCGATGGCGGCCGATGCCGATCGTTCGTCGACCGGTGCATCCGGATCGGGGATGGCGTCCCACATCGGGATGAGCCGTCCACCGAACGTGCGCAGCTCGCGCCCCTCGCGCCCGGCCCGGTCGGCGTCGCGCAGGTACTGCATCGCCACCGGGTAGGCCTTGTCCATGCCCTGCAACGCCTGACCTGCGGTGCCGCTCGTCTGCCCGTACATCGCGGCCAACACGCCCACCTTGGCGATCGGCCGTTCCACCCGGAGGCGTTCCGCGACCGGGCGGTACAGGTCGTCGGCGGTGGTCGCCTGCACGAAGGCCCGGTCGCCCGACACCGCGGCGAGCACGCGCGGCTCGATCTGGCCGAGGTCGGCGCGCACGAACGACCACCCGTCATCGGCGCGCACCGCCGGCCGCAGATCGGCCGGCAGGTTGTGCAGACCGGCCTGTGCGGTCATGCGTCCGGCCGCTCCGTCGGTGCCGCTCCAGGCACCGCGCAGACGGTGATCGGGCCCGACGTGCTGGTCGAGCCAGCCGTACCCGAACGTGGTGGCGATCCGCTCGGCCTTGCGCCACTGCAGCAGCGCCTCCACCACGGGATGTGCGGTGCGCATCTGCTCGAGCCGCCAGGCGCGGGTGTCGGGCACGTCGATGCCGACGCGCCGGAGCATCGACTTCACGTCGGCGGGATTGCGGAGGTCGAAGGTCTGCCCCGGTGGTAGGTGCGCGAGCACCACGGCATCACGTTCGGCGCGCAGCCGATCGGCCTCGCGTTCGTCCGCCGGTCGTTCGCCCACGAGGTCGTGAATGAGCCCGAGCGCGACGTCCATGTCGATCGGCAGGCCGTCGTGTTCGAGTTCGGCGCACAACATCTCCGCGGCCGACTCCGAGCGGGCGGTGGCCAGCGCGTCGCCGGCCGTGGCGATCGATCGCAGCCGATCCTGCTGGCGGGTCATCACGTCGAGCGCGAGCTCGGCCCAGCGCGCCGCGGCGTCGGGTGCGTCGCGCCACAGGCCGGCGACCCACTCGGATCGCAGGAAGCCGTCGGCGCGCACCGCGGGATGTTCGCCCTCGCCGCTGTCGCCATCGCCGAGGTCGAGTTGACCGAGTGCCGGTGCCTGGCGGTGATCGAGTCCGCGAACCGTCGACCAGATGCGCACCTCGTCCGTGCGCCAACCGCCGACCAGCAGACGGTGGACCGCCGACAGGTCCCAGCACGCGCCGAGCCGCACCCCGTGGCGCACCAGCACCGCTGCGGGTTCGTTCGACCACCACACCCAGCGCGGCCGCACGGCCGCCTCGATCGCGGCCACTGCCTCGATGGCGGCGTCGGCGGCCACGCCCACGAGCAGTCGGCCGGTGGCTGCCAGACCGAGCACGCGACGGCCGTCGTCGCCCATCGCGAGGGCGAGCCCGACCGGATCGCCCCGACCGGCCCCGGCGTCGACGAGCGCGCCGACGACCGCGGCAGGGTCGTCGTGCAGGATCACCATCGCAGCCATCCTCGCGGACCGGTGCACCACCGGCGGTGGTCCCGTTCGACGGCGAGCTCGGACAGCCGTCAGAGGTGGCGGATGTTCCAGCCGGTGAGGGTGAGCGCGCCCCTGCGCTGCTCGATCAGCGCGATCGTGCCGGTGTCGTTGTAGAACGCCGCGCCGGCTGCGGGCGGCAGCCCGAGCAGGCGCGCGGTCATGAACCGCGACAGGTGCCCGTGGGTGAACGCCACCACGACCCGCCCGGCCGCGACCCGCTCGAGCTTGGCGATGAAGGAGTCGCAGCGGGCCATGATCGCCGCCACGCTCTCGCCGCCGGGCGCCCCGTGATCGAACACGTTCCAGTCGCCGCCGTGGTGACCTCGGATCTCGTCGATCCGCAGCCCCTCGTACTGCCCGTAGTCGACCTCGAGCAGCAGGTGCGTCTCCTCCAGTTCCACACCGGGCATCGCCTCGGCAGCGGTGTCGCGCGCCCGACGCAGCGAGCTGCTGAACACCACCGGGTCGACGACGCCGCCGGGGGAGCGCGACGCGATCAGCTGCGCCAGCACCGGCTGCAGCGATGCCGCCTGGTCGACGCCGTCGTCGGTGAGCGGGAGATCGGTGCGCCCCGTGTGCCGCCCGTTGACCGACCACTCGGTGGCGCCGTGGCGGACGAGCAGGACGGCGAGGGGGAGCGCGGCGGTCACGTGCGGCACGTTAGAAGCCCGACAGCGGTGCCCGCCGGGTTCGGGGGTAGAACTGTCGTGATGTCCCGCTCGCAGACGTTCCGTTCGCTGCGGACCCGGAATGCACGCCGGTTCTTCATCGGGCTCACGATCAGCAACGTCGGCGCCTGGATCCAGTCGACAGCGATGAGCCTGCTCGTGTACCGGCTCACCGGCAAGGCCACCGACGTCGGCATCACCCTGCTGGCGCAGTTCCTGCCGATGCTGCTGCTCGGCGTGTGGGCCGGTGCGCTCGCCGACCGCGTCGACAAGCGCAAGATGGCGATCGTCACCCAGTCGGTGATGGGCGTGCAGGCCGTGGCGATCGGCGTGCTCGAGCTCGCCGGACTCGTGGAACTCTGGGTCGTGTACGCCGCGGCGCTCGTGCTCGGTATCGCCGGCGCGCTCGACAACCCGGCTCGCCGCGGCTACGTCGTCGAGCTGGTCGCGCCCGCTGACATCCCGAACGTGCTCGCGCTCAACACCGCGGTGATGACCGGCAGCCGCATCTTCGGACCGGCGATCGCCGCAGCCCTCATCGGTCCGCTCGGTGCCGGGTGGCTGTTCATCGTCAACGGCCTCACGTTCCTCGCAATCCTGTGGCCGATGATCACCGCCGACGAGAGCGACCTGCATCGTTCGCCGCCGGCCGCCCGCGGTGGCACGCCGGTGCGCGACGCGATCCGCTTCGTCGCCTCCAACCGCCGGCTCGCCACGATGTTCGTGGTCTTCACCGTGGTCGGCACGTTCGCCTTCAACTACGGCGTCTCGCTGCTGAAGATCGCCGACGTCCGCTTCGGTGACGAGAAGCTCTTCGGCTGGCTCCTCGCGATGACCAGCGTCGGTAGCCTGCTGGGCTCGCTCTACTCGGCGGGCAGGGCGGCGATCGGCATGCGGTTCTTCTTCTCCAGCATGGTCGTGCTGGGCGTGAGCGGCATCGCGCTCGCGTGGTCGCCGAACGTGTGGATGGCGTACCTCGTGGGCCTGCCGCTCGGCGCCGGAGGGGCCGCGCTGATCACCGCGATGAACTCCATCTCGCAGATGGAGTCGCCACCGCACATGCGCGGCCGCATCCTGGCGCTCGGCGCCGTCGCTTTCCTGGGCACCACGCCGATCGGCTCGCCGATCACGGGCTGGGTCGCCGACAACGTGAGCGCCGAGTGGAGCCTCGCCTACGGCAGCGTGTCGGCGCTCGTGTGCGCCGCGATCGGTGCGGCCGTGCACCGCCGGAACGTGACACGTTTCGGCCGGCAGGATGCGACCCTCACCGTGGCCGCGGTGGACACTCGTCCCTCATGACCCGAGCCCGTTCGATCCTGTGGTTCCGTCGCGACCTGCGCCTCGACGACCTTCCCGCGCTCGCCGCAGCGCACGCCCATGGCGACGTCGTCCCGTTGTTCGTGGTCGACCCGGCTTTCTCGTCGTCGGGCGCCCCGCGCCTGGCCTACATGGCCGCCGCCCTGCAGGCCCTCGACGACCGAATCGGCGGTGCGCTCGTCTACCGCCACGGCGATCCCGCCGACGTGGTGCCATCGTTCGCCGAAGAGGTGGGCGCCGACGTGGTCGTCGTGTCGCGCGACTTCGGCCCGTACGGCCGTCGCCGCGACGCCACGGTCGCCGAGCGGCTCGCAGCCGACGAACGTCGGCTACAGGGCGTCGGTTCGCCCTACGCGGTCGACCCCGGCACCGTCGTGAAGAACGACGGCACGCCGTACGCGGTGTTCACCCCGTTCTCCAAGGCATGGCTCGCGGTGGGTCAGCCCCGCTGGGCCGACCGTCGTGCGACGCCGGCCGTCGGCGACGTGAACTGGGTGGGCGCGCCCGACATCGCCTGCGACGGACCACCGACCGTGCCGACCGTGGACTGCAGCCTGCCACCAGCCGCTGAGGCGTCGGCCCGCGATCGATGGGGCGAGTTCCTGTCCGGCGGGCTCGACCAGTACGACGACCGCCGCAACCTTCCCGCGCTCGACGGGACGAGCCGGCTGTCGCCCGCACTCCGCTGGGGCATCCTGCACCCGTTGCAGCTCATCGACGACCTCGGCCCGATACGTGCCCACGAGGTGTTCCGCAGCGAGCTCGCCTGGCGCGACTTCTACGCAGACGTGCTGTTCCGCCGGCCCGAGACCGCCTGGCAGAACCTGCAGCCGAAGATGGACGCGATGGTGGTCGACACCGACGCCCGGGCGAAGGAACGCTTCGCCGCCTGGACCGCGGGGCACACCGGGTATCCGATCGTCGATGCCGGCATGCGACAGCTGCTCGCCACCGGCTGGATGCACAACCGGGTACGGATGATCGTCGCCAGCTTCCTCGTGAAGGACCTGCACCTGCCGTGGCAGTGGGGTGCCCGCCACTTCATGCGCCACCTCGTCGACGGCGACCTGGCGTCGAACAACCACGGCTGGCAGTGGGCCGCCGGCACCGGCACCGACGCGGCCCCGTACTTCCGGGTCTTCAACCCGACCAGCCAGTCGGAGCGCTTCGATCCCGACGGGGAGTACCTGCGCCGTTGGGTGCCCGAACTGCGCGACGTGCGCGGTGCTGCGGTGCACGCACCGGACGGGCTGTTGCGCCCCGCCGACTACCCAGCACCGATCGTCGATCACGCCGTGGAACGCGACGAGGCGCTGCGCAGGTACAAGTCGCTCGGGGCTGCTGCTCGCTAGCCTGTTCCCACTGCCGCCCGAGCCCAACGCCACGAGCTTCAGAGGTCTGACGAGGGTACTGACATGCTGGACGAACGCAAGACAGCCATCCTGCGGGCGATCGTGCACGAGTACATCGCCACGGCGCAGCCCGTCGGTTCCACGCACATCGCCAAGGCATCGGGCGTCAACGTCAGTTCCGCCACGGTTCGCAACGAGATGGCGGTGCTGGAGCAGGAGGGATACCTCGTCCAGCCACACACGTCGGCCGGCCGTATCCCCACCGACAAGGGCTACCGACTGTTCGTCGACACCTTGGCCGCGCCTGGCCCGCTCGACACCAACACCAGCCAGCGGGTGGGCGAGTTCTTCGACGCCACCCACGGCAGGCTCGAGGAGATGCTGCACCAGACGTCCAACCTGCTCGCCCAGCTCACCCACCACGCGTCGCTGGTGGTCGGTCCGGCGCACGAGCGCTCGGTCATCCGTTCGGTGCAGGTCGTGGGGCTGTCGGCCCGGGTCGCCGTCGTCGTCGCCGTGCTGTCGAACGGCACGGTCGAGAACGAGACGATCGAACTGGCCCGCGACATGTCCGAGTTGCGCGTGGGGGCGGCGAGCAGCCACCTCCAGCGGGTGCTCACCGGTCGGGCGCTCGAACACGGCGACATCCCGTCGAGCGGTGATCCCGACGTCGACGAGATCTGCGCCGCGGCCCAGTCGGCCCTGCTCGGCGCCGGCCAGCGTGAGCCCGTCTTCGTCGGTGGCACGGCCGTGGTGGCCCAGGCGTTCGACGCGGTCGACACCGTTCGGCAGGTGTTGCAGACCCTCGAACAGCAGTACGTGATGGTCTCCCTCGTGCGCGATGTGCTGAGTCGGGGACTGTCGGTCGCGATCGGCACGGAACACGGCGTGGAACCCCTCGCTGCATGCTCGGTGGTGGTGGCCCCGGTGGTGGTCGACGGCGAGCACGTCGGCACGGTCGGAGTCCTCGGTCCGACGCGCATGAACTACCCTCAGGCGCTGGCCACGGTCGAGGTGGTCAGCGAACGACTCGGCAAGCATCTCGGCGAAGGGGCGGGCTGAACGTGGCCGACTACTACGAACTGCTCGGTGTGGCGCGCAACGCCAGCCCGGACGAGCTGAAGAAGGCGTACCGCAAGCGCGCCCGCGAACTGCATCCCGATGCCAACCCGGGCGATGCCGCAGCCGAGGAGCAGTTCAAGCAGGTCGCCAAGGCGTACGAGACGCTGAGCGACCCGGAGGCCCGAGCCCGATACGACCGCTTCGGCGAGGCAGGAGTCGGCGGTGCCGCCGGCGGTCCGAACCTCGGCGACATGTTCGGCGGGGGAGGCCTCGGCGACCTGTTCGACGCCTTCTTCGGCCAGCAGGGCGGTGGCTTCGGTGGCCGCGGCGGCCCGGCCGGACCGCCCCGTGGCCAGGACCTCGAGGTCGTCGCCGACATCTCGCTCGAGCAGGCCGTCTTCGGTGCCACCATGCCGGTGGCCGTGCGCACGGCCGTCCGCTGCGACGACTGCGACGGCAGTGGCGCGGCCGAGGGCACCAAGCCCGTCACGTGCAGCGAGTGCAATGGTCGTGGCCAGGTGCAACGCGTACGCCAGAGCCTCCTCGGCCAGATGGTCACCACCTCCGCGTGCCCGCGATGCGGCGGCGTCGGCCAGGTGATCGCCAGCCCGTGCCACACCTGCAGCGGCGATGGCCGTGTGGTGACGGAGAAGACCTATCAGGTCGACATCCCCGCCGGCGTCGACACCGGCTCCACGCTGCGGCTCACCGGGCGGGGTGCGGTCGGGCCGCGCAACGGATCGGCCGGCGACCTGTACGTGCACATCCGCGTCGCCGCCCACGAGCGGTTCGTGCGCGACGGCGACGACCTGTACATCGACCTCCCGGTGTCGATCGCCCAGGCCTCGCTCGGCACCAAGTTCCTGCTGCCCACCCTCGACGGCGACGAGGAGATCGTGGTCCCGGCCGGCACCCAACCCGGCAAGGAGTTCGTCATCCGCGGCCGTGGTGTGACCCGCTTGCAGGGCCGCGGTCGCGGCGATCTGCGGGTGCGGGTGAAGGTCGAGGTGCCGACCAAACTCACCGACGCAGAGGTCGATCTGCTGCGCCGGTTCGCCGAGGGTCGGGGTGAGCACGTGCATGCCGAGCAAGGGCTGTTCTCACGCATAAAGTCTGCGTTCTCATGAACCCGTTGTTGCGCAACTCCGAGGCGCACGTCTTCGTCGAGTCGCTGTCGTCGCCGCAGCTCGCGTTCGAGGACGAGCACCATCTCGATCGGTCGCTCCGGCTCGAGGAGACCGATCCCGTGTCGGTCAGCGACGGGCAGGGGAGATGGGCCACGGCCACGTGGAGCCGGCGTCGCGGATTGGAACTCACGAGCCAGATCCACACGGAACCCGAGCGTCCGAGTCTCACGATCGGGTGCGCGATCCCCAAGGGTGACCGGCCCGAACTGGTGGTGCAGAAGCTCACCGAGCTCGGGATCAACCGGATCTCGTTCTTCGAAACCTCACGCTCCGTGGTTCGTTGGGACGCAGAGCGGCGGTCGAAGCAGAGTGAGCGGCTGAACCGGATCGCCCGAGAGGCGGCGATGCAGAGCCGTCGCACGTTCCTCCCGCGGATCGAGTTCACGACGTTCGATCGGATCATCGAGCAGAACGGGATGGCGATCGCCGAGCCCGGTGGTCGAGACCCGATCGATGCGGTGGTCACCGGCATCCTGATCGGCCCGGAGGGTGGCTTCGATCGCGACGAACTCGACTTCGCGGTGCCGAAGATCGGCCTGAGCCGCCACATCCTGCGGGTCGAGACGGCGGCGATCGTCGCTGCGGCGATGCTGGTGACCTCGCACAACTGATCGATCCACCCGGCCGCCCGACCCGGACGGTCCCTCCTGGACGGCCGAGGTCTCGTCCGACGGCCCCCCGTGAGCGCTCGCGGTTCGCCCGACACACCTCACGCCGCGTGGCGACGCCGACACGTCGAACAGGCGCCCGTCAGCACCCGCTGTCACGCTTCGTCGCGCTCCCGTCACTGCTCGGACCCTGCGTGGTCGCAGTGGTCGCGCACCGTGAGGGAGTGCTCGTCTTGACAGTTCGTTGACAGCGGTTGGTGTTGAGACCAACACTCCCCGTTGTTTTTCTGCGCGGGATGTGGCAATATGCCCGCTGTTCGATGACGTTCGACGGCGGACGGGCACCACCGACGCGAGCAAGCCAGGGAGAGCGGGTAAGCGCAATGCGAGACTTCGACGACGACGATGTCCATTCGTCGCCATACAGCCGCAAGGTCGGTGAGCGCCTGCGCGTGATCCGTCGCCAGAAGCGGCTGTCCCTCCAGGAGGTGGAGGCCAACAGCGGCGATGAGTTCAAGGCGTCCGTGCTCGGTGCCTACGAACGTGGCGAGCGGGCCATCTCGGTGCCCCGCCTCGAGCGCCTGGCCAAGTTCTACAACGTGCCGGTCGACCAGCTGCTGCCTCGCGAGGACATCTCGATCCCGGCGGAGAACGACCCGGCCGCGTCACGCAAGATCGCGATCGACCTCGTGAAGCTCGGCCAGCTCAGCGGCCAGCCGTTCGAGATGCTCATCCGCTTCCTCAAGATGATCCAGGTGCAGCGCCAGGACTTCAACGGCAAGGTCATCACCGTGCGCGGCGACGACACCCGGGCCATCGCCGCGATGCTCGACGTGCCGGTCGACCAGTGCGGCGAGCGTCTCGACGCGCTCGACCTGCTGTTCCACCCCTGATCCAGCTCGGCGTCCCGTAGCGTGACGCCTCGGTGAGCGACCAGGATCCCGACGCCTTCGGCGTCTACGTGCACATCCCGTTCTGTGCCAAGCGGTGCGACTACTGCGCGTTCGCCACGTGGACCGACCGGAACCACCTGCAGGACGACTATCTCGCCGCGCTCCGTGCCGACATCGAGCGCACCGTCCAGCGGCCGGCCACCACCGTGTTCGTCGGCGGCGGCACGCCCACGATGGTCGACCCCGTCGGCCTCGCCTCGGTGATCGCCGCGATCCCGCGGGTCGAGGGACCGTGGGGCGTCGGTGCCGAGGTCACGGTCGAGTGCAATCCCGACGACGTCACCGCCGAGCTGCTCGACGCCTACCTCACCGCCGGGGTCAACCGGGTGAGCATCGGCGTGCAATCGATGGTGCCCGAGGTGCTGGTGTCGCTCGGCCGGTGGCACCAGCCCGACAACGTCGTGCGTGCCGTGGAACTGGTGAAGGCGGCAGGCGTGCCCACCTGGAACATGGACCTGATCTACGGCGGTGCGGGCGAGACGCTCCAGCGGTGGGAGCACACCGTGCGGCGCGCGCTCGAGCTCGAACCGCCGCACGTGTCCGCCTACGCCCTCACCGTCGAGGCCGGCACCCCGCTCGCAGCGCAGCCCGAACGCCACCCCGACGACGACGACCTGGCCGACAAGTACGAACTGGTCGACGATCTCTTCGCAGCGGCCGGTCTCGAGAACTACGAGGTGAGCAACTGGGCGCGCCTCGGCCACGAGTCGCGACACAACCGCCTCTACTGGCTCCAGCGCGACTACCTGGGCTTCGGTTCCGCCGCGCACTCGCATCGGGCCGGCCGGCGTTGGTGGAATCTCCGCACTCCCGAGCGATACATCGCTGCGGTGGGGGCCGGCGAGTCGACCGAGGCGTCGGGCGAGACCCTCGACGAGGAGACCAGACGTGTCGAAGGCCTGCAGTTGGCCCTGCGCATGCGTGAGGGCATCCCGGCCGAGGCGCTCGACCTCGATGGTCTCGACGACATCGTGGTGGTGGCCGACGGCCGTGCGACGCTCACCCGTCGCGGCCGCCTCCTGGCCAACGAGGTGTCGCTGCGCCTCCGCTGACCAGCCCGTTCCACTCGTCCGCACGTTTCGTCGACAAGGTTGGCCCGGCCGGGCAGGTCCGCTGCTAACCTTGCGAGTCGCTGCACGGGCGTGTAGCTCAGTTGGTTAGAGCGCCACCATGACACGGTGGAGGTCCCGGGTTCGAGTCCCGTCACGCCCACTCCTTCGCCCCAAGCCGATCGGCTTGGGGCTTTGTCTTTTCCTGGCGCCGGTTGCGTCGGCGGCCTAGGGTGCCGGAGCGTTCCCGGGACGGAAGACCTCAGTGACGTTTCGTCCAGCTGTCATCCAGCCGACAGCGCATCGGCGGTGCAGCGGGCATCGTGCAGAGCTGACCCTCAGGTCACGAAAGGAACTCCCATGTCGACCATCTCAGATTCCCGACGTTCGGTTCGCCGTGTCGGCGCGATCACCGCCGCGGTCACCGCGACCAGCCTGATCCTGTTGACCCAAGCCGCCGTCGTCGGTGCAGCCGATTCCCCGTTCGGACCACCCGTCGCAAACATCGACCAGAGCTCGACGGCAAGCACCTCAGCCGTGCTGCCGTCGGCGACGTGCGCGGTCCGGAGCGGTGGTACCGCCACCTACTGGTTCGGATACACCAACACCATCGCTTCGAGCGTCATCGCGCCGGTCGGGCCGGAGAATGCGATCGTTCGGCCGGGTGTCGCCTCGGTCGATGCCGCCCAGCCCGACCAGTTCCGCCCCGGGACGACCGTTCGGTCGGTCGCGGTGAAGGCCCTCGCCACGGAGAGCGTGACGTGGTCGGTCAGCTCCGCCAGCAGCCCCGATCTGGCGCCCTCGACGTCGTCGGCGACGGCGGGGCCGTCCACGCCTGCGTGCGCCTCAGGAACCCCCATCCGCTCCGCGAACATGCGCATCGCCGGCGCGAACATCCAGCAGCGCCCGTTCAGTCAGGTGCGCGACAGCAGTGGCCGGCTCACGGCGGCGTCGGTGCTGTTCTCGGTGTCCGGCGCACGCTCGGTGTGCTCCGAGGGCATCGCCCTGCCTCCTGTGGCCCTCTGGGGCTTCAACGATGGCATCGGCGTGTCACCAGCGCTTCGCGCCGGTCCCTACGCTGCGATGCCGGCCCAGCAGGTGGTTCGCACCGACACGTTCGAGTACGTCGGCCGGTTCAACTACACGGCCGACTTCCAGCGGACCTGGCTCCCGGTTCGTCGAGTGCTGGACCCGCAGGCGGTCTCCACCCAGCTCGTCACTGCTGGAACGGTCACCGCGCTCGGTCTCAGCCAGACCACAGCGACGGTCGATCTGACAGCTTCGTGCCTCGGCCCGCGCTGGTCGCTCGTGTGGGGCTCGACCTCGTTCATCGGAGGCGGCGAGGGGCAGTACTCGATCACCGCCACGAATCCGGCGACGCAGTCGACCCGCACTGCGGTCCCGTGCATCGCAACACTCGTCGACTGTGACTACCTGACGGACTCCGTCGGACCTGGCGGCACCCGAGCGAGCCGCTGATCGACGACGGAGATCCGCATCGCCGAGACGGCGCGGAGCTCGAGGGACAACACCTCGGCCCGCTTCGCGTCGTCCGGCGACAGCGGCCCGTCGATCTGCGCCCGAGCCCACAGGATCAACAACTCCTCGGACGGCATGTCGTGGCCGGATGACAGCCGGCGAGCCGTGGCGAGGTGCGAACGCCCGAGATCCGGGCGTCCGGCAGCCCACCGGGCCATGGCGAGCAGCCGATGCGAGCTGATCGGCAGGAGATGCCCATCGCCGTAGCCGCTCGCCCGTTCGAGCAGACCCTCGAGACTGGCCAGCGCAGAGGTGATGTCGCCGGCGAGGAGCTGCACCTCTGCGAGCGCCAGCGTCTGGAAGTCGGCGACATCCGTCGAACCGCCGGAGGCGAGTCGTTCGATCCGAGTCCTCAAGCGGCCGGCGATGCTGGGTGCGTCACCGCCACGTCTGGCGTCGGCCCGGCCGAGCATCACCGCCGTCACATCGACGTCCTCGTCCGCTCCGGCAGCAGCGAAGACGCGAAGCGAGTCGCGAAGTGCGTGCGCGACCGCGTCGACGTCGCCGAGCTCGAGCTGGATCGAAGCCCGGTTGCGTTTCGCCACCTCGCGGAGCAGTACCTCGCCACCTCTGGAGAACTCGGCGGCCGCCTGGGCGTACAGCTCGTCTGCTCGATCCCAGATGCCCCGGTTGTCGTAGCTCAGCGCAACGTTCGTACAGGCGCGAGCGACCAACGTCGCGTCTCCTGAACGATCGGCCGCTCGCAGCAATGCCGCGGCCGATGGTTCCCAGCTGTCGATGGCGCCGCTCGACCGCAGCTCCTCGACGATGAACAATGCCCACACCTCGAGATCGAACCACCTCCGTCGGCGAGCCGACACCGCTGCCTCGCTCGCTCGCCGAAGCGCTTCTTCGTCGCGACCGGCGCGCAGCGCGAGGAAGCACGACTCGACCTCGACCGAGAGTGCGCCTTTGCCGGAAGCCTCCCGGCGAGCTCGGGCGAGCAAGGCGGACGCTGCGCTCGGTCGCATCTCCCGCCGAGCCAACCGCGCACGTCGAACGAGCAGGTCGACACGATCAGCCGACCGGTCCGTGGCACCGATCGCCTGCGCGAACAGGCGGTCGGCGAGACCGCCCTGCCCGGCAGCGATCGCTGCTTCTGCGGCGAACGCCATCAAGGGCAGGAGCTCGTGACGAGGTCGGCCGAGACGAACGCCCGCATCGAGAGCTCGACGGGCCTGCACCACGGCGGACGCGGACGCCCCGCCCGCCATCGCTTCCCGAGACGCTCGTGCTGCCCATCGATAGGTTCCTGCGTCGTCTCCTGCTTCGTGGCAGTGGTGCGCCAGCTGCGCCACGGGAACGTCGTTGCGGCCTGCGATGCGTGATGCGACCGCAGCGTGCAGCGATCGACGTCGGCCCACCGGCAGGCCGGCCGCTGCGGCGTCGGCCACCGCGTCGTCGAGGAAGCGAATTCGATGCTGCTCGACCTTCACCAACTCGCTCGCCGTGGCGATCGCGAGATCGAGTTCGACGATCGACCGCCCCAGGATCGATGCCACCTCGTCGAGATTCGCATCCGGCCCGACCACGGCGATCTGTCGGATCAGGTCTCGTGTGCGGCGCGGCAGCCGATCGAGGCGGGCGGTGGCCAGCGCCTCCAACGAGACCGGGAGATCGTCGGTCACCGACGCCAGCCGTGCAACCTGTTCGGCGAATCGCGGGTTTCCGGACGCTCGCGTCACGATGCGTTCCAACTCGGCATCCGACAGCGGACGCTGCGATGCATCGATCGCGATGGCTCGGACGTCGGTGTCGTCGAGCGGCCCGAGACGGAGGCACTCGGCGCCGGTCACCCGGTGCCGACCGACGACGATCGCTCGCCCTCCGGAGTCGGCAAGCACGACGGTCAATGCCCGGAGTGCGGCGAGCGATGCTTCGTCGGCGTGGTGGGAACGTTCGACGACCAAGGTGCCGGCTGCGAGCGACGCTCGGCCGACTTCGGAAGCGACCGTGGTCGCGAGCCCGATCGGGTCGCCGGAGCTCGCAGCCGGCCACAGGCCGCCGAGCCGCTCGACGATTCGACGCATCGTCGAGAACGGTGTACCCCGATCCGCGACCTCGGCGAACACGACGATCGGGAGATCTCGATCGGCGAGCGCCTCGGCGACCACCCGGCTCGCTCCGATACCGGCTGGCCCGACCACCTCCACGAGACCTCGGCGGTCCCACATCGCTCGGAGCTCGCGCACTTCGTTCCCGCGGCCGCGAAACGGTGTGCGTGACGCCGGACCGGATGTCGATGGAACGGGTGCTCCGAGCTCTGCTGCGTGCTGCAGCGCCCGCTTTCCCTTGACGGCGAACGGACTCAGCCAGTTCAGGTCGAAGTGTCCTTCGAGGACGTCGACGATGGCCGCCGATGCCACCACCGTCCCGGGGCGGGCGCGACCCATCAGGCGAGCTGACAAGTTCACCGCATCGCCCATCGTGGTGAAGGTCCGTCGTTGCGGATGGCCGACATCACCGCAGAACACGACGCCGGAGTGCAGCCCGACCGACGACGACGGCACACGGTCGACGATGGAGCGTGCTGCCAGCGCAAGCCGCTCCTCGTCGTCCTCGGTGGCCGTCGGCACCCCCGTCGCCAGGATGAACTTGATGCCGTCGCTGGACACGTCGGTGCCGATCGGCACGACGCCGAAGCGGGTAGCGGCGTCGTCGATGGCGGCGAAGGACCGATCGAGAAGCGCTCCGACTCGTCGACGATCACCAGGAGCGTCGCCGTGACATCCTGGAATCGCGACGAACGCGACGGAGATCGCCCGGTGTTCCGGAACCGCGCCGTCGACGAGCACCGAGCGAAGCGCGGGCGGCACCATCTGGAGCACGTCGGTTCCATCCTCGCCCGATGGTCGCTCGACCAGCTCGGTCCGGACCGCCCTGGTCACCGCTGCGGGCAGGAGCCGACAGCGGTGATCCACGAGTCCGACGAGTTCGGTCATCGCGCTCGGCCCGACCTTCACCTCACCGGCCTCGGCGGCCGCCTCGGCGTGAAGTGTGCGCGCGACGGTCGGCCCGACGGGCACGATCTCCGTCCAGCTCCCCTCGCACCGACGAATCCACAAGTCGCCCGCTTCGAGACCTACCGACATCTTCAGCCGGACCCGACCGCCAGGAACCTCGATCGACTCCAGGGTGCGAATCGCACGCTGCATCCTGATCGCGGCAAGAGCGGCCCGACGTACCCGATCGTGACCCGTGACGGCGATGAAGAGGGCGTCGCCTCCGAATCGCAGCACCTCGCCGCCGACTGCGTGGACCTCGTGGATCAGTCGCGTGAAGCACTCGTCCACCACCCCGGCGATGATCTCGGCACCGACCCGCCCGAACACCGACAGGCGTTCGGTCAGCCGCGTGTAGCCCGAGACGTCGGCGAACACGAGCGCCGCCGGCACCGAGGTGAATCGGTGCGTCGACGAGCGGCCCAGTCTCGGCACGTAGGGCTCGAGGTCGACCACGGGGCGAACCTACTTGTTGCGCCGGGTCATGGCGTCGAAGCGACTCGCATCCGCGTCAGCTCGGTCAGTACGGATCACCGACGACTTGGCTGCGCCACTGCACGACCGCCGGCTCGTCAGCTCGGCGGGGAGCGGATCACCGACGACTGGCTGGCCGTGCCGAGCAGGGTCCCGTCCTCGGCCCACAGGTGCGCCCGGCCGTAGCCGAAGCCGTCCTGGATCGCGTGCACCTGTACGTCCGCCAGCACCCACTCGGTCTCGACGAGTTCCGCGGTACGGATCGTGTTGTCGAGGCTGTTGCCGGTGATCGGCACGCCGCTCACGTTGGCGAAGCCGCTCGGTACCACATCGCCCACCATGGCGAGATCGGCGGCATCGGGCACCTTGCGGCCACCGGGGATCCGCAGCCAGAACGCCGCCCGACCCGACGGATCGCGGTGTGTGCGCCCCTTGATGAGCTGCCGCCGCGACACCCCGTGAACGATCCGCATGTCGAGGGCCTCGTGCACGGTGCCGAGCACCACGGCCGGCAGCTGTTGGCGGGTCTCCTGCCACGAGGTGACGTCGGGCCGCTTCGCCCACGTGCCGGCCACGGGCAACGGCTTGCGGCCGAGCGTGGCGAGGGCCACGAGGATCTCCTCACCGTCGACGGTGACGATGCAGCGGGCCTGGGTGGTGTTGCGACCGTGGGCCGACACGGTGACGTCGAGTGCGAGCGTGCCCGGCATCCGGGCGTGGGCGACGTACTGGGCGGTGGCCCACACGACGGGTCGTCCGGTGCTCAGCTCCATCGCTGCGATCGCCGCGGCCAACCCGGCGCCGCCGTACAGGAAGCCGCCGGCGGTCATCACGTGCGGTGCGAGAGGCAGCTCCCACCGCAGCGGATCGTCGGTCGGCACCAGGCCGAGGTATGCCTTCGTGCCCGCCAGTCCATCCATCGCACGGCCATTCCAGCACACGGCGCGCTTGGCTGCGCTGCTGTCACGATCCGACGTCGCAGCGCTGGTCGCGGGCTCGGCTCCGGGGTGCGGCGACTCAACGGGGTCCGACAGACGATGCAACGACAGCCCGGTGACACCGTCGGAAGGAGGTGAGCCTCCGCACGGTCGGTGGCATTGTTGACTATCCTTTGACCTCCATGCGCCGAAGCCTCCTCTCCCTCCTTGCCGCCCCAGCCGCAGCGATCGCCGTGCTCGCGCTTCCAGGGACTGCCTTCGCCCACCACGTCGATGTGACGGGTGCCGTCACCTGTGTGGCTGCCGACGGCACCTATTCGGTGACCTGGACGGTCGTGGTACCTGCCGAAGACTGGGCCAGTGGCCAGACCGTCACGGTGTCGGCGTCGACCGGCCTGAGCCCGACGACGTTGAACCCGGGCCAGAGCGCATCCGGGACGAGTGTGCATTCGGGCCCCTTCGCAACGCTGACGGTCTCGAACGTGTGGAGCGGTGGCGCAGTCGAGACCGATGAGGGCATCGTCGCGCGCCCGACGACGGTGTGTGCTGTGCCATCACCCGCTCAGACGACGATTCCCGCGTCGCCGACGACAACGGTGCCGTCCACCACCGTGACCACGGCGCCGCCGACCGGTTCGCTCGGTGCCGTGACGACCACGACCACCACGGTCGCTGGCGCCGGCTCAGCGATCGACCTGTGCCCGAATGTGCCTGGAACCCAGACCTCGATGCCTGCGGGCTTGACGCTGGTGAACGGCCAGTGTGTCGCGTCCGTGCAGGCGTCGCCCGGCGCTGGTGCGCCAGCCGCAGGTGTGGGTGGTGTCCTCCCCGCCACCGGCGGGTCGCGCATGTTCTCCGTCCTTGCGGCCATGTTCGTCGCCCTGGGTATCGCGATCACCTTCGCCTCGTGGCGTGGGCGTCATCAGCCGAGCCGGACATCGCCGGTGCTGAACAGGTTCGACCGCTTTCGCTGACGTTCCTCGTGCGGGTCCATCGCACGACATACCACCCGGTGAACGGCGGTGAGCACGCTCCTCGCGGGCGTCGCGAGCCAGCACGTTCCGGGTGATGTCAGGCGGCCGGCTGACCGAACGCAGCGCGCAGCGGCCGGATCTTCCTGATCACGAACCGGTCGATGGCGAGCACGATCAGCGCCGTCACACCCCACTGCGGGAACACGATCGCCGTCGCGAGGGCGATCACGCCCAGGCGCTTCGACAGGTGCACGTCGACGGGTCGGCGTGGCAGGCCCGTGGTGCCGGGCCGGCGCCGCTTCCAGAACATGACGAAGCCGCTGATGACCGCCCAGATCGACAGCACGCACAGCAGCGTCATGAAGATGCGCGACACGATGCCGAGTTGGGTGCCCATGTGTGTGCTGACGAGCGTGTCCATCCCGCGGTAGATCGCGCCGCCGCCGTACACCGTCTGTTCGGCGAGGGTCTCACCGCTGAACTGGTCGATGAACAGGTCGCGCGCCTCGCCGGTCTTGCGCGGCCAGGAGTTGTAGAGGGTGAACGATCCGTAGAGCGGGTTGCCCGCCTCGTCGACATCGTTGGCCGGGAACGAGATGGTGTAGCCCGGCTTCATGCCTTCTGCGTCGGCGATGGCGACGACGTCGTCGAGCGACAGCGGCGACGCGACGGTGCCGTCGGTCGGCGGTGCGTAGCTCGCCGGGATCGGGAAGTCGCCCGTTGCCCACGGGATCTGGTTGCCGAACCGATCGAGGTCGCCGCGCACGCCGAGCGCGCTGAGCGGCGGTTCGACCGGCTCACCCGGCGTGACCTCCTCGGCGAGGATGTTGAACTGCTCGGCCCAGTACGTCGACCAGCCCATGCCCGACACGATCGTGAGCAGCATCACCGCCAGCATCACGACGCCACCGAAGCCGTGGAGATCACGCCACCTGGCGCGGCCGGTCGCACCCTTGCGGATGAACCACGTGCGCCGCTCGCCCTTCGATCCGTCGCTGTTGCGCGAGCGGCGGGGGAACCACAGGTACAGGCCGGAGAACACGAGGACGAGCGTCCAGACACCGAGGATCTCGAGGATCAGGTCGCCGATCACGTAGGGGCGCATCACGGGGCCGTCGTCGAGGATCGACGACACCGCCGGGAGGTCGATCGTCGCCGTGTCGTTGTTGAGGAATCCGTGCAGACGGTTCGACAGGCCGATGATGCCGCTGCCCGGCTTGATGTCGCCGACCACCTCGCCGGTGTAGGGATCGACGAAGACGTGCTGGCCGCTGACGCTGCCGTCGTCGACGAAGAACCGGGTGGCCCGATCGTCGGCACCCGGCGTGAGGTCGTACACCGTGCCGTCGGGGTAGGCGGCCTCGACCGCGGCCATCTGGTCGTCGTAGCTGATCATCGAGTCGCCGACGTCGACCTTGCGGACGTCGCCCTGGGTGAGATCCTCGATCGGCTGGGTGTAGAGGATCACCAGCCCGGTCAGCGCCATGAACAGGATGAACGGCATCGCGAACATGCCCGAGTAGAAGTGGATGCGCCACACCGATCGCCATCGACGGCTGCCCTCGGCTGCGGCGAGATCGGTGTCGATCGTGGTGCCCGAGCCGCCGTCGCCGTTCGCGTAGGTGAGCGCAGTCATCGATGGGTCCTCCGAGGTCGGGCGGGGGCGCGTCGTTCGCGCCCCCGTGCGAGCAGTTGGACCTCAGGTCGCCGTGACCGGCGTTCCGGTTCCCGGCGAGCGCCGGTCAGCCGCCGGTCAGCCGCCGTTCGAGGCGCGGACGTACTCGCGACACGGCTGGCCGCGCAGCGAACCGCAGGCGGGGGGTGCCGGCGGCAGTGGCGCGGAGCGTGCCTCGGCCGGGATCGTCGACAGCACGATCGACGACGGGTGCTCGGCGTCGTGCAGGACCGTCACCTCGGTGTCGCCGTCCTCGATCGTGCGGAACTCCCACTCGGCACGGTTGTTGCCCGGCGCGTCGACGGTGAGGCGCACTCGGCTGCCGGCGCGGAAGGCATGGGCGAACGGGAGGATCTCCACGCGCGCCGCGACCACCTCACCGTCCACCGGTGCTGCATCCGCCTCGGCGTTCGTGTGGCGCGGCCACAGTTCCGTGGCATCGTCGGCGAGGGCCCGCTGGCTGAGCCGGAGCCAGCCGCTCTGGACGTAGACCTCGGTGCCGTCGGGACGGACCTCGGTGATCGCCACCTCGAGATCGGCGTCGTCGGCATCGGTCGCGACCCAGAGGTCGACCGAGCCCGAACCGGCGACATAGAGGTCGTCGTCCAACGGCGCGGTGACGAAGCCGAGCCCGGTGCCCTCGGGCATCGCACGCCAGTCCCACAGGACACCTGCTTCCCAGATGCCCGGGCCGTCGTCGTCGTAGAAGGTGGCCGGGAGGGCGTCCGGATCGCCGGTGTAGCTGCTGTCGCCACTCGTCGTCGCTCCGTCGTCGACGAGCGCACCGCCGTCGTCGAGCATCCAGCGGGTGGCGGCGGCCTCGGGGATCGGCCAGCTCGAGAACTCCAGCACGGCCGCGGGTTCCGGTGTGCCGGGGGTGAACCCCGCCGCGGCGCCGTGGTCGACGAGCACGCGGACCGACGGCTCCGACTCGAACGCGGCGAGGGCCTCGTCGTACGACATCCCGGTGAAGCGGTCCTCCATCGGACGGAACGAGTCGACCCCGTAGATGGCGCCGCCGAGCACCGGCGCGACGGCCTCCGCCGGCGCGGGGTCGGGCACGGTCTTGCCCACGTACAGCTGCAGGAATTCGGCGTAGCGAGCGAACACCGGCGGGCTGAGCGAGTCGGTGTGGAGCCCATTGGTGAGCGTCACGTACAGGTGGTCGGTTCCGGTGAATCGATCGAGCATCGTGGGGAACTGGCCGCCCGTCTGTTCGTCCTGCCACGCCCCGGCGAGGAACACGGGCACCTCGATCCGGTCGACGAACGTGATCGGGGCGAGAGAGTCGCCGAGCGGGTTGGCGTAGTACGGGTGCTCGTCGATCTCGGCGACGAGGTCGGGGTTCTGGCCGCGCAGCACCTGGTTCTGCTCGCACTCGTCATCACCGTCGTCGACCCTCGCCAGTTCCCAGCCCTGGCCGTACGGCTTCGACTGGTCGACCCGCTCCTGGGTCCACTCGACGGCGAAGCCGGTGTTGAGGATGCCGCCCGGATAGAGGGTGCTGCGGTAGCTGTCGGCGAGCACCGACAGGGGTGTGATGCTGTTGAGGCTCGGGGGCTGCGTCGCAGCCACGAACAGCTGGCTGATGCCGGGGTAGCTGATGCCGACCATGCCGACCTCGTTGTCGAGCACCCACGGTTGCGCGGCGATCGCCTCGATCACGTCGTAGCCGTCGATGCTCTGGGCGAGCTCGAAGAACCGGTACGACCCGCCGCTGCAGCCGGTGCCGCGCATGTTCACACCCACGTACGCGAAGCCGAGCGCGTTGTAGAGCTCGGCGAAGGTGGTGTCCGACGGATCGCTCGGGGCGTAGCCGCTGTACTCGACGACGGTGGGGTAGGGGCCCTTGTCGGCCGGTCCGGGGAGCACGACGTTGGCGCTCAACGTGGTGCCGTCGCGAACCGTGACGTACCCGAACCCGCCCGCGGGCAGCTTCGACTGATCGGTGTAGAAGTCGCCGTCGGGCACGTCGTCGACGGCGAGCACGGTGACGTCGGCCGACACCTCGGCATCGGACGTCACGCGCACGTCCGTTCCGGCGGGCAGCGAGCGGAACAACAGCGAACCCTCGTCGTCCACCACGCCGGTCGCGAGCGGTTCGTCGTCGGTGGTCGACACGGTGAGTTCCGTGCCAGGCTTGGCGTCGAGGATCGCCAGTTGTTCGACGCCGGGACGCAGCGTCCACGTCGCTGCCGACCGATCGACGTCCGCATCGACCCCTTCAGCGGTCGTCGGCGCCGCCGCAGGATCGGACGCCTGCACCGCCGGCGGCGCAGAGGTCGCGGTCGACGCCCCCAGGTCCGCGGAACACGAGGCCGCGGCGAGCGCGGCACAGACGAGCAGGACAGCAGAACGGGGTCGCACGACCGGAGTCTGACAGGGGACGCATCGGTCGCAACGGATCGGCGATCGTCCACCGTGGACAGTCGGCGTTACGCGTTCGGTCAGCCGCGCGAACAGGGCCGGAAGTCCCGCCTGATCGGGACCTTGCTTGGCACGGAGGGCGTCGGACGCGGTGGTACGTTCCGAGCACGGTCTCGCAACGACGCAGGGCCGTCGTCACAGAAGTGGCCCTGTACGGCTCACGGGACGTGCAGGACAAACATGACGTCAGTTCGGCTTCGGAGGGGGAGCGAGAACATGACCGACATCGCAATGCGGGCAGTGGCAGATCGGCCGGGAGACCCGGAACAGATCGACCACATCGTCATCCGTTTCGCCGGGGACTCGGGCGATGGGATGCAGCTGACGGGCGACCGATTCACCTCGGCCAGTGCCCTGTTCGGCAACGACCTGTCCACGTTCCCCGACTATCCGGCGGAGATCCGAGCGCCCGCCGGCACCGTCAACGGTGTCTCCAGCTTCCAGGTGCACATCAGCGACCACGACATCACCACCCCGGGAGATGCGCCGGGCGTGCTGGTGGCGATGAATCCCGCCGCGCTCAAGGCCGACCTCGGCCGGCTCGTGCAGGGCGGCACGCTCATCCTCAACGTCGACACCTTCGACGAACGCAACCTGGAGAAGGCCGACTTCGCGAGCAACCCGCTCGACGACGGTTCGCTCAACGGCTACCGCGTGATCAAGGTGCCGATGACGGCGCTCACCAAGGAGGCCGCCGCACCGCTCGGCGTGAAGCCCCGCGACGCCGACCGGTCGAAGAACTTCTTCGCGCTCGGCCTCGTGAGCTTCATGTACTCGAGGCCCACCGAGCCGACGCTCGCGTGGATCGACGACAAGTACGGCAAGAACGATCTGGTGCGTCAGTCGAACCGTGCCGCGTACCTCGCGGGCTACCACTACGGCGAGACCACCGAGGAGTTCGGGCATCGCTTCATGGTGAAGCCGGCCCATCTGCCGCCGGGTGAGTACACGAACATCAACGGCAACACGGCGCTCGCCTGGGGTCTGGTGGCCGCGGCGCAGTTGGCCAAACTGCCGCTCACGCTCGGTTCGTACCCGATCACGCCGGCGAGCGACATCCTGCACGAGCTGTCGAAGCACAAGAACTTCGGGGTGCGCACCGTGCAGGCCGAGGACGAGATCGCCGCGGCAGCGCTCGCGATCGGCGCGTCGTTCGCCGGACACCTGGGCATCACGACCACGTCGGGTCCCGGCGTCGCGCTCAAGAGCGAGGCGACCTCCTTGGCGGTGTCGCTCGAACTGCCGTTCCTGCTGATCGACATCCAACGCGGCGGCCCGTCGACGGGTCTTCCCACCAAGACCGAAGCGGCCGACCTCAACATCGCCATGTTCGGCCGTCACGGTGAGGCGCCGTTGCCGATCGTCGCCTCGTACAGCCCGTCGCACTGCTTCTTCGCGGCGATCGAGGCGGCCCGCATCGCGCTCAAGTACCGCACGCCGGTGATCCTGCTGAGCGACGGCTTCCTCGCCAACGGCACCGAGCCGTGGAAGCTGCCCGACCCGAGCCTGCTGCCCGACATCTCGGTGCCCTTCACCACCGAGTACAACCACGAGGCACCCGACGGCACGCCGGAGTTCTGGCCGTACCTGCGTGATCCCGAGACGCTCGCCCGTCCGTGGGCGATCCCCGGCACCCCCGGTCTCATGCACCGTGTCGGCGGCATCGAGAAGGAGGACGGGTCGGGCAACATCAACTACTCGCCTGCCAACCACGAGACGATGGTGCACCTGCGTGCCGCCAAGGTGGCCGGCATCGCGAACGACCTGCCGCCGCTCGAGGTGCACGGTGACGCCGACGCCGACGTCTGCATCCTCGGTTGGGGTTCCACCTGGGCAGCGATCGACGCCGCCGTCCAACGAACCCGACGACGAGGCGACAAGGTGGCATGGGTGCACCTGATGCACCTCAACCCGCTGCCGCGCGACCTCGGCGACATCCTCCGGCGGTTCCGTCGGGTGATCGTGCCCGAGCTCAACATGGGCCAGCTCTGCCGCATCGTGCGGGCCGAGTACCTGGTCGACGCGAAGTCGGTCAGCAAGGTGCAGGGCCTGCCGTTCACGGCCCTGGAGATCGAAGACGCCATCGAGGCCGCACGCAGCGAGCTGTCAGAGTTGGAGGAGCAGTCGTGACCGACACATCCGTTCGCCTCACCACGAAGAAGGACTGGACCAGCGACCAGGAGGTGCGGTGGTGCCCCGGCTGTGGTGACTACGGCATCCTGCTCGCCGTCCAGACACTCATGCCCGACCTGGGCGTGGCGCCCGAGAACACGGTGTTCGTCAGTGGCATCGGCTGTTCCAGCCGGTTCCCGTACTACATGAACACCTACGGCATCCACAGCATCCACGGGCGTGCGCCGGCGGTCGCGACCGGGGTGGCGGTGGCCCGGCCCGACCTCGACGTGTGGGTGATCACCGGTGACGGCGATGCGCTGTCGATCGGCGGCAACCATTTCATCCACGCGCTGCGCCGCAACGTGAACATGACGATCCTGCTGTTCAACAACCGCATCTACGGACTCACCAAAGGCCAGTACTCGCCGACGTCGGAGGTGGGCAAGGTCACCAAGAGCTCGCCGTTCGGCAGCATCGACCCGCCGTTCAACCCGCTCGCGGTGGCGCTCGGCGCCGAGGCGAGCTTCGTCGCTCGTACCCACGATCTCGACCGCAAGCACATGATCGAGACCTTCCGTGCGGCGCACGACCACCGTGGTGCGTCGTTCGTCGAGATCTACCAGAACTGCAACGTCTTCAACGACGGTGCCTACGACGAGATCACCGGTCGCGAGCATCGACCGCAGATGATGATCGACCTCAAGCACGGTGAACCGATCCGGTTCGGTCCCGACCGTGAGCGTGGCGTGGTCATGGGCAGCGACGGCCAGCTGCGGCTCGTCGACGTGGCCGACGTGGGCGAGGACGCGATCCTGGTGCACGACGCTCATCGGGACGATCCGAGCCTCGCGTTTGCGTTGGCCCGACTCAGTCACGACGACCATTCGCCCACACCGTTCGGTGTGTTCCGGTCGGTCGAGCGGGCCGACTACGGCACCGCCGTCGGGGCACAACTCGCCGCGGCGTCACAGAAGAAGGGCCCGGGCGATCTCAACGACCTGTTGCGGTCGAACGGCACCTGGATGGTGACCCCCGACATGTGAGTACGCGCCGGCCTCGCTGTTCGCGCAGCGTTCACGGACGCCGTTCACGATGGTGGCCCCGAGCCACTAGGTTCCCGCCTGCGCCCGATGCGGGTTCGGGCGCTTCCGAGCGGGAGTCCACCATGTTCGCTGCGAACACCGTCGTCGTCACCCTGTTGCTGCTGGTTCTGCTGGTGGTGATCTTCTTCGTGCTGTCCCGATGGTTCTCCCGCCGGCGACCGAGCCAGGTCGCGCGGGCCGTGGCCGCACCCGCTGCAGCTGTGGCAGGTGTGGCAGGTGTGGCCGTTGCGTCGACCGTCGATGCCGCCCCGTCACCCGAGGTCGCCGATGCCGACCCGAACGACGATGCCAGCGCGGCTGGCGCGGCCGGGGCTGAGGAGTCCTCGGACGAGGCAGTCGACGCAGTCGAACCAGCCGACGCTGCCGAGGCAGGGGGCGAGGCCACGGACGGGGCAGCCGACGCATCGGGTTCCGCTCGGCCGGCGGCCTTCCTGCGACGGGTGCCGACGAGCGACGTGTGGGTCTCGCCCGAGGACTCCGACGGCCTGGCGACCGAGTCGAGCGACCACGTCGAGACGCCAGATGAAACGACCGACGAGACGACCGCCAGCAGCGAGATGGGCGACACCACCGAGATGGGCGACACCACCGAGACCGGCGACCCGCTGCCGGCGGGATTCACCGAGGGGTGGCACGACCCCGACCAGATCGAGGGCCAGGGCCAGGTCGAGGGCGAAGGCGACGAGCCTGCCGACGAACCGATCGAACCGGCCGGTGCCGAGGCGGCGCCGACCGACGGCGACCAGACCGCGGAGACCGAACTGGCCGGACCCGAGGCCGACGACGAGGTCGTCGCCGGTGTGGGCCGAGCGGTGGCGATCGAGGACGAGCTGCAGGTGGCCCGGGCCCGCGTGGTCGAGCTCGAGCAGGAGCGTGCCTCGCACCTCGCCGGCCTCGAGCAGGTCGCGCAGGAGTACCGCCGCCGTGGTGCGCTGGTGCGCAAGCTCCGCACCGACGTCGCGGCGACGGCGGACGAGCATGCCACGGTCGCGGCCGAGCTCGCCTCGGTGCGCGAGCAGGCCGAGCGGGCCGAGGAGGAGCGCACCCTGTTGCTCCGCCGGGCCGAGTCGGGGGAGTACCTCGGCGTGCAGCTCAACGCCCAGCTCGACGAGGCCCGGACGGAACTCGCCACCGTTCGTGCGACCGAGGCCGACGCCCGCGCCGAGCTCGACACCGTGCGTGCGGCCGAGGCCGCGGCCCGGGCGGAGCTCGAGGCCGCGACGGCCGAACGGGACGACCGACTGCGCGAGCTCGAAGCGGCGCTGACGACGAGCGAGGCGGAGCGGCGCACCACCCAGGCCGCGCTGGCCGGCCGTGACGAGCGGTTGCGTCGCCTCGAGCAGATGCTCGCCGAACGCGACGAGAAGCTGCGTTCGGTGGAATGGGAGCTGGCCGAGGTCGGCGGTCGCATCGTCGAACTCGAAGGTCAGCTCGGGCTCGAGTCGCCGGCGCCGATCGGCGCGTCGACCGACGCCGGGTCAGCGGCGACCGATCACAGGTCGGAGTGATCCGGCCGGGTCAGCGCGGGGCGTCCCCGTACCGGTAGGTGTGGGTCAGCTCGTCGAGCCGTGCCTTCAGCGCCGGGTCGAGGGGGGTGCGCTCCGCGGCGAGCGCGTCCGCCAGTTGCTCGGGACGTGACGCGCCGACGATCGGACTGGTGATCACCGGGTTGGCGAGTACCCATTGCATCGCCAGCGTGGCCATCGACACGCCTGCCTCGGCCGCGAGCGCGGTGGCGGTCTCCACCGTCTCGAACGCCCGGTCGTGCCAGTAGCGCTCCTTGTAGCGCTCGCCCTGGTCGCCCTGTTCGAAACGGGTGCCGGTGGTGTCGCCGTCGGGGCGGTGCTTGCCCGACAGGAACCCGCCGGCGAGCGGGTTGTAGGGGATCACCGCGATCCGTTCCTCCGCGCAGAGCGGGAACATCTCGCGCTCGAACTCGCGGAACAGCATGTTGTACCGGGGCTGGACGCTCTCGAAACGCACGGTGCCGAGCACCTCGGCGCGCCCGATCGAGCGGGCGAGTTGGTAGGCCAGCACGTTCGAGCAGCCGACGTAGCGGACCTTGCCCTGACGGACCACGTCGTCGAGCACCTGCAGCGTCTCGTCGATCGGGGTGCCGGGATCCCACGAGTGCACCTGGAACAGGTCGAGGTGATCGGTCCCGAGTCGACGGAGCGAGTCCTCGAGCGAGCGGATGACGTTGTGGCGTGAGTTGCCCGACTCCCATCGCCGCCGGCCGGTGGGGAAGAAACACTTGCTGGCGAGGATGACGTCGTCACGGCGACCCTGTAGCCAGCGGCCGATGATCTCGTCGGTCGCGCCCTGGCGTTCGGGATAGCCGCTCGGTGGGTACATGTCCGCCGTGTCGAAGAAGGTGATGCCTCCCTCGTATGCGGCGTCCATGATCGAACGGGCGGTGGGTTCGTCGACCTGGCCACCGAAGGTCATCGTGCCGAGGCAGAGCCTCGACACCTGGAGTCCGGTGCGGCCGAAGCGGGTGTACTGCATGGGCGCACGCTACCGACGGCGGTACGTCGGCTTCGTGCTGGCCCTGGGGTTGCTCGCAGTCGGGTGCGCC
>CAUJET010000095.1 GCA_963169665.1 Actinomycetota bacterium | reverse complement strand
GATGCCGTGGTGTCCTGGAGGGGGAAGTGCTGATTCGCTTCTTGGCCGGCGACTGTCGCGCTGTTGGCTTCGAGGGTTCGGTAACGGTGAGCACGTAGTCGAGGAAGCCGGGGATGGATGCGGCGACGTGGCCGGTTGATGGTGCGACAATGATGCCGCGGTCGAGGAGCCGGTTGCGGACGGCGCTGAGCGCGGTGATGGGTTTGCCGAGTGCATCGGCGATCTGGCCGGTTCGTACGGGATCGCTGGTCGAGAGGCGGGCCATGGCGGTGAGGTAGGTCTGTTCGCCGGCGGGCAGCTTCTTCCACCGGGCGACGTACAGGCCGCGTTCGCTGTCGTGTCGGGCGAGGTCGATGGCTCGGTTGGCGTCGTCGAGGGTGATGCGTGCGTGGCTGTCGGAGGTTTGCCAGGCGTAGTCGCCGAACAGTTGCACGAAGTACGGGTAGCCGCCGGTGGCGTCGGCGAGCACGGCGAGCGCGTCGCCGTCGAAGGGCCGGCCCGCGGAGTCGGCGGGGCCGGCGAGTGCTTGCAGGGTGGCGTCGTTGTCGAGGTTGTCGATCGGGTGGAACGCCATTCGTTCGCCGTAGGTGACGGCGTCGGTGACGAGACCAGGTGTGTCGGGGAGCCCGCCGAACACGATCATTGCGGTGAGTTCCGGTCGGCGGCTGAGGTCTTGCATGATCGGTCCGAACACCGAGAGCTCGTCGGGATGCACTTCTTGTACCTCGTCGACGAGGATCATCAGTCCGCGCTGGTCCTTCGTGCAGTGCTCGGCGACAGCCAGTACAGCGCTGGCGAACTGTTGGGCGATTGGGATCGCGTCGCGCCTTTCGCGTTTGGACTCTCGTCGGTAGACGCCGAGGTTGAGTGTCTGGGATTCCTCGCCCCATCGTTCGCGCAGCTCGACGAGTTCGCGACTCATCTTCTTGGTCAGCCCCGTGCAGTCGTGGAGTTGTTCGACGATCGCGCCGATCGGGTCACCGGGTGAGCGGGCCTCGTGACGCACCACAGCCCACTTGCGTTCGATCGCGATCGCCGCGTACCGGTCGAGGAGTACGGTCTTGCCGACCCCACGCGGCCCGTACAGGACTTGGAACGACTGGCGCCGGTTCCCACTGGTCCGCACTGCGGTCTCGACGAGCTGCACGAGGTGCTGGCGGCCCGCGAGCAGCGGCGGTTGCGTTGCGAATCCTGGCCGATACGGGCTCGGTGTCGACATCATCGCTCCTCTCGATAGGAAATGATAACACAATCCATTTATAAGACGCTATCGACAATCGCACTCGCTGATGTCGCGCCGCCGGCCGGATAGGGGTGGGGAATGTCGCTGATGAAGGACCCGTCGATCGCGCTAAGTCAGCCGGTTCGTTCGTCGCGCCTCCAAACGTTCGCGACGAGTCAGTTCGCGAGCGATCGCGGCACCAACGAGATCCTGCACACTGATGTCGTCCTGGCGGGCCCGAACCCTCAGCCGCTTGATCAGCGAACGCGGGAGCTTCGTTGCCAGCGGGTCGATTGGTTCGTCTCGTTCGATACGAGGGCGCGGCACACGCCGAAGAATACGACCGCCCGCAGACGGCTCGTCACCCGGACACCGCGACGGCGCTACCGCGTACCGGCTTACTTGTATGCCCCACCCGCGAAAACCGAGTTCTCCAGCGGTGATACCGTGAATTCTTCGGAGGTCGCCATGCTCCACACCACGCCAACTCAAGCGGCGGTGGATGACCTGGAACAGCGCGGCCCCGGAGCTAGGACCATCGGTGCTGGCGTCGCGGTGGCGGCCCTGCTCACCGTTGTGTACGTCGGCCGGGCAGAGGTACTGATGATGCCGGCGCTCGGGATGACCGCAGTCACTGCGGCCGTGATGGACGCTCGCACACTTCGGATTCCGAACTGGCTGACCGGCACGGGTGCTTTCGTCCTTGCTGTTCTCAGTGTCCACCTTGTTGTTGTGGAGAACACTGCGTGGCAGCCGCTCGCCGCGGGAGCGGCGATCATGGGCGGGCCGCTCCTTGCTGCGCATCTCGTCAGCAAGTCGCGCACACCCGGGCTCGGCGATGTCAAGCTCGCAACTGTTCTCGGCGCGCCACTCGGCGCAATCTCACCAGCCGCCGCGTATTGGGCACTGCTCCTGGCACTCACGATTGGTGCCGGGTTCGGACTCATCTACCAGCGGGCGACGAAGCGTCGGGCGTTCCCGCTTGGCCCAGCGATCTCGCTAGCATCCGTCTTGACAGCGTTCGCATTCGGTCTCGCCAGCTCGAGTGGGGTGTGGGCGCTGTGATCGCGATCGCGACCGATCGCCTCCTGCCGACCTTCGGCTGCGCACCTGCGCATCGCCGAGAGGAGTTGTCATGAAGCGATCCCACCCAGCCTTCTCGTTCATCGTCGTTGCCACGCTCGTGCTCGGTGCTTGCTCGAGCGCCGACAGTTCGAACGGCGACCTGACAGTGCCGATCCCGACTGCTGGCACCGTTTCGTCCACGACGGGCGAGCCGGACAGCACGCTGTCGACCGAGTCTTCGCAGGTGTCGACGACCTCGACCGGGCCACCGACCAGCAGTGCACCGACGACGACCTCGACGACCGGGCCACCGACAACTTTGATCCGGCCGGCCGACTTGGTGACCGACCCCAACGACCCGAACAACCTGCACGCCAGCCTGCCCGAGCATCAGCCGATCATCGACGCGTATCTCGCCGGTGTGTACGCCCAACTCATCACCTACTCGCGATGGCCGCTTGACCCGACGAGCCCGGAGTTGGCTGCTGCACCGATCACGGAGCGAGTCCTGCAGGCGAACAACGACGGCATGGTCGAGCGCACCCAGAAGAATCAGGTGCTCGACATCTCAGGCGGCGTCACGTTGCGGCCGTACGTCGTCGAGAACGATGACCCGACCCGAGCATTCGTGTGGGACTGCCAGATCGATGCGACGTTCTGGAAGGACAAGGACACGGGCGTGAAGGCACCGCCCGATGCGTGGCCCAATCTGGGGCCACCCGGCGTCGAGACCGGCGTCGTAGCTGTCATGGTGCTTGTCGACGGGCGGTGGTTGCTCGACGACGGTGGACTGGAGCCGCAGGCATGCGAGTAGGTCGCAGCTTCGTCGCGGCCCTAGTGATGGCCAGCGCACTCATCGCGATGCCGACCGTGCACGCAGCCCCACCGGTCGGTCCCGGCGGCGACCCACCGCCGCCCCCGCAGCCGGGGCCGATCACGGTGCAGTACCGCAACGGTTCGGGTGGTCTGTCGTCGACGACGTCGATTCCAGTGGGATCGGCGTTCCGCTCGGCCGGTGGGTCGGATAGTGCGCCGTGCACCTTCATGTACCTCGGCCTCGACCCGGATGGCGACGGCCCGCTGCAGCCGATCTACGAGCCCCGTGAGTCGCTGCAATGGATGTTCCGTGAGACGACCGACACGGTGGTGGAGCTCACGGCTGAGGAGTGGGCAGCGGTCGCAGAATTGGGTGGCACGGATGTGGCGTCGGTGTTCGCAACGTATGGTCGTGTTGAGTCGGCGTACCGCCGGTTCGACGTGTACTGCGTCGGTACGCAGGGCTCGGGCACGACGACCAACTCGTTGGTGACGTCGACACTGGTGTCGATTCGTGACGTGTTCTGGGACCCGTATGCGCGGATCGGCACGTTGTGGACGGGCCTTCAACTTGATCGCCCGGTGGCGTTGACGGTGCCCGACAGCGGGCTGTTCGGTGGGCTGCCGGTGAACATGCCGGCAACTCTGCAGATCGACGCGCCGCCGTGGAGGACATACGTGTCGGCACCGTCCACGTATCGGGGTTGGACCTCTCGGTTGGTGTTGTCGCCGGCCTCGCTGGTGTTCGACTTGTCGTTCGATCCTGATGACGGCCCAGCCACGTCGATCACCGTCGACTGCTTGGAAGGCTCGGCGGATCAGCCGGATGCGGGTGCGATCCCGCGACGGTCGAACGACGTGCCTGACTTCGCGGAGCCGGGGCAGTACGACGCGCCGTGTGTCTGGATTCCGCCGGAGCCTGGCGAGCTCACCGTGACGGCACGGATCACCTACGACGTGGTGTTCACGGTGTCGGGCTTCGCCGATGTGCTGGCCCCGTATGTGTGGTCGTCGAGTCCGCTGACGGTACGAGTCGACGAGCTGAGTGTTGTCAACACCCGGACAGGCAACTGACGAGGAGGCTCGAGATGACGGCGACCGAAACCACTACGCTGGCAGGCCGACGATCCGGTCAACCTCGCGGTCCCTCGCGGCGGGTGCGGTTGCCGTGGCTCGCCGCCGCTGCCGGGCTGGCGGTCCTTGTTGCGGCGTTGGTGTTGTGGGGGTTCGGTAGAGCGGCCGAGCGGCGCGAGGTGGTGATGATCGTCGCGCCGGTGGAAGCGGGCGAACCGATCACGGACGCGGCATTGGGTTCGACGATGGTGGCCATCGACTCGTCGTCTACCCAACTGTTCTCGGCGTCACAGCGTGCCGAGCTGGCAGGCAAGATCGCCGCGATCGACCTTGCGCCGGGCGACCTGCTCGGGCCGTCGTTGATCTCGACCGGGCCGAGCGTGCCAGACGGCTGGTTGGAGATCGGTGGGCTGTTGCGCGCCGGCCGGTACCCGATGTCGTTGAGTGTCGGTGACCAGTTGTTGGCCCTCCCGGTGGAGGGCGCCGATGCCACTCCTGTTGCGGTGTTGGTCGTCGAGTCGTCGGTCGGTGATGACCGGGCGTTGATGGTCGTGCTGGCGGCAGCACCCGAGTCGGCGGCGCAGGTCGCGCAGTGGGCGGCATCCGATGATTTGGTGTTGGTTCGTGTCGGAGCGCAGCCGTGACGTGGGTGATCGCTGTCGGCTCGATCAAGGCCTCCGGCGGCGCCACCTCGACGGCGTTGGTGCTGGCGGCATCAGCAGCGGCGACCGGTGAGCACGTCACCCTTGTCGAGGCGGACCCGTCGGGTGGGTCGCTGCTCGGCTGGTGTGCCGACCTCGACCCGTCCGGCCCCGGCCTGTATGAGGGCGTGTTCCAACGCGATCTGGCCGTCGGTGCGCAGCGGCTTGGCGAGTTCGGTGTCGTCGCCGCGCAGGGCGATCCGTGGCGGATCTCGGCCGCGCTGGATCGACCTCGAGGTTGGCGTCAGTTGCTCGACCCGCTCGACGGGGTCGTCGTGGTCGACATCGGTCGGCTGTTCCCTGGGTCGCCGGCGGCACAGATTGCCGGTGTCACGGACGTCGTGGTGTTGGTCGCTCCACCCGAGCCCGGCCCGTTGGCAGCAACCTTGGAGTGGGTCGCCCGTCGCGGCCAGTTCGCCGCCACGGACGCCCAGATCGACGCCGGGCGGGTGAGAATTCTCACTGTCGATGTCGCGGCCGAGCGTCGCCTGCGGATCGACCCGGGTCGATTGGCGCGTGACGAACTCGGCCCCGTCTACGCCGGCCATGTCCCGTTCGATGACGGGGCGCTCGACCTGTTGTGTCGAGGTGCGTCGATCGGGCATCGCTCTCTGCGCAGGTCGCGATTGGTGCTCGGCGTACACGGCTTGTTGGCGCGGCTTCAGGTGGGGGTGACGGTGTGAACGGGCCGCAGGATTGGTTGATGGAGTTGGCGGAGCGGATTCGCCGCGAGTTCGGGGCCCAGCTTCCGGCGGCACCGGTGCGTGAATCGCACGCCGACCGTGACCGCCGGCAGGAACAGACCAAGTTCGAACTGGAGACGAAGGTGTTGCCGATCGTCAACGAGCAGCGCGTCACCAGTCGGGAACCGGCGCTGTCGGAAGCGGAGGAAGACATCGTCGTCGAGTTGATCCTTTCGGCGATGTTCCTGCTCCCTCGCCTGTACGGGATTCTCGCCGGGGAACCGTTGGCGGAGGACGTGCTCGTGTTCCCCGGCCAACCGGTGCGCGTCGATCGTGCCGACGGCACCAAGAGCTACTACCCGGCGCTGGCACGAACCGCCGAGGAGTTGACCCAGATGATCGCCGATGTGGCGGCGACACATCATCGGCCGTTCAGTTTCGAGCATCCGTTCGTCGATGTGCAGTTGTCCCCTCGGCTGCGGTTCCACGGTCAAGGGTTCGACGTCGTGTCCAGGCCGGCGATCTTCATCCGTGTGCACCGTGTGATGGGCGCAACCTTCGATGACCTGTTCGAGTGGGGCTCGATCTCGAACGGGATGCGCTACCTGCTCGGCACCGCAGCGGTCGAGGCTCAGCTGTCCGCGGCGACCACTGGGGTGCAGGGCTCGGGCAAGACGACGGTCTTGCGCGCGTTCCCGCTGGCGTATCCGCCGGACACTCGGATCGTCACCGTCGAGACCGATTTCGAGCTGGGGTTGGTGTCGTTGGGTCGGCCGTGGACACAGGAGATGCAGGCGCGGATGCCGATGACCTCGACGTCGCGTGGGATCTCGTGCGCCGACATGATGGCCCCGGTGCTGCGCACCCGCGGCGCGCTGAACATGATCGGTGAGGTCCGCAGCGACGAGGCCGACCCGGCGATCCGCGCCGCCAATATCGGCCAGGGCACCCTGGTGACAGTCCATGGATCGTCCGCCGTGGCAGGGCTCGGGCAACTGATCGATCGGATCTGTGAACGCGGCTCGAGCGAGCGTGACCAGGCCGCGCGGATGGTGTACCAGGCGTTCGATCTGGTCGTGCATTGCTCGATGGCCCGAGATCGGCGACGTTGGATTCAAGAGATCGTCGCCCCATCGATCGAAGGTGATCGGTGCGTTGTCCACACCCTGTACGCGCCGCAACCCAGAGCCGGTGATCTGCGTGGCCGGGCGACACGTACGCCGTGGCCGGATCTGTTGGTCACCAAGATCCGCACCAACTTCCCCGACTTCGAGCTCGCCGACGCGCTCGACGACTCCTACCTGCCGATGCAAGCAGCGGCCCACGCGACCGGGTCGCCGTTCTCGCTGGAGGCGGTGTCGTGAACGCCACGATGAGGCTCCTCCTCGCCGTGGCGGCCGGCCTGGCGGCGGGCGGAGCGGTGTGGTGTGCCGCCG
>CAUJET010000094.1 GCA_963169665.1 Actinomycetota bacterium | reverse complement strand
TTGCCGATGCGTGGCCCTTTGGCCGACCGCTTCTGTTGGCCTCGACGCTCTGCAATCTGCTCTATGATCATTGGCGGACGATTGGGAAATGTGGCGACCAGGTCGAGCTTCCCACCCATCGCTTCGACATAGCGTTTGAGGGTTGAAAGCAGCATGTCGCTTCGCTGCTCCAGGCGAGAGATCGTGTCCTGTCCGACGCCGAGGGCAGTCGCAAGTTCCTCCTGCGTCTGCTCGACCGCATGACGCAGGTCTTTGAGCGTCGCGAGTTCCGCCGCCCGTTGTTGCACCTTCGCGCGGCGCTTGGCGGGCAGCTTGGCGAGCACTTGTTCAAGATGTCTTGGCATGTCGTTTTTCCTTTCGTGCAGCAACGGTTGCCAGCGAGGCCAAATGCATGTCGAAGCGGGCGTCGGCGAGACCGATGAGCCGTTTGTAGAACCGTTTCTGGTCGGCACCCCCCTTGTCCCCACCCACGAGAAGGATCGCTTGCCGATCCGGATCGAAGGCGAAGGCGACGCGCCATACCTCGCCCTGCCAGCCAAACCGCAGTTCCTTCATGTTGGCGTGCTTCGATCCCTTCAGCGTGTCCACCGTGGGGCGCCCGAGGCCTGGCCCAAACTGGCTCAGCAACAAGGCATGGGCGAGAAGCTCATCCTGCAAGCCCTTCGCGAGGGGCCGATACTCGCGGTCGAACTCGTCGTGGAAAAGTACCGTCCAGCTCACGGTAGGTACTATGGACTTAAAATCATATGGATGCAAGACCATATGCAGCCGACTTCATCGGCGCTATGCCAACCTCGCGCTGGCGGGAAAACGTCAGCTCGAAAAAAGATTGTCGCCAACCCGGCTTGTGTCGGGCCGGGATTGGCTGTGCCGTAATCGTGCCTTGGCGAGACTGGAAAACGAGGTGGCAAGCGTCGCAAGCGATTGATTTATAATGTAATTATGAAGTCCGAATCCGCCTCATCACCCGAAGGTCGAAGGTTCAGATCCTTCCCCCGCAACTCACACAGCAAGCGCCTGCCAATCGGCAGGCCCTTTCGCTTTCCGCTCTCCGCGCACCCCGCCGTCGGCGAGGCGCGCCATTCGCCTGACGGACCGGGCGCGGCGCCGCCGTCCGCACACCTGCCGGTGTCACGGGTGTCGTCGCGGACGCGCCGTTACATCGTGGACGCCTCCTCCTGCTGCTGCAGCGCGAAGATCGAGCTGTAGCCTTTCGACCAATCGGGCGGCAGCGGACAGGGGCGCGGGTCGAGGTGCGCCTGCGTCGCGCGCTTGCCGCGGACGATCGTCTCCGCGTGCTCGGGCTTGATCGGATTGACCGTGTAGGGCAGCGCGTCGGCCGAGGCGAGCGTGAACAGCAGCAGCGGCCTGCCGGTGTCCGACTCGTTGCGCGGCGACCCGTGCAGTGTCCGGCAGTTGTGGATCGTCAGCGACCCGGCAGGGCCGGTCAGGTACTTCGCCTTCGACAGGTCGACCTTCGCGAGGTCGCGCTCGTTCAGGCACCCGATCCACTTGCCCTCGTCGTCGTACTGCGGGGCGAGGTCCCACTCGTGGCTCCCCGGGATCACGCCGAGCGGACCCTGCTCCATGCCGCAGTCGTAGAGGAGCGTGCCCACGGTCAGCGGCGAGTAGTTCGTGTGCGGCCAGAAGCCGATGTCGTAGTGCCACTTGACCTCTTCGCCGCCTTTCGCCCACTTGTAGTTGAGCTTGCCGTGGTGGAACTTGACGTCCGGCCCGACGAGGTCGGCCACGACGTCGGCCAGCACCGATCGCGTCACGTATTCCCAGATCGTCGGATGGTGCTGGTCGGGGTTCGACACGCGGCGCAGCCGCGGAGCGTCGGGACGGTGGTCGGGCTCGAGGTCGTAGACGGTGTCGGACGTCGCGACCGACCGGCTCTTCTCGACGAACTCGTCGGAGACCGCGCGCAGCCGGCGGATCCACTCGTCGGACAGGATCCCCGGCAGCAGCAGGTAGCCGTCGCGGAAGTAGGACACGCGCTGCTCCTGGCTGAGCACGCGGGCGGGATGGGACAGGATCTTCTCGGGCGTCATCGTTGCCTCCGTTGCGGTGGTCAGGATTCCCCGCGGCCCATCGGCTGCGGCGCGCCCTCTCCGGGGCGCATGAACATCTCGGTCGTGATCTCGCCGCCGGGCGGGACGACGACGAACTCGCTGTTGCCGGTGTCGACCCGCTCCGTCATGCGGACCAGTGCCTCGATCAGGTCGGTCGTGCCGATCGTCTCCTCGTACTCCATGCCGAACCGCTCCCGGCAGAAGTCCGCGACCCTCATCGCCGCCGGCCGGCAGCCATCCAGCTCCTCCTGCGAGAAGCCGACCATGCAGAGCTTCCGGTAGTGCTTGTACTTCATCTCGACGAGGTAGTCGGCCGTCTCCTCGTCGTAGTCGCGCACGTAGGCGAGGTAGTCGGAGAGCGGCTCGTCCTTCGCGTCGATCCAGCCCTTGGTCAGGTAGTAGGTGTTCGCGCTGGCGAAGAAGCGCTCGAGGTAGCGCTGGTGCGACCCGAGGAAGATCGCCACGCAGTCGTGCGTGCGGGGGA
>CAUJET010000093.1 GCA_963169665.1 Actinomycetota bacterium | reverse complement strand
CGAGGCACTCGATGGTTTCGACAGTGGTGACCGCCGACGCCTCGCCGATCTGCTGGAACGATTCATCGCAGGTCTCGACACGGTGGTACTCGCCCGGCCTTCGACCTGCTTGTCGCATCGTCAGACCAGTTCGAAGCCGCTATACCCGTCTGCTGCGCATGTCCGGCACGACTCCGCGTAGAACGGGACACCGCCGGGGAAGTTCAACAGTTCGCGCGGTTTGCCGGGGATGTTGGCGCCGACGTACCACGAGTCGGCTCTGTCGAACAGGGTCATGTCGCCGATCGTGCGCACCAGGTCGCGCCACGAGTCCTCTGCATGCGATGTTGCTTCGATGCGTGTGACACCTTGGTGCCTCAGGTCGTCGAGCAGCTGTACGACCCAACTGCCTTGTACCTCGGCGCACGTCGGCCCGTTACAGAAACCTGACGGGCTTTGCGGTCCGTAGAGATAGATCAGATTCGGGAACCCGGCACTCGCGAGGCCGAGGTGGCTGCGGACTCCGCGGGCCCAGTAGTCCTTCAAGGTGGTGTCGGCGCGGCCGTGGATGTCGATGCTGGTGAGACCGCCCGTGACCGCGTCGAATCCGGTGGCCATGACGATCAGGTCGACGTCGTAGTCGTTGTGCGTCGTCCGAACCCCGGTCGTCGTGACGCGCTGGATGGGTGAGGTCTTGAGGTCCACCAGGGTCACGTTCTGCTGGTTGAACGCGTCGTAGTAGGTCTGCTCGAGCGAAGGCCGCTTGACGCCGAACGGGTGGGGCGGTTCGGTCGGGGCGAGCAGCTCTGCGACCGCCGGGTCGTGCACGCGGGCGTGGACCTTGTCGCGCCAGAAGTCGTAGGCGGTGCGGTTGGCGGTTTCGTCGGTCATGACGTCAGCGAAGTTGCCGGCCCAGAAGCTGAATCCGCCAGCTTGCCACATCTGTTCGAAGCCGGTGCGACGATCCTCGTCGGAGACCGCGAGCGCTGACTCGTCGCGCCGGATGATGTCGAAGCCCGCGAAGGTTTCGGTGCGGGTTCGGAAGATTTCCGGGTATCGAGCTTTCGCCTCGTCTTGTTCTGCTCGGGTGAGGCGGTGTTGTTGCATGGCGAGCGCGAGGATCGGCGTTCGCTGGAACACGGTGACCGACGCGGCGATCTTGGCCGCTTCCTGGATCACTTGGACACCGCTGGCGCCCGTGCCGATGACACCGACGCGCAGTCCCGTCATGTCGAGACCTTCTTGGGGCCAGTGCGCCGTGTGGTGGCATTGGCCCTCGTAATCGTCCAGTCCGGGCAGGTCGGGGATGTAGGCCTTGGACGCGAAGCCGGTGCAGAGCACCAGGAACCGGGCTCGAAGGGACTGCCCGTTCCGTGTGGTGAGGTTCCAGCAGGTGGCCGCTTCGTCCCACGTGGCCGTGTCGAGCCGGGTGTCGAAGCGGATGTCGCGGCTCAGATCCCATTTGTCGTCGACGTACTGGAAGTACCGACGAAGCGCTGTCCAGTCCGGGAATCGCTCGTCCCAGTACCAGTCCCTCCACAGCTCTTCGTCGGAGAACTCGTAGACGGGCACATGCGAGTCGACCCGGGCGCCGGGGTAGCAGTTCCAGTGCCAGATTCCACCGAGCCCGGAGCCGGCTTCGAGCAACACCGTCGAGAATCCCAACGCTCGCAGCCGGTGCAACTGATACAGGCCCGCGAAGCCGGCTCCGACGACCACTACGTCATGATCGAGCCCATGTGGTGCCGTCATGGGTTCGTGACACCTCGAGCCACATCGGCCCATGCGTTCAAGGCCGACGGGTCGTTCGTCCAGTCGAGGCCCCCGAAGTAGCTGACGACTCTCGTCGCGAGCCCCTGGTAGCGCTCCAGGATCTTGTCGGCGAGTTCGCTGCGCGGGCCTGTGACCACGAAGTGGTCGAGCAGTTCGTCGGACACCTCGGCGGCCATACCCGCAAGGTCGCGGGAGCGTTGCCGCTCGCGAATGCGGTCGGTGGTTCCGTCGAAACCCAGCTGCTCGAAGATGAACGCATAGTTGGGTGTTGATCCGTAGAACGCGACCTGCATCCGTGCGAAGTTGCGCCAGCGCGCTTCGTCGTCGTCGATAGGGACGATGAACGCGGGGACGATGATCTCCAGATCCTCGGCGGAGCGGCCCGCCTTGGTGGCACCCTCGTTGAGGTTGGGGATCACCGTCTCCCGGAGGTAGGTGGGGTGGTTGAGCGGATGGACGTGCACACCGTCGGCGACCTCGCCGGCCATGCGGAGCATCCACGGGTTCACGGCAGCGACGTCGATCGGCGGGTTCGGTGTGCTGATCGGCCCAGGTGACCACTGCGCTGGGAGCAGGTCGAGGTGGTAGAACTCGCCATCGACCGCCAGCGGCTCGTCGCCCCGGAACGCACGGAAGATCGCCTGCATCGCAAGCACATACTCCTTGAGCCGTGGGCCGGGGTGCTCGAAGTCGGAGCCGTAGCGGCGTGTGATGTGGGCGCGGACCTGTGTGCCGAGCCCCAGACGAAAGCGACCGCCGGTCGCCTCGGCCAGCTCCCACGCGATCTCCGCTGTCACCATCGGGCTGCGCGGAAAGGCGACCGCGACACCAGTGAGGATGTCGATGTCGGCGGCGAGTGCAGCGGCGCCGCAGCCGAGGTATGCGGTGCGCCCGCCCTCGGTGACCACGATTCCCGAGAAGCCGGCGCGCTCGGCGTCCTGGGCGAATGCAGCCATCGAGCGAAGCGGCAGGCCTCCGGTCATCACGTCGAATTTCATCGGTGGGTCTCCTCGTCGGGTTTGGTCACGGTGTGTTGTCGGATCATCAGATATCGCGATCGCGGTTATCCCAGTGCGGTGACCTCAGCTTGTTCTTGTACAGCTTGCCGGTCGGAAGCCGGGGGAGCTCGTCGTGGAACTCGAAGCGCTGCGGGCACTTGAAGTGGGCGATGTGCTCGCGCACGTGTGACCTCAGTTCGACGGCGAGTGCCTCGTCGCCGGCAATGCCCTCTGCAGGTTGCACCGCGGCATGCACCGCTTCGCCCATCTCGTCGTCGGGAATCCCAAACACGGCGACATCGGCAACCTTGGGGTGCAACACCAAACAGTCCTCTATCTCCTGCGGATAGATGTTCACACCGCCGGAGATGATCATGAACGCCTGGCGGTCCGTGAGGTACAGCCATCCTTCGTCATCGACGTATCCGACATCACCCAGGGTGGTCCAGCCGCGGCCTCGTGGGTCCTTCACGCTCTCGGTCTTCTCGGGGGCGTTGTGGTACTCGTAGGCGGGCCCGTCACCGAAGTAGATGGTGCCGGGCACATTCGCAGGTTGGTTGTCGCCCGCTTCGTCGAGGATGTGGATCGATCCGATCAACGGCCGTCCGACAGTCCCCGGCCTGGCCAACCATTCGTCGGGACGCACCAGGCAGAAGCCGTTCAACTCCGTGCCCGCGTAGTACTCCCACAGCACCGGACCCCACCAATCCATCATCTGCTGCTTGACGGCCACAGGACACGGTGCCGCGGCATGGATCGCGACCCGCATCGACGAGACATCGAACCCGGATCGTTGCTCCGCGTCGAGCTTCAGCATCCGGATGAACATGGTCGGCACCCATTGAGAATCAGTGATCGCATGCTTGCCGATGAGATGGAGCGCGTCGACCGGGTCGAACTTCTCCATCGCGACGACCGTCCCTCCCAGTGACTGAACGCCAAGACTGAACCCGATCGGTGCCGAGTGGTATAAGGGAGCGGGTGACAGGTATGTGGACTCGCCGCTCATCCCGAACACGCCGCTCACCAGCCCTGCGATCAGCATTCCGTCGGCGACCGACTTGCCGCTCAGCGGACGCTTGACACCCTTCGGACGGCCCGTCGTTCCGGAGGAGTACAACATCATCTCGCCCGCTGGCTGTTCGTCGAGTGGATCGGTGGACATCGAACCGATCGCGTCGGCGTATGGCTCGAATCGCGGATCTGCATCGCCGATCAGCAACGGGACGACGCATCCCGTCGCATGCTGCATCGCAGCGCTCGCAATCTTGGCCTTCTCGGACGTGGTGACGAGCGATCGAGCCCCAGAGTCCTGGAGGATGTAGCCGACCTCCTCAGCCGAGAGGTAACTGTTGATCGTCGTCACATACAGACCGGATCGCAGCGCTGCCCACATGACCTCGAAGAACCGCGGCTGGTTCTCGCTGAAGATGGCGACGTGATCACCGGTGACCAAGCCTCGCTCCCGCCACAGTCGGGCCAACTGATTCGAACGCTCGTCGAGTTGCCGGTAGGTCACGACCTCGCCAGAACCAGCCATGATCACTGCTGGGTGCTCCGGTCGGGTTGCTGCGTGAGCCCCTGGGTACACGATCGCTCTCCTCCGCCCGCATCTCGTTGGGCTCGACTCTCGATGATCAGACGTTTTCAGGGCCTCGGCGGTGAGATGTGATGACGACTGTCGAGGCGCCCCTGCTCGACCTCGTGAAGTCCACAGTCTGACCGTCCCGACCTCGACACGTCAAGACAGAAGCGACCAAATGTCGCATCAGGCGGGCGAGCTAGGGTGAGCCCATTCTGCTCTCAAATCTGAAGGCCATGCTGGTGGCTGCTGGAACTCACGAGACGATTGTAGACATGTGTAGTGTTCGGAAAAGGGCGAGGCGCAGCTTGCGTCGGCCATGAACGCGATTCCCGCTGCGTTCGCAGCGTCGCGGCCAGGAGAGGGAGATGTCGATGCGGATACAGGTTGACCAAGCTCGCTGCCATGGGCACCAGATGTGCGCGATCGCCGCGCCCAAGCTGTTCGGTAGCGACGAGATCGGCAATGCGGCTGTATTGATCGCGGGCGACGTCCCGCGCGATCTGGAAGCGGCAGCCAGACGCGCCGAAGGCAACTGTCCGGAACGCGCGATCGAAATCATCGAGTGACCACCTGACGCGCGGCGCAAGCCTCGACGAACTCATCGACCACCACGACATCTCGACGTCAACCAAACACAGGTCGATCCCACCCGCCGTGACGTCCCTTGGATGAGACAACGCAGCCTTGTTGTAGTATCAAGTCGCCTATGCCTTCGTTCTCCGATCAGGTTTCCGCGTCCCCGAGTCGAGTGGCGTGCGCCACCGCCTTGCGTGGGCTCAGTCACTCGATCGTCGGCCATGCCGTCGCCGACGATATTCTCGACCGAATCACTGCATTCGTCCGCGACATGCTCCCCGATGTCGAGTCCGCTGGGTTGCGGTCACGTCCGGTCGACGACATGAAGCGGCGGCTGTTCGAGGTCGCGCCGCTCGACGGTGACAGCATGGAGCACTACCCCGACTGTGTCGTTTCGGGTCCGGCGAACCCGATGGGGATGGCCATCACTTGCCATCGCCATCGCGATGATGCAGTAGCGCAGGTGTCTTTCGGTGCTGCGTTCGAGGGTGCCCCTGGCCGCGCCCACGGTGGAATCGTCGCAGCGGTGTTCGACGATGTCATGGGTTTCGTTCTGTCGATGCTGCAGACGCCCGCGTACACCGGCCGGCTGACCGTGCGCTACCTCGCGCCGACTCCGCTGGCCGTCGACCTCGAGTTTCGTGCACGATTGCGAGTGCGTGACGGACGCAAGCTGTGGATCGATGGCGAGGCAATCGTTGCAGGCACGCGCTTCGCCGAAGCGGAGGGGCTGTTCATCGCGATTCCGTACGAGGAGTTCGGCCGGATCGAACCGGCCTGAAGACGAGACCATGCAGTTGTCGTCCTGACGAGACATATGTCATGATGTGTTGCATGACTCCAGATGTTGTTGCAGGGCTCGACGATGACGCATCCCGAGTGGTTGCTGGTGAAGCTCGCGCCTGGTTCGAAGCGAACTGGAACCCCGACATGTCACTCGGTGACTGGTGGGCAGTCCTCGCCGAGTCCGGGTGGGGTTTCCCAACATGGCCGACACACCGCTACGGCCGCGGTCTCGACCCTCACCTAGCCCCGTTGGTCAACGGCGCTCGTCGCGCGGCGGGGGCGTTGGGGCCACCGGCGGGTATCGGGCCGAACCTCGCGGGTCCCACCTTGCTTGCTCACGGCTCCGCTGGCCAGCAAGACCGCTTCCTGCCTGGAATCGTCAACGGCGAGATCTGGTGCCAGCTGTTCAGTGAACCGGGCTCGGGGTCCGATCTCGCGTCGCTGCAGACCCGCGCAGTTCGTGACGGTGACCAGTGGGTGATCAACGGCCAGAAGGTATGGACGTCGGGTGCCCACATTGCCCGCTACGGCATTCTGGTCGCCCGGACAAACCCCGAACTCCCGAAGCATCAAGGCCTCACCTACTTCGTGATCGACATGGACCAGCCCGGTATCGAAGTACGACCGATCCGGGAGATGACCGGTCGCTCGATCTTCAACGAAGTCTTCCTCACCGACGCCGTCGTCCCGGAGGAGAATCGGCTCGACGAGGTCGGTTCCGGTTGGGGGGTTGCCTTGACCACGTTGGCGAACGAGCGCACGATGCTCGGTGCCGGTTCGTTCGGGAGTTCCGGGGGAAGCATGGCGATCACCAAGCCGGATCTCTCCGGCAGGGTGGGCGATCTGATGCGTGAGAGCGGGTCGGGCGACGGCGTTCCGTCTGGTGGGGTCGGCGCTCTGTTGCGCGGACTCGTCGAGCAGTACGAGCGCTCGGATGACCCGCTGATCCGGCAGGAGTACGCGACGATCTACTCGCTCCTCGAGATCGCTCGCTTCACCGATCTTCGGGTCAAGGGGGCCGTGGAGCGGGGTGGGCGACCGGGGCCGGAAGTGTCCGTTGGCAAGCTGGCCGCCAGTCATTTGCTGCGTGCCTTGCGCGAGACGATGTTCCGGATCTGTGGAGCTGACGCAACGCTCTGGGGAGATGACGCTCCGCTGGGCGGCAGGATGCATGACATTGGATTCTCGTCATACCTCATCTCGATCGGTGGTGGGACCGACCAGATCCAACGCAACATCATCGGCGAACGAGTGCTCGGATTGCCGAGGGAGCCGAGTATCGACAAGGGCGTCGCGTTCAGCGAGTTGCTGGTCGGCACTCAACGTAAGACCGATGGCTGACGCCGTGCCGGATTCGCGTCTCGTCGGGGACCGATCGCTGCGCGTTGGCGTGATCGGGGCAGGCATGGCCGGCATCCTCGCAGTGATCAAGCTGCGCGAGGCCGGCATCACCGACATCGTCTGTTTCGAGAAGGCCGACCGCGTCGGCGGCACGTGGCGCGAGAACACCTATCCCGGCATCGGATGCGACGTCCCGTCGCACGTCTACTCGTATTCGTTCGCTCCGAATCCCGATTTCACCCGCATGTTCTCGCCCGGGCACGAGATCCAGGCGTACCTCGAGCGCGTTGCGGTCGACCATGGGGTCGTCCCGCATCTTCGCCTCGGCGACGAAGTCGTCTCCGCGATCTACGACCGGGGTGTGTGGCACCTCGAGACTGCGCGCGGACATCGAGCAGACTTCGACGTGGTGATCGCCGCGAGTGGCGTCCTGCACCATCCCCGGATGCCGGAGATCGATGGCGTGGACGAGTTCGAGGGGGCGATGTTCCACAGCGCGCGGTGGGACCAGGATGTGCCGATCGACGGCCGTCGTGTCGGCGTGATCGGCACCGGGTCGACGGCGGTCCAGATCACCGGCGCGCTCGTCGATCGGGTGGAGCACTTCAGTCTCTTTCAGAGAACACCGCAGTGGATCATGCCGATGGACAACAAGCTGTTCTCGGACGACCAGAGGGCGACGTTCCGGAACGAGCCGCATCGACTCAGAGAGCTCCGGGACTTCCTCGAGTCGGCGTTCGCGGAGAACTTCGCCGATGCCGTTGTCGACGCGAAGTCCGAGCGTCTCGAACAGATCGAGGACACCTGTCGGGCGAACCTGTACCAGCACGTCACCGACCCGGAACTGCGCCGCCGCTTGGAGCCCGACTACCGCGCCGCCTGCAAACGGCTCGTCGTGTCGGCCGACTTCTACGACGCGATCCAGAAACCCAACGCCGAACTCGTCACCGCGGCCATCTCGCGCATCGAACGTCGCGGCATCCGAACCGACACCGGACGCCTTCACGAGCTCGACGTCATCGTCCTCGCAACCGGGTTCGAGGTCGACCGATTCATGCGGCCCACCGTCATCACCGGCCTCGACGGACGAACCCTCGAAGAGGCCTGGGCCGACGGCCCCACTGCCTATCTGTCCGTCTCGATACCCGAGTTCCCCAACCTGTTCATGCTCAACGGCCCGAACGGCCCCGTCGGCAACTTCTCCCTGATCCAGGTCGCGGAGCTCCAGATGGACTACATCCTGCAACTCGTGCGCCGGCTCCAGGCAGGCCTCTCGACGGAGATCCATGCGACTGAGGCGGCCATGCGCGAGCACGAGGCCCGGCGCATCGAAGCGGCGCAGGCGACCGTGTGGGTGACCGGATGCAACAGCTGGTACCTCGACGCTCGCGGCGTACCAGCAGCGTGGCCGTGGCCGTTCCGCCGATTCCGCGAGGTCATGGCAGAACCCGACTTGGATGCGTATCACCACTGACATGACCAGACGAACGCCGGGGTGAGACAAGGCGTACGATGTGTATCGTGCTGCCGCCGGGCAGCGCCCGGACGCGGAGGTTCCCCGAATGCCACACCCGACAACGCCACCCGTAGGAGTACAGGAGCCGGTGCTGCGTGTCGAGATGGACGAGGGCATCGCGACCCTCACGCTCAATCGTCCGGCAAAGCTCAACTCCCTCGATCCCGAACTCGTCTGCAGACTCGCCGACGCATGGGAGCAGATGGCAGCCGATCCCGCTGTTCGGGTGGTGATCGTGACCGGTGCAGGAGACCGGGCGTTCTGCACCGGTGCGGACCTCGGGCGGCTGATCCCGTTGTTCACCGGTGCGCGACCAGCGCAGGATGAGTGGGACCAGCGACTGCAGTCCGATCCCCGACTGCTCGACAAGGCACTGCTGCGCCGTACCGACTACACGGTGCCGGTGATCGCCGCCGTCCGCGGGTTCGCGCTCGCCGGCGGCATGGAACTGCTGCTCGGCACGGACTTGCGGATCGCAGCCGAGGACAGCGAGTTCGGACTCACAGAGGTGACACGCGGGATCATCCCCGCCGGCGGTGGGCTGGCGAGGCTGGCACGTCAGGTGCCATGGGCCAAAGCAGCGGAGATCGTGCTCGTGGGTGACCGGATCAGCGCGCAGTCGGCCGCGGAGATGGGTCTCGTCAACCGGCTGGTGCCATCCGTGCACGTGCTGGACGAGGCGATGCAACTCGCCCGGCGAATGGCCCGCAACGGGCCGTTGGCGATGCGCAAGGCGAAGGAGGTGATGGTCTCGTCGAATGGCCTGCCCTTCGACGAGGCGTATCGCATCGAGTCGCGTGCAGCCGGGGTCGTGATGGCGTCGGCCGACGCCATGGAGGGTCCGCGTGCGTTCATCGAGATGCGCAGCCCGCATTTCACCGGCACGTGACCCTTCGGCCGAAGAAGCTGGAATGAGACGAATTGGTCATTGTGTCGTATATGGGGCTGGAGTAGTGTCGGCGCAGACGAGAGGGGATCTGCATGTCGTTCGACTTTCCCGTGATCAGCGCTGACTCGCACATCACGGAACCACCTGACTGCTACTCGGCTCACATCGACCCGGCGTACCGCGACACAGCGCCGAACATGGTCGAGGATCCTGTACGAGGCGACGTGTTCGTGGTGCCCGGCATGAAGTCGACGGTGCCGATGGGGCTGGTCGCCGCCGCCGGCAAGCCGGCAGGGGAACTGACCCAGGAGGGTGTCAAGTTCGACGAGCTCCACAAGTCCGGGTACGACGCGACCGTGCGGCTCGCCGACCAGGACCGCGACGGGGTCGCCGCGGAGATCCTGTACCCGACGGTGGGGATGGTGCTGTGCGGCCACCCGGACGTCGACTACAAGCGAGCGTGCTTCAACGCCTACAACCGGTGGATCACCGAGTACTGTGCCGAAGCTCCGGATCGGCTCCTCGGGTGCGGTCAGACCGCGCTGCGCACCGTCGAGGAAGGGATCACCGATCTCGAGGCGATCAAGGCGGCCGGCCTTCGTGGCGTGATGATGCCGGGGAATCCCGGCACGGAGGCGGACTACGACGACCCGATGTGGGACCCGTTCTGGGAGGCGGCGGTGTCGCTTGGGTTGCCGCTCAGTTTCCACATTCTCACCGCCCGTGGGGGTGGTTGGCGAGGGCCCCGGTTGAACAGCTTCCTGTCGATCATCCGTAGCATCCAGGACATCATGGGCACCCTGGTGTTCGGCGGCGTGTTCGAGCGTCATCCCGATCTTCGGGTCGTCTGCGTCGAGGCCGATGCCGGCTGGGTGCCTCACTACATGTATCGGATGGACCACGCCTACAAGCGGCACCGCAACTGGCTCCAGCCCGGGGTGGCCCTCAGCAGGTTGCCGTCGGAGTACTTCGCGGAGCACATCTTCGTCACCTTCCAGGACGACTGGACGGCCTTCTCGCACGCCAACGACATGAACTGGCGACGGTTGATGTGGGCCAACGACTTCCCGCACTCCGACTCGACCTGGCCGTGGTCGCAGGGCATGCTCGCCGAACAGACGGCGCAGCTGACCGCGGAGCAGACGCGGGCGATCCTGTCGGGCAACGTCGCCGACCTGTACGGCATCGACGTCACCGCACTGCAGCCCACGGCTGGGTGACGCCGTGTCCGGAGCGAGGCCTGATCTGGTGATCCGCGGCGGCACCGTCGTGGACGGCACCGGTGCCGCCGCACGCCGAGCCGACGTCGCAATCGTCGGCGACCGAATCGTCGCCGTGGGAGATGTCGACCTGACGGGTCGACGGGAGATCGCCGCTGACGGGGCGCTGGTGACGCCGGGCTGGGTCGATGTGCACACTCATTACGACGGACAGGCGACATGGGATCAACGTCTCGCGCCCTCGTCGGTGCACGGGGTGACGACGGTGGTGATGGGGAACTGCGGCGTCGGGTTCGCCCCGGTGCACGACAGCGACCATCAGCGGTTGATCGAGCTGATGGAGGGAGTCGAGGACATCCCCGGCGCGGCGCTGCACGAGGGCCTGCCGTGGGGATGGAACAGCTTCGGCGAGTACCTCGACGCGCTGGATGCGATTCCGCACGACATCGATCTCGCCGCGCAGCTCCCGCACGGAGCGCTTCGGCTGTTCGTCATGGGCGACCGCGGCGCCGCCGGCGAGAGCGCAACCCCCGATGAGATCGAACAGATGGGACTGCTCGCCGGTGAGGCGATACGTGCCGGCGCGCTCGGCTTCACGACCTCACGCACACTGAATCACCGCACCAGTCGGGGCGACCCGACCCCCACGCTCAGGGCATCCCGAGACGAGCTCGTCGGGATCGCGATCGGTGTCGGCCGCGAGGGAACCGGAGTGCTGCAACTCGTATCCGACTTCATCGATGTCGAGGATGAGTTCGCGACGCTGCGAGCGATGGTCGCAGCCTCAGGTCGACCCGCGTCGTTCTCGCTGGTCCAGTCGCCCCGTGATCCTGGTGGCTATCGGCGGATGCTCGACCTGCTCGACGAAGCCCATGCCGACGGCCTGGAGATCCGTGGCCAGGTCGCGACTCGGGCGGTCGGGCTGCTCCTCGGATTGCAGGCCACCTTGAACCCGTTGATGGCGAATCCGGTGTATCGCGAGATCGCCGATCTGCCTCTGGGCGAGCGCGTCAGCGCGATGCGAGATGAGGGGTTCAGGGCACGCGTGTTCGCCGCCGATGCCGGCCAGCGCGACAGGTCCAAGCTCGGCGGTGGGGTGGTGCGTGCGTTCGAGAACATGTTCGTGCTCGGCGATCCACCCAACTATGAACCTGATCCGGCCACGAGCATCGCCGCCCAGGCGCGCCGCGCCGGTCGAGATCCCCTCGACTTCGTCTACGACGTGCTGCTCGCCGACGACGGCCGCTCGTTCCTGTACCTCCCGGCGCTCAACTACGTCGATGGGCGCCTCGACAGCGTTCGGGAGATGCTGGTTCATCCGCTGACCGTTCCGGGGCTCAGCGACGGTGGCGCGCATGTCGGCACCATCTGCGACGGCTCGTTCCCCACGACACTGCTGACGCATTGGTGCCGTGACCGACACGGTGAGCGCCTCACCGTGCCGTTCGTGGTCCAGGCCCAGTGCCGTGACACCGCCCGCGCGCTCGGACTGCTCGATCGCGGTGTGCTCGCCCCTGGTTACAAGGCCGATATCAACGTGATCGACTTCGACAACCTCCGGTTGTCCGCCCCGGAGATGCATTTCGACCTACCGGCAGGCGGACGGCGGTTGCTGCAGCGAGCCGATGGCTACCTCCACACCGTCGTGTCAGGCATACCGGTGTACGAATCAGGTCGTGCGACTGGCGAGCTACCGGGTCGGCTCGTTCGCGGTGCCCAGCGACCGCCGACGGGGTGAGCTTGCCGAGTTGATCAGCCGTTGTGCGGCAGGTCGCGGAACGGAGTGTTGCGATCGGGGCCGGGCTCCTTGGGGAGACCGAGTGCTCGTTCACCGATGATGTTCCGCTGCACCTGATCACTGCCGCCGTAGATCGACGGAGCCGGTGAGAACAGCGCGAGTTCCTGCACCGCGCCGCCACTCGCGCTGTCCGGTCCCACGATGGTGGCCCCTGCCCCGAGAATTCGACACCCGACGTCCCTGGCGAGTCGGGTGATGTCGCTGTTGCGGAGCTTGGCGAGGTTGCCTTCCGCGCCGGTGGCGGCGTTACCGGACTTCATCCGTCGGATGTGCCATCCGGTGATCTCGATCATCGAGTGAAGTCGGATCAGGTCCTGTCGGATGGTGGGGTCGCCGATGCTGCCGTTGTCGAGCGCGAGGACCATCAACTGTCGTACCCGGCCTGGGCCGACCATGCCACCGCCGAGAACGGCGGCGTCGTTCCCGAACGATCCGGCAGACCGGTCGAGGTGGCCGGCGATCGTGCCCGCGATCGCTGCACTCGGAGCGGCCACGTTCTCGCCGCCGATGCCGCTGCGTTCGACCATCAGTGTTGTGTTGGCGACTCGCCATCCGTCGTTGAGGTCGCCGATGATGTGGTCGTGGGGCACGCGTGCCTCGTCGATGAACACTTCGTTGAACAACGCGTGTCCAGTCATCTCGCGTAAGGGCCGAACGTCGACGCCGTCCTGTTTCATCGGGAACGCGAAGTACGTGATGCCTCGGTGCTTGGGGGCATCGGGGTCGGTGCGCGCGATGAGGATTCCGTAGTCGGCCCATTGCCCCATCGACGTCCACACCTTCTGCCCGGAGATGACCCACTCGTCACCGTCGCGCTCGGCGCGCGTCTGCAAACCGGCCAGGTCGGAACCGGCACCCGGTTCGGAGAACAGCTGGCACCATCCGTGTTGCCCGTCGAGGATCTTGGGGACGAACATCTCGATCAACTTCGGTGACCCATGTGCCAACAAGGTCGGCGCGGCGAGCATCATGCCCAGGCCAGAGGGCGGCCCGAGTACCCCGCGGGCGATCATCGCTCGGGCGAGGTCACCGGTCTTGGTTCGTTGCCATCCGCGCCCGTAGGGGGCCGGCAGCATCGGGTGTGCGAGTCCGGCGTTGGCGAGGCGTGACCACCATTCACCGACCGGGAGATCGGGATGCCAGTGCTCGTCGAGCCACGATTCGACATCGAAGTCGTCGTGGCCGTCGGGACGGGTCGATGTTGTGCTGTCAGTCATGAGGGTTGCCTCTCGCTCGTGGTGCCATCGATGTCGGTTCGTCGTGGGAGGCCGGGTCGGCCCACACGAGCACGAAGTTCTCGCTGAGCGCCTCGGTGCGCACGGCGAGGCGTTGGCCGATCCGGATCTCGCCAGGTGGTGTTGTCGTCGCGGCGAGCAGGCGCGGGCCTTCGTCGAGTTCGACGAGCAGGGTCGCGTATGGTGCGTGCGCTTGCCACCCGGGGTCGAGGCTGCGATGGCTGACGGCGAAGGACAGCACCGAGCCGCTCCCTGTGACCGGTTCGAAGGTTGCCTGGTCGGATTGGCAGGCAGGGCAGAACCGGCGTGGTGGGTGACGCCAGCGCCCGCACCCGGTACACCGTTGGATGCAGAGCAGTTCGGCGGCGATGCATGCGTGATGCCAGTCCAGGACGATCCATTCGGGTGTTGGCACGTAGGTTCTCATCGGTCTCTCCCCAGAATGGCGACGCTGCCGTCGCCGAGGTCGCCGTACCCGGTGACCAACGCCAGTTCGGCGTCGGTCACCTGGGCGTCGGCGGTGCCACGCAGTTGGCGGGTGGCCTCGACGACGTGGTTGAGTCCCCAACAGTGCCCTTGGGAGAGCAGCCCGCCGTGGGTGTTGAGCGGGAACCGGCCGCCGAGCTCGATGTTGCCGTTGGCGACGAACGCAGGGGCCCCGCCGGGCTCGGCGTAGCCGAGCGCTTCGAGTTGGAGCAGCACGACATAGGTGAAGCAGTCGTAGATCTCGAGCACGTCGATGTCGTGTGGCGACACCCCGGCTCGTGCGAAGGCGCGGGGTGCCGCTCGGTGAATGCCGAGTTCGAGGAGGTTGGCGCGGTTGGCGATCTCGTCGGCGGGCTCGGGATGGCCTTCGGCTCCGCCGAGGTAGACGACTGCCGGATGAACGAGGTCACGGGCGCGCTCGAGGCTCGTCACCACGACGGCGGTGGCGCAATCGGTCTCGACGCAACAGTCGAACTTCCGTAACGGTTCGGCGATGAACGGCGCGGCGTCGTAGTCGGCGCGGCTGAGCGGCGCGCCTCGCATCAAGGCCTTGCTGTTGAGCTGCGCATGGTTGCGGCACGCGATCGCCACTGCGGCAGCGGCGTCCTCGGGGATCCCGAAGGTCTCCACATAGCGGCGCAGATACAGGCTGTAGTGTTGTGCGGCCGACATCAGCCCATACGGTGCATAGTGGTTTCTGACGGTCTCGCCCATCGGGCCGAGGTTCATCACGCGCTTGGTTGGTCGTGCGTCTGGTTTGGGTCGAAGCGCCGAGTACCCGTTCCAGCCCATGCACACGAGCACGTTGTCAGCGAGACCGCCGGCGATCGCCATGGCCGCGGTTTGCAACGATGCGGTCGGTGAGGCACCGCCCATCAGTACCGACACGTGGTAGGCGACGTCGGGTACGCCGAGGTGCGCGGCGATCTCCTCGGTGCTCATGTAGCCCGGTGGAGGGATGATGCCGTTGATGTCCGCGGGCTTCAGCCCGGCGTCGGTGATCGCGTCCATCGCCGCGTCGAGGATGAGATCGCAGACGTGGCGGTCGCTTCCTCGCACGTAGTCGGTCTCGCCGACCCCGACGATGGCCGTGGTGCCCCAGAGATCAGTGCCCATGAGTCGACCCAGTCACAATCCGTCGCTCGCCTGGTCTCGCAGCCGCTTGTAGTCGACCTTGCCATTCGCCGCACGGCCGATCGTGTCGACCTCGACGATTCGCCGCGGGGCCTTGTAGGCAGCCAGTCGTGCACGGACGTGCTCGATCAACTCGGTCTCGGTCGCGACCATGCCGGGCCGGCGTTCCACCACGCCGACGACCATCTCGCCGAACCGATCGTGTGGTACTCCGACGACAACCGCGTCGGCGACCGAGCCGTGGGTCTTGAGGGCCTCCTCGACCTCCTCCGGGAAGATCTTCTCGCCCCCACTGTTGATGCACACCGACCCGCGACCGAGAACCTTCACGGTCCCGTCAGCGTCGATGGTCGCATAGTCGCCTGGGCACGAGTAACGCTTGCCGTCAACGATGATGAACGTGCGCGCCGACTTCTCCGGGTCCTTGTAGTACCCGATCGGCTGGCGGCCGCCGACAGCCAACCGACCGATCGTGTCGGAGCCCGGCTCGACACGTTGCCCGTCGTCGTCGACGACGATCGTGTTGACGCTCGCCTGGAAGCGAGCCGTCTTCGCCGCCGCGCCACCGCCCGACACCGACTGCCCCATCCCCAACGCCTCCGACGAGGAGAACGCGTCCATCAACAGCATCTTCGGTTGATGGCCCAGCATGCCCTGCTTGGTTTCCTCGCTCCACATCACCCCCGACGACACGAACGCCATCACCGAGTCGAGTGACCAACGATCCGGGTCGGCGTCGAGAGCGGCCAGGATCGGTTTGGCGAACGCATCGCCGACGATGGCGATTACATTGACCCGCTCACGGTCGATCGTGTCGAGAAGTTCGCCCGGATCGAAATGGCGGGACTCGAGACACACGATGGAGCCGCCGGATGTGAGAGCACCGAACGCAGTGAGCGCGCCGGTGCCGTGCATGAGCGGACATGCCGGCATCTGGACGGGGCCGGGTCGCGTGAGCGCGCCAGCGACGAAGTCGGGGTCGTAGGTCTCGGGGACGCTGAGCCCGAGCCCGCTGCTCAACACGACGATCAGGTCGTCCTGACGCCACATCACACCTTTCGGCATCCCGGTGGTGCCGCCCGTGTACAGCATGTACAGGTCGTCACCACTGCGCTCGACCCGGTCGACCACCGGCTGACCCGCGGCGATAGCGGCTTGCTCGTACGGCGTCGCCCACTCGGGACAGTCGCCCGAGCCGTCGTCGACCCACAACCACGACGCCACGCGGGGCACTCGCTCGCGGATGGTTTCGATCGTGTCGGCGAAGATGCCGTGGAAGATCACAGCGACAGCGTCGGCGTTGTCCCACAGGTAGACCAGTTCGTCTGCTGCGTACCGGTAGTTGGTGTTCACCGGGACCAGCGCTGCCTTGTAGCAAGCGAACACGGACTCGAGGTACTCGGGGCAGTTGTACGCCACCTTGTCCTGTCGCTGAGCACCCCGGTCCAGGAGGAACGTGGCGAGGCCTTCGGCTCGCCGTTCGGCCTCCGACCACGTCACTGTGCGACTGCCCTGCTTGGCGAACGGTGCGTCGGGGAGCTGTGCCGCGGCCGTCTCCCAGATTTCCGCGAAGGTCCACCCCGACACGTCACTCACCTCCGTGGACAGCTGCAGGGGCCTCACCCGACGGAGGCCACGGCTCGACGCCGTCCTCGAGGGGCACGTCGAGGGACCGCAGCAGTGCAGAGAACATCCGCCAGTTACCGATGGCAGCAACCAGTTCGACGAGGACGGCGTCGTCGTCGAGGGCTGCACGGCAGGCACTCCACGACTCATCGGTGATCGTGCCGTTCTGCAGCGTGTCATCGGTGGCTGCGAGCACAGCCCGCTCTGCGTCGCCAAAGTGCTCGGCGGTACGCCAGTCGCGTACCGCGAGCAGATCTCGTTCGGGCACATCGAGCAGGCGTGCGACTCGCCAGTGTTGCGTCCACTCGTACACCGAGCCGGTCGACCATCCGATCCGCATGATGATCAGCTCGCGCAGCCTGGCGTCGAGCACGCCCTTCCACAGCAGTTCGTGCAACATGTTGCTCAAGCCGGCGGCGACGCCAGGCTGATGCAAGGCGATCCGGAACACGGACAGCTCCGCCATCGTGTCCGGAATCCCGCGTGTGGCAGCTCGGCGCTTGGCCTCGTCGATGTCGAGCATTGCGATCCGTGATCCGGTGGACATGAGCTGCACTCCTTCAATCAGGCTGTGTACGTTCGAGGATTCTTCAGGCGGACGGCGAGAACACGCCGTGCAACGGTGGGATGGCGTCCCGGTCGGCGCCCGACAGCGTGTCCAACAACGCCGAAAGGTCACCGAAGCCGGCCACGCGGCGAGAGAGATCGGCAAACGGCCAACGGCCGGCGACGAGCAGATCGATGGCCGCGCGATAGGCATGGAAGTCGACGCCGAGCGAGCCCATGATCCGCAGCTCCTTGTAGACGAGATGGTCGGGCTCGAATCCAGGCGCACCACCGCCACCACGTGTCCCCGCGACCACGATCGTCCCACCTGGGCGAGCCAGGGCCACGGCCTGGGCGAAGGCGGCGGGTGCCTTCGCGGTGACGTCGACGACGACGTCCGCGAGACCACCCGTCGCTCGTTTGAGCGCGGCCGTCGGATCGTCGAGGGCCACATCGATGGCCAGGTCGACACCGAATCGATGAGCGATGTCGAGACGGTCACGATCGCGAGGGCCGAGACCGGTGAGCGCCACGAACGACGCACCCGCCTCCTTCGCAGCAACGGCGGCACAAAGACCGCGGATGCCCGGGCCGAGGACGACGACGACATCACCGGATTTCGTTTCAGGGATCGTCGCTCCCCAACGGATACCTGCACCAAGCGGGTTGAACACGGTGGCCAGCACCGGGTCGAGCGAGTCGGGGATCGGGAGCAGCATCGCATCGGACGGCAGGTGGAGATGCGTCGCATACCCGCCCCACAGGCCCGGTTCGATCTGGGTGTCGACGAAGCCGAACATCGTGGCGAGCCCGTTGCGGACGCAGCGCCGGTACTCGCCGCGTGCGCACGGCTCGCATTGCCGGCATGAGCGGAACACCTCGACGGCAACGCGGTCGCCTGCCGCGACATTCCATCGGGCGGCGGCGGTGTCGCCGATCTCGTCGATGATGCCGACGATCTCGTGACCGGGGATGAACGAGAACGGGGCGGCGATGTGTCCGCTGTACTGCTCGTGATCGGTGCCGCACAGACCGCAGGCCTCGATGCGGAGCCGCGCGGTGTCGGCGGTGACGTCGGGGAGGTCGAACGTACGATGCTCGAGCGTGTTCGGTCCGGTGAGCACGAGCGCTTCGGCTGAAGAGTTCATCGAAGTTCGAACCTCGCATAATCATGGGATGGCTTCAGGTCGATCTCGTGGCCGACGAACATGCCGCCCGACATCGCGGCCGCGACATCCGGGTCGTCGCTACGAGCAACGACACGGTGCCCGTCCAGTGTGCTGGCGAACACCGGGACCGACGCCGGTCCGGTGTCACGATCGTGCACCACCGTGTACCCGTCGATACGTGCGGTCCCCACTGCCGCGCTCGTCTCGACGACGTGGAGCGCGGTCGAGTCGATGGACGCCTGCACACCCGTCATGTCGGGCGCCTGCCAGCCCTTCGGTGGAGGAGCAGCGGACCACAACCCGACCGAGTGCTTGGTGATGTACCAACCGAGTCCGGACACCATCCCGACGCCCTTCGGATCCGCCCGGCACCGTCGGGCCATTTCGACGATCGAGTGGCTGACATAGTTGTTGCCCGGACCACCGTGGTAGGGCAGGCCACCCGTGACGGTGAACCCGCGCGGATCTGTCGCCTCGAGCCCGAGCGCGTCGACCGCGGCTTCGACGGCTGCCGGAAAACACGAGTAGAGATCGAACCAGCTCACGTCGTCGAGGCCGATGCCTGCCGCGGCAAGCACCCTTGATCCTGCGGCCCGGATACCGGCGGAGCGCGACAGGTCGGGTCGTTGCACCGGGAAGTAGACGTCGTTGCACGTCGCGCTGGCCCAGCTGAACACCCAACGATCGCGAGGAATCTGCAGATCCTGCGCGACTTCGGCGGCCATGATCACGAACGCTGCGGCCATGTCGACGGTGAGGATGCTGTTGAGCAGCTTGGTGTATGGCTCGCACACCATCCGGTTGTCCGCGGTGACCGTCGACAGCTCCTCCGGTGTGCGCTCGGTCGGGAACCATGCCTGGTCGGGGTGGCGCGCCGCCTCGGTGGTGAACGGTGCCATCAGCCGGCCGAGCCACACTCGCTGCTCGTCGAGCGTGCGTCCGGCTCGTGCGGCCATCGCAGATTCGAAGATCGGGTACACCTCGTGTGGCCAGTGCAGTCCTGCGCCCATCTCGATCGCGCTCAACCCGGGACGGGCATCGCCCAGGGTTTCGTCGTGACCTTCGACCGGGCCTGCCACCGGAAGGGTGCCGGCGGCGCGGCCGCGACGTGCCGAATTGCCGGCTTCGGCACCCACGATCAAGGCGGCATCGACCTGCCCGCACATGATGTCCTGGCCCAGCGTTCCGGCGAGGTACTGGGGGGTGTTCCCACCCACCGGGCAGCTGATCCGACGGTGTGCCCGAAGGCCAGCCGCCTCTGCGATCCGGCTCGCCGGGTGATCGCGGCCGATCATCAGAATGCCGGGTGTGGCCACGGTGTCGATGCGGTGCCCGATCGGCACGCCCGCATCGGCAAATGCTCGGCGGGTCGCTTCGGTCGCGAGCTCGATGGGGTCGACCACGGTCGCGGAGCGGTTGGTGACCTCTCCGACAGCGACGAGTACCGGGGTTCGTGGGTCAATGGTCATCGTCTGGTGGCGCGCCCGTTCGAGACGACGACGTTGTCGCGCTGCGTGCGAGCTTCGACGATGGCGTGATCACCTTCGTCCCAGATGCGGGTGACGATGGTGTCGCCCGGCCACACCTGATCGGCGAACCGGCCTTCGATCGATGCGAACCGGCCGACGTCGCCATCGCACCACGCGGTCAGCACGCTGTGGCCAACGGTGCCGAACGTGCACAGTCCGTGGTTGAACGGGCCGGGGAACCCGGCCTTGTTGGCGAAATCGGGGTCGATGTGCATCGGGTTCATGTCGCCGGAGAGCCGATAGATCGCAGCCTGTTCGGGTCTGGTCTCGCGTTCGACGACGACATCGGGATCTCGTGCCGGTGCGGCGTTCGAGGCTGCCGAGCCGCTCGGGCCTCGCTCGCCTCCCCAGCCGCCGCCACCGAGCACGAACAGACTGGCACGGACGGCGAAGAGGGGTCCCTCGTTGTCGTAGCCAATGCCTTCGAACTCGATGACGGCGGCCTTGCCCTTGTCCCAGACCGCAGCGATCCGACCTTCGACGGTCACCTCGGCAGCGGCGGGCAGTGGGCGATGAGTGGTGACGTACTGTTCTCCGTGCAGCAGGGCCGCGAGGTTGATGTCGATTCGTTGCATCGCCGACCCCATCGCCCGCAGGCCGGGAATCACGGCGAACGTCGGCACGACCTTCGGTCCGCGGCCTTCGTAGATGAAATCGAGGTCGTCCGGTGGCCGGCATCCGATACCGAGCGCGTACAGCATCGTGTCGCGGTTGGTCCACGAGTGACTGATCGGGTCGATCGAGAGTCCGACCAGGTCGCCGTTGATGGGCAGTTTGTTCATCGATTCAACCTTCTGTTCGTTGGAGGATGTGGACAACGCACACCGACCCCGCCCCAGCCATGTGGCACAGACCGGTACGTGCCCGTTGCACTTGCCGGGCTCCGGCCTCGTGACGGAGCTGCAGGGTCGTCTCGTGGATCTGGGCGAGACCGGTGGGTCCGCCCGGGTGGCCGCGCGCGGTGAGACCGCCATCGGTCGAGAATGGGATCCGCCCGCCGAGACGGGTTGCACCCTCAGCGACGAGTCGGTCTCCTTCGCCGTCGCCGCAGATCCCCAGCAACTCGTAGTAGACGAGTTCCTCGACGGGAAACGCGTCGTGCACCTGAACGAGATCGAGATCGTCGGGTCCCACGCCCGCCTGCTCGTAGGCATCCCCGGCCGTGTCGCGAGTCATCTGTGCCGGACCGATGACGGCGCCGAGGAAGACGTGGCCATCCGTGTAGGTCTCGGATCGCTGTTGCGAGGCGGTGACACGGACCAACGGGCGCCCCGAGCTGAGGCGTTCGGCGACCTCTCGTGTCGCGACGATCGCCGCTGCTGCGCCTCCGCCGGCGGCGCACGCCATCATCGAGGTGTGCGGATAGGAGATCATCGTCGATCCGAGTACCTCGTCGATGGTGACCTCGTGATCGGCCCGGCGTTGCGCGAGGGGATTGGCGCGTGCATGGTTCCAGTTCTTCGCAGCGATGGCGGCGAACGTCTCAGCAGTTGTTCCCACATCGTGCATCCGCCGTGTCGCCCACATCGCGAAGAACGCAGCCGGAAGCATCACGTCTTCCGCTCCCATACGACGTCCACCGCTGCGTCCGAGACCGCCCATGCGGTTCATGTCGTCGAACCCGAGCGCCATCGCGACGTCGACACGGCCTCCCGCCACCGCGTGGACCGCTTCACCAAAGGCGCATGATCCGGTCGCTGAAGCGTTCTCGACGTGGGTGACCGGGATGCCGGTGAGTCCGAACTCTTTCGCGATGCCGACCCCGCTCGTGAGTCCGCCACCGAGGTATCCGTTGTAGAGGGCGCCGACTTCGGGAAAGCCGATCCCTGCATCGTCGAGGGCTTGCATGCCGGCCACGTCGGCCATCGCGGCTGAGGCGAGGCGTTCGTTGTTGAAGCGGTGCATTCCGACACCGATCACATACACATCGCGGGCGAGTTTCGTTGCCATCAGCGCACCGCTTCGAAGCGGAAGGTGACGAGGTCATTGCCGTCGTCGTCGCGACCGACCGGGAACGTCGTCAGACCCATCGGCGAACCGATCTGCCAGTCGTCGGTGGTACCGAGCAGCGGCGCCTGGATTCGAACCCCTTCCGGGAGATCGATCTGCCCGACGCCGTAGCCGCCGCGGTCGCCGAAAGAGATGCTGCCCATGCGTGGGACGTACAGGAACGTCCACGCATACAGCACGCCTTCCGGGCTCAGGTCGATGTCGGTCACAGCGCTTCGCGTGACCGGGCAGCGCAAGCGTCGCGGCCAGAAGTACAGATTCGACTCCGGCGAATGAGACCCGAGCAAACGCGGGCGGCACTCATCGCCTTCGGCCAGGCGGAACAGTCGAGGATCGGTAGGCACCTGGATCGCTCCCACGTGAGTCAGCCCTCGCCCCGGCGGCCGAACTTCGCCATCGTGTCCGCGACGGAGGTGGCCATCGATGCCGGGGCCGACCGGCCATCCAACAGGGCTGGTGCCCGATCGATCAGATCGGCGACCGAGAAGCGGCCGGCTGCGGTCAGGACCCGCTCCTCACTCAGGCTCCATCCCGAATACAAGCCAACCTCGTTGCCGCCGACGTGGAACACGCCTCCGGTGAAGGGGCAGTCGACGGTGGCGAGGTATGCGACCAAAGGTGAGACGTTGCCGGGATGGAACAGATCGAACGACTCGTCAGCTGGTGGACCAACGAGATCCCCGACGCCGGGTGTCTGCAGGGTCAAACGGGTTCGTGCGAGCGGTGCGAGACAGTTCGCGCGGACCCCGTACCGGCCGAGTTCCACCGCTTCGACCAGCGTCATCGCCGCGATCCCGGCCTTCGCGGCGCTGTAGTTGGTCTGTCCGGGGTTCCCGAGCATCGCCCCGGAGGCGGTGTTGATCACGCTCGCCTTGACCGTCTCCCCGGACTTGGCTCGCTCGCGCCAGTGAGCAGCGGCCCACCGTGTCGGCGCGACGTGACCCTTCAGGTGGACGGCGATCACGGCGTCCCACTCTGCTTCCTCGAGATTGACCAGCGACCGATCGCGAAGGATGCCGGCGTTGTTGACGAGCACATCGAGTCTCCCGTACGCGTTGATCGCGTCGAGCACGAGTTGCTGAGCTCCGGCCCAACTCGTCACTGAGTCCGTGTTCGCAATCGCCTCACCGCCCGCAGCTCTGATCTCGTCGACGACCTCGTGCGCCGGGCCGGCATCTTCGCCGGAGCCGTCGATGGCGCCGCCGAGGTCGTTGACCACCACTCGGGCGCCTTCGGCCGCGAGGAGCAACGCATGCTCTCGTCCAAGTCCACGACCGGCACCGGTCACTACGCACACCCGCCCATCGAGCAATCCCATCATCGACCCCTAAGTCCCCGTTGATCCCCTGTCCTCCGCTCGCGCCGTCGTCTGACGACGGCCGACAGCATGAGACAATATCGATATCATGTCACATATCATCCGGGGATTCGTAGTCGTAAGGATCCAGCTCTTTCATGGGGCGTGCAACGACAGCTGGCGGACGGCGCCCGAGCAACGGCGATCCAGCAGAACGTGTGCAGTCTCCTGTTCGTGAGACATACTGGGAGTCGTGACGAATGCATCACTTCGATGGGGGGCCGAGGCCCCGAACGATCCCGACACGGCCCGGGATCGCCTGCTCGACGCTGCAGAGGCCTGCTTCGAACGATCGGGGATCTCCAAGACGACCGTCGAGGACATCGCCAAGCAAGCCAGTGTCTCGCGGGCGACGGTGTATCGGTACTTCGCAGGGCGAGATGCCGTCGTGTCAGGAGTCATCCTGCGCGCAACCGAGCGATACCTCGAGCGGGTTCGTGGGCGAGTCGAGGCTCAACCGGATCTCGGCAGCGCGATCCTGGAGTTCGTCGAGGTCACGATTCGCGCCGCACACCGCGACGAAACGATTGCGTTGTTGTTCACGAGCGACGACAGCCTCAACAGCGTCGGGATCATCCAAGGCACCTCGGTCGCGCTTTTCGAGATGGTGGCCGAGTTTCTCCGCCCGCTGTTCGTCGCCCATTCGGACGAGCACAAGCCAGGGCTACCGATCGATGACGCGACAGAATGGATCCTTCGTTCCATCCTCAGCCTGCTGACGGTCGGCGGTCCGAAACGTCGCAGCCGCGACGGGCTCGACACCTACCTGCGTCGATTCCTGCTCCCGCCGATCATCGCCAAGTCATGACGTGCGAAGAGGAGGTCATGGTCGGGTGGCAGACCATCGGACAGGAATCGTGCGAGGTCCCCGCACCTGACCGCCTGTCCACGTCACCGCGGCAGGATCTGCGAGCTCGAAGGTCGGAATGCGGGTGAGCCACTCCTGAATGGCCACCCTCAGCTCCATCCGTGCCAGGTTGGACCCGAGGCAACGATGAATACCCGAGCCGAACGCGACGTGACGATTGCGCTCGCGATCGATGATGAACTCGTCGGGGTCCTCGAACTGTGCCGGGTCGCGGTTGGCGGCCGGGAACGACATCAGCACCTTGTCGCCCGGCTTCATCGGGCACCCCGCGACATCGACGTCGGCGATGACCTCTCGCGCCATGGTCACCGGACTGTAGACGCGTAGGAGTTCCTCCACGGCGGAGTCGATGAGGTCCGGTTCGGCGCGGAGTCGTGCCTGATCCTCCGGGTGGGTTGCAAGGTGCCACAACGACGAACCGATCGCACTCCAGGTGGTATCGATGCCCGCGAGCAGCAAGAGGAAACAGGTTCCCAGGAGGTGGCGCCGGTCGAGCGGCTCTCCATCGATCTCGGTCTCCACCAGGAGCGTGATGAGGTCGTCGGGTCGCTGATCGGCGGGCAGTGCTGCCCGTTCGTCCACGCGTGCGCCGAAGTACTCCAACGTCTCGATGATCGCATCGAGGCTCTTCTGAAGATCGTTGAAGCCCTCCTGGAGGATGCGAACCGCCCAGTTCGTGAACATCTCCTCGTCGGCAGCGGGTACGCCGAGCATGTGTGCGATGACCCGCACCGGGATGTGTTGTGCATAGTCCCGCGCCGCATCCGCCTGGCATCCGGCCGCGATCGAGTCGAGCAGCTCCCGGGCAAGGTTCTGGGTGATCGGCGTCATCGTCTCAATTCGCCCCGGCGCAAATGCCGGAAGCAGGATTCGTCGCGCCCAGGTGTGTTCCGGAGGATCCGATGTGATCGGTGGGGCCGTCAGCAGTGGCCGTCCCTCCCGTTCGTTCTCTGGCAGATCGACGACACCGATCCGTCTCGACGAGAAGTGATCGGTGTCATGTGCAACCGTCGAGATGTCGGCGTAGTTGACCGGCATCCAAGCGCGCCCACGGCGCTCAGAGAAGGCGACCGGGCAGCCGTCGCGCAGTTCGCGCCACACGCCGAACGGGTCGGCGACGTACCGCGGATCGAGAATGTCTAGATCGCGGCCCCAGTCCGTGGTGGGCGAGATCGGGAAGTCGCCGGCGGTGCGTTCGGTCATGAGTGGCTCCGATGGTGGTGGGTGTTGGTCGGGCAAGTCCGACTCGCTCGATGAAACACAACTCTACTAGTGTCTCATCCACAAAGTCGAGACGAGGATCGCGGAGGGTGTCTGATGGAGTTTGAACTGTTCGACGAGCGAACGGCCGAGCGGATGCTCGGTGCTGCCACGGCGACCGGAGGAATCTCGACATATCTCGACTTCCGTCACGCTGCGCTCACTGCCGGCCGGCTCGAGGCCGAGATGGATGCCCGACAAGATCTCCTGACCCCCTTCGGCAACCTCCACGGTGGCTGCCTTTCGGCGTTCGTCGATCACTGCCTTGGTGTGGTGTTCTACCCGGTGATCCCCAAGGGCGCCTGGGTGGCAACCACCGAGTTCAAGCTCAACCTGCTCCGACCGGTGTCATCGGGAGTGTGCGTCGCTGTCGCCGAGATCATCTCGCTCACGAAGCGCAGCGGAGTCGCCCGCATCGACATCACCAACAACGACAAGGCTGTCTGCGCCGCCCAAGGCACCGTCACCATCGTTCTCCCGAAGGCCTGATCACCTTGAAAACACCGATCACCGAACTACTCGGGTGCGAATTTCCGATCCTCGCCTTCAGCCACTGCCGAGACGTTGTAGCCGCCGTGTCTCGTGCCGGCGGCTTCGGTGTGCTCGGGGCGGTTGCTCACAGCCCGGAGCAACTCGAGATCGATCTTGCGTGGATCGACGCCGAGGTTGGAAGCCGTCCCTACGGCGTCGATCTCCTGCTGCCACAAAAGTACGTTGGTGCCACAGAAGGCGGTCTCGATCGAGACGAACTACGCCAACTGCTTCCGCCCGCGCATCAGGCGTTCGTCGACGACATCCTGCAGCGTTTCGGTGTCCCGGATCTCCCCGAAGGTGAGCGACCGCGTGGCATGAGCATGAACGTGTCTCCGGCCGGCTACGAGCCGCTGCTCGACATTGCGTTCGCACACCCGATCAGACTCATCGCATCCGCACTCGGCCCGCCTCCTGCAGACGTGATCGACCGAGCTCGTGCAGCCAACGTCAAGGTCGCCGCGCTCGCCGGCACGACAGCGCACGCGGTCAAGCATGCCGAAGCCGGGGCCGACATCATCGTCGCCCAAGGCTCCGAGGCGGGAGGGCACACCGGCGAAGTGGGGACCATGGTGCTCGTCCCCGAGGTCGTCGACGCCGTCTCACCCGTGCCCGTGCTCGCCGCGGGCGGCATCGCGTCCGGGCGACACATGGCCGCCGCGATGGCACTGGGGGCAGCGGGGATCTGGACAGGATCAGTCTGGCTCACCACCGCCGAGGCAGAAACCGAACCGGTGGTCAAACAAAAGTTTCTCGCCGCAACGTCGAGCGACACCGTTCGTTCGAGATCGATCACGGGCAAGCCTGCGCGAATGCTGCGCACCCCGTGGACCGACGAATGGGAACGCGAAGACTCACCGAAGCCGCTACCGATGCCACTTCAACCGCTGCTTGTCGGCGCTGCGCTGAACCGCATCAATCGGTCGGCCACGACGCCCGGCTCGGGCGCGCACGAACTCGCCACCTACTTCGTCGGACAAGTCGTCGGCTCGATCAACACGGTTCGTCCCGCCGACCGGGTCGTACTCCAGATCGTCGAGGAGTTCATCGACACCCTCACCGCTCTCTCGGGTCATCTCGACGTCTGACATCGAGGCCTCCACATCGCCGTCGACGGTAACGACGTCGAAGCGCGGGCGGCGCAGCTTGCCTTGGAGGAAACCGCTGGAGGTTGGAGTCACGGTCTCGCTGGCGTCGCACCACCTAGGCGAGCAGTCCGCGTGTGATCTCGGGGCTCGAGTCGTCGAGAAGGATGCCCAGCCGCTGTTCGATGTCGACTGGCGCCCCCGCAGCGATGAGGTAGGCGGTGACTGTGCCATGGCGCAACCTGATGTCCTCGAGCACCTGAGCCAGCGCTGCCGGCTCAAGCGCAAACGCGGCGGCTGGGATGTTCGGAACGCCGTCGCCGATGAGGCGGGCCATGATGCGGCCGCGCAGCGTGGCGAGACCTGCTGCTGACAGTTCGTAGTCGGCAAGCACGGTCTCCTCGGGAACGCTGAGCATGGCGAGCAGCACGCCAACAACGATGCCGGTGCGGTCCTTTCCAGCGGTGCACGAGATGATCGCTGGCAATCGATCAGGGTCGGCGAGCAACGTCAACACGATGGCTATCTCGTCAGCGTGGTCGAACGCGATGGCCTGGTACATCGAGGCCAGATCGAGCGACCCGTCGTGCGCCTTCTCGCTGATCAGTGCCCCGTCGAGAACCGGGAGATGTACGACCTCGCCGACATCAGTGAGGTCGTAGCGTCCCATGCGCTCGTGCTCCATCGATGTCCGCAGGTCGACAATCGTCCGGATACGTAGCGTGTCTCGCAAAAGGGCACGGTCGCGCTCGGTGACGAAGCAAAGCGCGTCACTGCGGTACACCAGCCCCGACCGCAACTTGCGTCCGTCTGCGGTGACGTGACCGCCGACATCACGGAAGTTGCTCAACGCCTCGAACACCCGAGCAAGTGTGCCAGTCCACGCGTCGCCACGAATGGCGGTGACGGTGAACGTCGGGTGAACATCGACGCGCCGCACTCGCCGATCGAGCGACGAACCATCGTCTGCGGCTACCTCCCGACATCGCCGCCAACGCAGGCCCGCCACTTCGCCTCGCGCGCAGCTCGTTGCCAGTTCACTCGCCCTGGCGAAGGGTGACGGCGCACGCATGGGGTGGGAACGCCGAGTCGTCACGCGTGTCGATGGAAACACGATCAGCCGAGACAACGCCCCGCCTCGCCGCGAGCACAACGCGAACACAGCAGGGACAGACGGTGACGTGGCCGCCCTGCGGGCGGGTGCGGTGGGTCGGCCGACCGGCGGGCGGCTGTCAATCCGTGAGCACGGGTCCGAGGTTGCGCGGCGCGTTGACAGCCGCCCTTTGTCCGGTCGGCCTCAACGCCCGTACGGGCGAGCCTGGTCGGATCGGAACTTGGGGAAGTCGCCCGATCCGACCAGGCCACCCGCACACCGCCTGAACGGAGACCGACATGACCAACGACACC
>CAUJET010000092.1 GCA_963169665.1 Actinomycetota bacterium | reverse complement strand
CGAGGGGGCGCAGCCCGGTCGGCCGATGCCGAGGCCGCGCCCGCCACGCCCGCCACGCCCGCCGGCAACGAGATCGTGTGAGCGCTCCGCGCCGCCTTCGCCGCGAGATAGCGGGCATTGGCGGGGGTGAGGTGCACGCGGGTGGCCACCTGGTCGACGACGTCGATGCCGAGCTCCCCCAGTTGACGGACCTTGTCGGGGTTGTTCGTCAACAGCACGATGCGGGTGACACCGATGGCGGTGAGCATCTGTGCAGCGACCGCATAGCTTCGCTCGTCCTCGCCGTGCCCGAGCGCCACGTTCGCCTCGAACGTGTCGAGACCGGCGTCCTGCAGCGCATACGCATCGAGCTTGGCGTACAGACCGATCCCCCGACCTTCCTGACGGAGATACAGCAGGAACCCACCGGTCGCGGCGATCCGGTCGATCGCCTCGGCGAGCTGCGGGCCACAGTCGCAGCGCTCGCTGCCGAAGACGTCGCCCGTCAGGCATTCGCTGTGGAGACGCACGAGCGGCGGCCCGCCGCCGAGCTCGTGGCGGGCCAGCGCGCCCTGCCAGTCACCGAGGGCGAGCAGCAGGTGCTCGAGGCCGTCGAGCAGCCCGTCGAAGGTGACGACCTCGGCGACGGCGGGCTCGCCCCCGCTCCGGGTCAGCGGCACCTGGACTCGAGTGCGGACCTGTGGGAGCGGTGTCATGGGTGCGGTGGCGTGCGACTCGGCCGGCGAGGCACGTCGGAGGACGCTACCGCTGTCGCCCGACGTGGCAACATCGGCGCTCGGGCCAGGAAAGGACGACGTGTGCTCACCGAACGCGAGGCGATGATGCGAGCGCTGCAGCTGGCGGCGACGCCCGGCCTGCCCCTCGGGCCGAACCCTCGCGTCGGCTGTGTGCTGCTCGACGACGGTGGCAACGTCGTCGCCGACGGGTTCCACCGCGGTGCCGGCACCGCACACGCCGAAGTCGACGCCCTCTCGAAGGCCGGCGCCGCGGCTCGCGGCGCGACCGCCGTCGTCACCCTCGAACCGTGCAACCACACGGGTCGCACGGGCCCGTGCGCAGTGGCGCTGATCGACGCAGGGATCCGACGGGTCGTCTTCGCGCAAGCCGACCCGAATCCCGTGGCCGCCGGTGGCGCCGACACGCTCCGCGCCGCCGGGATCGAGGTCGAGCACGGCCTGCTCGAGACCGAGGCGAGGGCGTTGAACCGGGCGTGGCTGTTCGGCCTCGAGCACCATCGGCCGCTGGTGACGTGGAAGTTCGCCAGCTCCGTTGACGGCCGCAGCGCGGCTGCCGACGGGACGAGCCGTTGGATCTCCAACCGTGCCGCCCGCGCCGATGCGCACGTGCTCCGAGCACGATGCGACACGACGCTGGTGGGGACGGCGACCGTCGATGCCGACGACCCGCAACTGACGGTGCGCGATGCCCACGACCGACCGCTGGAGCACCAGCCTCTGCGCGTCGTGATGGGCAACCGTCGGCTCGACCCGACGCGACGGGTCTTCGACGACGCGGCCGAGACGATGCAGCTCCGCACGCACCACCCGGCGGAGGCGCTGGCCGAGCTGTTCACCCGAGGCCGCCGTCATGTGCTGCTCGAAGGCGGGCCGACCCTCGCGGCGGCCTTCGTCCGCGCCGGATTGGTCGACGAGATCGTCGCCTACGTCGCCCCTGCCCTGCTCGGCGCCGGCAGCAACGCCGTCGCCGATCTCGGCATCACCACCATCGGCGCAGCGTTGCGGCCGGAGGTCACTGGTGTCGCCGTGCTCGAGGGCGGCGAGGCCGAGCAGCCGAACGTGCGCATCACCATGACCCTGCGCTGAGCTCCCGAGACGGGCCGACCGGACCCGCTCTGGCACAGTGACCGGCGTGACCTCACCCCTCGATCCGATCTCGTTCACCCACGGCCCGGCGATGCCGAACCGGCTCATGCTCGCGCCGTTGACGAATCGGCAGAGCCACGCCGACGGCGTGCTGTCCGACGACGAGCACCACTGGCTGACGATGCGGGCACAGGGCGGATTCGGGTTGACGATGACGTGCGCAGCGCACGTGCAGGCGGTCGGTCAGGGCTTCGCCGGACAGCTCGGCGTGTTCGGTGACCAGCACCTGCCCGGTCTCACCCGCCTCGCCGCCGATCTGAACGCCTCGGGCACGGTCTCGTACATGCAGCTCCACCACGCAGGGATGCGCTCGCCGGCCGACCTCATCGGCACCCAGCCGGTCAGCGCAAGCGACGACGAGGCGACGGGTGCACGCGCCCTCACCGGCGACGAGGTCGAACAGGTGACCGCAGACTTCGTGGGAGCTGCTCGGCGCGCCGAGCGCGCCGGCTTCCACGGCGTCGAACTGCACGGCGCGCACGGCTACCTGATCTGCCAGTTCCTCTCGCCGGAGATCAACCGTCGCAGCGACCGATGGGGCGGCTCGCTGGAGAACCGGAGCCGTCTGCTGTTCGACATCGTCGACGGTATCCGCGCCGAGTGCGGCGACGACTTCGCGGTCGCGGTGCGGCTCTCGTCCGACCGGTTCGGCATCCTCACCGAGGAGATGGTCGAGGTGTTCGAGCGGCTGGTCGGCACCGGAGCGGTCGACCTCATCGACATGTCGCTGTGGGACGTGCGCCGCAACGCGGCCGACGGCGCCTTCGCCGGGCAGTCGCTGCTCGACGTCTACACGCGCCTCGAGCGAGGCGACGTGCGCCTCGCCGTCGCCGGCAAGATCCACGAACCGGCCGACGTACAGGAGGTGCTCGATCGCGGCGTCGACATCGCCGCGCTCGGCAGGGTGGCGATCCTGCACCACGACTACCCGCACCTGATGGCCGACCCGACCTTCGCGCCGCGTCACGCACCCGTCACTGCGGACGTGCTGATCGCCGAGGGCGTGTCGTCGACGTTCGTCGACTACCTGCGCTCGTCGTTCAAGGGCTTCGTCGCCGCCTGAGCAGGCGATCGGTCCCGGCCGGGTTCAGGGGTGGATCGGGGAGTCGAGCTCGTGGAAGGGTCGGCCCGATCGACCCGACCGCACCGCCAGGATCTCGGCGATGATCGACACGGCGGTCTCGGCCGGGGTCCAGGCACCGACGTCGAGACCCGCCGGTCCGCGGAGGCGGGCGATGAAGTCGTCGTCGACGCCGAGCCGACGCAGGCGGGCGTGCCGCGCCCGGTGTACGTGTCGCGATCCGAGCACGCCGACGTAGCCGATGTCGGTGGATGCAGCGAACGCGAGGACCGGTTCGTCGACGGCCGGATCGTGGGTCATCACCACCACCGCATCGCCCGGGCCACAGCGACGCAGCCGCTCGATCACCGCGTCGGGTTCGGTCTCCTGGTGCACGATCCACCCGAGCGTGCGGGCGAGCGCCCCTGTCGCATCAGCGAGGTCGCCACCCGTGGCGAGCACGAGCGTGGCCGCCCGCCGGCGCACCTCCAGCAGCACCCGCTCACCGGTGTCGAGGTCGGCCACCTGGTCGGTGGAGCGGGACGCGCGGCGCATCGCGTCGGCAGCTCGTGCCGCGCCGACGTCGAGGCGTGGGTCGCCGAGGGTGCCGACGATCGTGCCATCGCCAGCGACGACCGCTGTGGCACCGAGCGGCGCACCCAGCAGGGTGACCGCCACGTCGGGTCGATCGGCGGGCGCCCAGTACCGCTCGGGCAGCTGCTCGATGCGCTGGACGAGCAGCTCGGCGATCCCTGCGCAGCCGTCGTCGCGCTGCGCGTCGGAGACCCCGATCCGCGTCGCGCCCGTCGAGGACCCGTCGAGACCGGCGATCGCCTCGTCGATCGACGGGTCGAGTCGTCCGCCGAGGATGGTGCCGGCGCGCCGGCCGTCGTCGAGCACCAGCATCGCCTCGAGCTGCGGACGTGCGCCGAAGCCTCGCGTGCTGATCGTGCGGACCAGCACGCCCGACCGCGCGTCGACGGCAGCATCGAGCGCGAGCCGCCCGAGCTCGGGTTGGTCCGACATGTGCCTCCGATCAGCGTCTCGACCTCGGTGCGAGATCGACGCCATGTTGTCGCACCACGGCCACGCCCTCGCAATGCGAGCTCGGACCGTGGGCGTCAGGCCTGTTCGGCCTGGAGGCGTTCCCGGAGTTCTCGCTTGAGCACCTTGCCGTAGTTGTTGGTGGGCAGCGCATCGACGAAGCGGTAGCCCTTCGGACGCTTGAACCGGGCGATCGCCTCGAGGCACGTGCGATCGAGGTCGTCGGCCGACGGCGGTGCGGACTCGTCGGCGGCCACGACGAACGCGTACACGGCCTCGCCCCACTCGGGATCCGGCCGACCGACGACCGACACGGCGCGCACGCCCGGGTGGCGCAACAACGCCTCCTCCACCTCGCGTGGGTAGATGTTCATGCCGCCGCTGATGATCAGGTCCTTGGATCGGTCGCGCAGTGTGAGGTAGCCCTCGTCGTCGAAGCTGCCCATGTCGCCGGTGTGCAACCAGCCGCCGCGCAGCGCCTCGGCGGTCGCCTCGGGGTTGTTCCAGTACCCGGCCATCACCACGTCGCCGCGCACGACCACTTCGCCGATCTCGCCGACGGGCAGTTCGTTGCCGTCGTCGTCGACCACGCACACCTCGACGTCGGTGCGGGCGAGGCCGACGCTCTGCAGCCGCTCGCGCCAGCGAGGGTCGTCGCGGTCGGCGTGATCGGCCTTCGACAACCCCGTGATCGTCATCGGGGTCTCACCCTGGCCGTAGATCTGGGCGAGGCGCGGGCCGAACACGTCGAGCGCGTCCTCCAGGTCGGCGAGGTACATCGGCGCGCCGCCGTAGATGATCGTCTTCAGGTTCGACAGGTCGGCGCCGACGATCGCCGGGTCGCCGGCGAGACGCTTGACCATCGTGGGCGCGGCGAAGAACGACATGCCCGGCCATCGCTGCAGCAGTCCGGCAATCTCCTCGCCGTCGACCCCTCCCGACGCCGGGATCACGCTCACCGCACCGCGTGCCATGTGGGGCATGCCGTACAGACCGGAGCCGTGTGAGATCGGGGCTGCGTGCAGGATGCTGTCGGGCGACGACACCGGATCGATGTCGGCGAAGTAGCTCAGCGACATCATCAGCAGGTTGCCGTTGGTGAGCGTCGCCCCCTTGGGACGGCCGGTGGTGCCGCTCGTGTAGAACAGCCACGCCGGGTCGTCCGAGCGACGGCCGACGAGGGGCATCGGTGAGGACGACGTCAACGCCGACCACCGGTCACCCGGGGCGACGACCGCTGCCTGCAGCGTGGCCACGCTGCCGACCAGCGACTCGACGTCGTCCGCGTGGTCGTCGTCGGTGATCACGACGGCCGAGCCGCTGTGTTCGAGGATGTAGGCGATCTCTTCGCGGTGTAGGCGGGCGTTCACGGGAACGGCGACGAGCCCGGCGTGCCAGATCGCGAACAGCGCCTCGAGGTACTCGGGTCGGTTGCGCATCACGATCGCGACCCGGTCGCCCGTGGCGAGCCCGAACGTGTCGCGCAGACCGGCGGCAGCTGCGGCCACCGTCGAAGCGAACTCGCCCCAGGTCGCGTGCACGCGCTCGCCCTCGGCCACCGCCGGCGACGACGCCAGCCGACGCCCGTGGCGTTCCACCCAGACTGCAGGATTCATCGCTCGACCTTCCACATCTTCCAGACACCGGGGCCACCGAATGGCCACCGTCCGACGCTGCCGACGGCACCCGGGCGAGCGTAATCACGGCAACCCGCCCGGACCGTGTGGCGGGTCGAACCACCAGCACAGCGACACCTGGCGCGCCGGACCGCCGACCGATCGGGCAGGATCGGGGCATGGATCGGCTCATCGACGCGGGGTTCGGTCTCGACGACGACACCGTCCGCCTCGCGCGGGTGGGTCGGTCGTGGGTCGACGCCGGTCGGCAGCTCGCCGACGACGTTGCCGCCGTGCTCGGCGACACGGTGGCCGCCGTCGAGCCGATCGGGTCGTCGTCGGTGCTCGGTCTGCTCGCCAAGCCGATCGTCGATCTCGCCGTAGGGCTCGGTCCCGATCAGCCGCTCGATCCGGTCGCCGAACGCCTCGGCGCCGCGGGATGGGTCTCTCGGGGCGACGCCGGCACACAGGGTGGCCACGTGTTCCTGCTCTCGGCCCGGCCGGGCCACCGGCTCGCCCACGTGCACGTCGTCGGCCACGACGGCGACCAGTGGCGGAACTACCTGTCGCTGCGCGATCTGCTCCGGCGGAGCGTCGACGCCCGCACGCGCTACGAAGCCGTGAAGCAGCGGCTGTGGGACGACGTGGGCGACGACCGCGACGCGTACACCGACGGCAAGACGGCGGTCATCCGGTCGCTGCTGGCCGAGGCGAGCAGGTCCGACGGCTGACGACCGGCCACGGCCGCTCGGGGCGTTCGGCATCCGACCGCTGTGCTTGACTCGCGGTCATGGCCGAACGACTCGAGATCACCCGCGACATCGCCGCTTCACCCGATGCCGTCTACGCCGCCATCTCCGACGTGACCCGCATGGGCGAATGGTCGGAGGAGTGCCATGCGTGCGAATGGCACGAGGGCTACGACGGCCCCGTCGTGGGCGCGACGTTCGACGGTCACAACCGCAACGGCGAGCACGAGTGGACCAGCAAGGGCACGGTCGTCGAGGCCGAGCCCGGCCGGTCGTTCGTGTTCGAGTGCTCGATGTTCGACTTCCACTTCTCGACGTGGGGCTACCGCATCGAGCCGACGGACACGGGCTGCCGGGTCACCGAGTGGAGCGAGGACCTGCGGCCCGAATCGGCCCTCGAGTTCAGCAAGAAGATGTCGGGCATCGACGACCGGGCCGAGCGCAACCGCCAGACGATCAGCGGCACCCTCGACCGGCTCGCAGCGGCACTCGAGCGCTGACCTCGCCGGTCCATGGACACGAACGCCGGGCAGCGCGACCTCGACGTCCGGCGGCTGTCGGGATCGCTCGGCGCGGAAATCCGGGGCATCGTCCTCGGGAGGGCGAGTGCCGATGACGCACGGCGGATCCACGAACTCCTGCTCGAGCACCTGGTGCTGTTCTTCCCCGACCAGCACCTGAACGCCGACGAGCACATCGCCTTGGGTCGACACTTCGGCGAGCTCGAGGCACACCCGAACCTCGATCTCGCTCGTGAGCGACCGGAGTTCTTCGAACTGCGAGCCGTCGACGGTGCCGGCGGTGTCGCCGACGAGTGGCACAGCGACCTCTCGTGCTCGCAGCGGCCGTCGAAGTTCTCGATCCTGCAGGCCAAGGTCGTGCCGCCCGTCGGCGGTGACACGATGTGGACCAACGCCTACAAGGCCTACGACGAGCTGTCCGCGCCACTGCGCGATCTGTGCGACGGGCTCACCGCGTTCCACAACGCCGGGCCGCATCTCACACCCGAGCGGGGATACATCCACCCCGTCGTGCGGGTGCACCCCGAGACCGGGCGGCGCTCGCTGTTCGTGAACGAGCACTTCACTCGCCGCATCGTCGAGCTGAGCGATGCGGAGTCGACCCTGCTGCTCGGCCATCTCACCCGATGGGTGCAGCAGCCCCGGTTCACGGTGCGGTACCGATGGAGCGCCGGCACGATCGCCATGCGGGACAACCGCTGCACGCAGCACCACGTCCTCAACGATTTCGAAGGCGAGCGGGTGATCCAACGCGTGACCGTCATGGGCGACGAGCCACGACCGGCCGCCGCACTCCCCCGGTGGGAGACCTACGGCTCGAAGACCGCGACCTACTGGCGCGACGCCGAGATGCGCCGCCAGCTCAAGGCCCAGCGACCCGACCCGGTCTGACTGGCACCCATGGCCGTCAGATCGACTCGGTGTTCCGCGAGCGGTACTGGTAGCTGCGGGTGGTGCGCCCGCCCGCGACGAGGTGGTGCTCACCGGTGATCCACGACGAAGCGGGCGAGCACAGGAACAGCACCATCGCGGCGATGTCGTCGGGGTCGCCCGCGCGGCCGAGCGGGATGGTGCGCACGAGTTCGTCGAGCTTGTCGGAGATGCCGAGCACCTCCTTGTACGCCTCGGTGATCACGGGACCGGGCGACACCGAGTTCACCCGGATGTCGCGGTCGGCCAGCTCGAGCGCGAGGGTCTGGGTGAGGTTGATCAGACCTGCCTTCGCCGCCGCGTACGGACCGGTCATGGGCGACCCACGCGTGCCGGCACCCGAGGTGATGTTGACGATCACACCGCCATCGGGCATGCGTGACGCAGCGGCCTTGCAACCCTGGAACGCAGAGGTGAGGTTGAGCTCGAGCTGCGAACGGAAGATCTCGTCGGCCGTGTCGACGAGGGAGTGGACGTCCTTCTCGTCGGAGCCGCCGACGTTGTTCACCCAGATGTCGAGGCGACCGAACTCGACCATCGTCCGCTGGGCGACGGTCTCCGACAGGTCGCGGATGTCACCGTCGACGATCACGGCGCGCCGGCCTCGCTCGCGCACACCGGCAGCGGTGGCTTCGAGATCGGACATCCGCCGGGCGTTGAGGACGACGTCGGCCCCACCGTCGGCGAGTGCCCAGGCGATGGCACGCCCGATGCCCTGACCCGAGCCGGTGACGACCGCCACCTGCCCATCGATGCGGAACCGATCGAGGATGCTCATGGCGCGGCACCCTACCCAACGCGTCGACGATGGTCGGGGCCGGCACCACGATCCTGTTCGTGGAGTGGCTCGCGGGGGCCCGGCGGTGGCACGATCTCGGCGACCGATCACGTTCCCGATGCGCCCGAGACACACACCTGCCCCCCGCACGCGGCTCCTCGCCGTGATGATCGCCACTGCCACGCTCGCACTCGCGGCGTGCGGCTCCGGCAACGACGGCGTCGCCGATGCCGATGAGCCGGCCGACGGGGCGACCGCATCGACGATCGCCTCGCTCGCTGCATCGCCTGCGACGACGACCACCGTGGCCGCGCCGGTGTGCGCCGACACGGCTCAGCAGGGCGACTCGCTCACCCTGATCGCGGAGCGCAACGGTCTCACGCTCGAACAGCTCGAGGCGGAGAACCTGCTCGACCCGACGGACGTGTTCCACCCCGGTCAGGTGTTCGACGTGTGCGTCGGCGACGCCGTCGATCCGGCGGATCCGACGCTCGTGACGCCGCCACCCGATGCGGTGATGCGCCAGCAGACGGAGTTGAACGAACTGTTCGCGAACACCCAGCTGCCCCCGCTCGGCATCGACGGCGATTCGGGCAGGTACACGCGTCAGGCGGTCTGTGCGGCGCGGATGGGCCTTGGGCTCCCCGTCCACGGCCGGCACCTGGTGCCGGGCAGCGAGGAGGAGGCGACGATCTTCGCGGCGACCGAACTCGGCATCCCCGACGGGGCACCCATCGACGCCGACCGTTGGATCCTGGTCGACCAGACCTGTCAGGTGATCTTCACCGGCGAGGGGAACGACCGCGTCGTCGACGTGTTCCCGACGTCCACCGGCGAACCAGGCCACGAGACGTTCACCGTGAAGGCCCGTGCCGTCCGATTCGACCCCGCCATCGACAACGAGGGCTGGCACGACAGCTCGAGCTTCCCGGTCTCGGTCGACAACGCGTTGAACGGCAACATGTACAAGCCGATCTACTTCAACGACGGCCAGGCGATCCACGGTGCGGAGTTCATCCCGCCGTTCCCGCGGAGCAAGGGGTGTGCCCGCACGTTCCCGAAGCACCAGGACATGATCATCGAGTGGCTCGGCCTGCAGGGCATGACCGAGGCGACGTGGAAGGCCGACGACATCGGCGTCACCGTCGTGGTGCGCGGCAAGTACGTCGATCTCGAGCCGAGCGCCTGAACGCAGTCCCGCCCGACGACGCTCGGTCGGTCCCGGACCGGGCGAGCGGGCTAGATGTGTTCGCCGGGGACGTTGTCCTTGAATGTGTTGAGGCATGCGGCTGGGGTTGACCATCCGAGCGCACCGTGGGTGCGGTGCTGATTGTAGAAGTGGATGAACCCGGTGTAGGCCTTCGTGCGTTGCTTGTCGGAGGTCC
>CAUJET010000091.1 GCA_963169665.1 Actinomycetota bacterium | reverse complement strand
GCTCCGGCTCCTGCTCCGGAGCCCGCACCCGCTCACGCTCCTGCTCCGGAGCCAGCGCCGGCACCCGCACCTGCTCCCGCCCCGGCCGCTGCAGCACCGGCCGCGGCCCCGGCCGCTGCGGGTGACAACCGGCTGCTCTCGCCCGTGGTGCGCCGCCTCGTGGCCGAGCACGGGCTGAACCCCGACGACATCACCGGCACCGGCCCCGGCGGCCGGATCACCCGCGACGACGTGCTCGACCACATCGACCGCGTCGGCTCGGCCGGGGCTGCCCCCGCTGCAGCGGCGCCGACTCCTGCGCCCGCCGCTCCGGCGCCGGCGCCCGCCGCCGCTCCGGCTCCGGAGGCCGCTCCCGCTCCTGCCGCCGCTCCGGCTCCGGCCCCTGCCGCCGCGCCGGCGCCCGCACCGGCGGCGAAGGCCGCGCCGGTCGCCGCCGCACCCGTGGTCGTCAGTGGTGACCGCGACTCGTCGGTGAAGCTGAGCAAGATCCGCAAGCTCACGGGCGCCCACATGGTGATGAGCAAGGCCGTCACGCCCCACGCGTTCAGCGTGGTGGAGGTCGACTATGCGAACGTCGACTCGGCCCGCTCCGCGGTGAAGGCCACCTGGAAGCAGACCGAGGGGTTCAGCCTCACCTACCTGCCGTTCATCACCCGGGCCATCGTCGATGCCCTCGGCGAGTTCCCGCACCTCAACGCGAGCGTCAGCGACAACGAGCTCGTCGTGCACAACTTCGTCGACATCGGCATCGCGGTCGACCTCGACTACCAGGGCCTCCTGGTCCCAGTGGTGCGCTCGGCCGAGACCAAGCGGCTGCGGGCCATCGCCCGCGAGATCAGCGATCTCGGCAACCGGGCCCGTGCCCGCAAGCTCAGCCCCGACGAGATCCAGGGCGGCACGTTCACGATCTCCAACAACGGTTCGGCCGGCAGCGTGCTGACGATGGCGATCATCAACCAGCCGCAGGTCGCGATCATGAGCACCGACGCGATCGTCCGCAAGCCCGTGGTCGCCACGCTGCCGAACGGCGACGAGGCGATCGTGATCCACCCGGTGGGCAACCTGGCCATGAGTTGGGACCACCGCGCCTTCGACGGCGCCTACGCCGCCGGCTTCCTCGTGAAGGTCAAGCAGATCCTCGAGACGCGTGACTGGACCAGCGAACTCTGATCGCCTGACCCCTGACCGGTCGGCCACGGGCGTGCTGCGCGCCCGGTGGCTCGGTACGGTGCCGTACCGCGAAGCGCTCGCGCTCCAACAGAGCCTGTTCACGCACGGACGTGAGCAGCACCTGCTGCTGCTCGAGCACCCGCACGTGTTCACCTACGGTCCGCGGACCGACCTGGCGGCGAACCTCAAGGTCGACCCGGCGTCGGTCGGGGCCGAGCTCGTGTCGGTGAAGCGCGGCGGTGACGTCACGTACCACGGCCCGGGCCAGCTGGTCGGCTACCCGATCGTGTCGGTCGCCAACAGCCTCGGCGCCAGCGATCACGTGTGCGCCGTGCAACAGGTGGTGGTGCGAACGCTGCACGAGCTCGGCCTCACCACGGCAGGGTGCCTGCCCGAGTACCCGGGCGTGTGGATCGACGCCGACGGGCCGAACCCGCGCAAGATCTGCGCGATCGGCGTTCGGCTGTCGCGCGGCCGCACCATGCACGGCTTCGCGCTCAACGTCACCACCGACCTCACGTACATGCGCGATCACATCGTGCCGTGCGGCATCCCCGACAAGCCGGTCACCTCGCTCGCCGAGGAACTGGTCGGGACAGGTCGAGAGGTGTCGATGCGTGAGGTCGTCGACCTGCTGACGCGTCACGCCGCCGACGTCTGGGGCGGCGGTGTGCTCGAGCGTCAGGACGTCGCGTGGAAGCACCGACCCGACGACCTCAGCGCGTTCTCCCGCGGCGAGGGCCCGGGGACGGCGGTGCGCACGGCCGCCGACCACGGCATCGCCGGCGCGTTGCTCGAGCGGCCGACCGAGAACCCGACCGAGCGGCCGACCGAGAAGCCGACCGAGAAGGAGACGGGCCGGATGATGGCTCGGCTCGGCCAGGCCGGCGTGTCCGAGGGCCTCACCATCGCGACGCGCAAGCCCGACTGGCTGCGGCCGAAGGTGGTGCACGGGCCCGAGGTGCTCTCGCTCAAGAAGACCGTACGCGACTTCGGTCTGGTCACCGTGTGCGAGGAGGCCGGCTGCCCCAACCTGAGCGACTGCTGGTCCGACGGCACGGCGACGTTCATGGTGCTCGGCGAGCGGTGCACTCGAGCCTGTGGGTTCTGCCTCGTCGACACGAGCAAGCCGCTCGCACCCGAGGCCGACGAACCGCAGCGGGTCGCGGCGGCGGTCGAGCGAATGCGCCTCGATCACGTGGTGCTCACGATGGTGGCCCGCGACGATCTCGCCGACGGTGGCATGGCCCACGTCGCCGCATGCATCGCCGCGATCCGATCCGTTCGTCCTGCGGCGCGGGTCGAGACGCTCGTCAGTGACGCGAAGGGTGACCCGGCGTCGCTCGAGTTGCTGTTCTCGGCCCGCCCCGACGTGATGAACCACAACATCGAGAGCGTCGCCCGACTCCAGCGGGCCGTCCGGCCGTCGGCCGGGTACGCGCGCAGCCTCGGGGTGCTGTCGCGGTCGAAGGCAGCCGGGCTCACCACCAAGTCGGGGCTCGTGGTGGGGATGGGGGAGACGTCCGACGAGATCGACGGCTGCCTCGCCGACCTCGCCGGCATCGGCGTCGACATCGTGACGATCGGCCAGTACCTGCGACCCACCTCGAACCACCTGCCGGTGGGCCGTTGGGTGCTGCCCGAGGAGTTCGACCGGTGGAAGGTGCTCGGCGAACGTCTCGGCATCGGCCATGTGGAGGCCAGCCCGCTCACGCGGTCGAGCTACCACGCGAAGCAGGCGGCCGATCAGGTCGCCGGTTCGGCCGGCGTACTCGTCGGCACGGCGACACCCGTCTCGCTGCGCTGACCGCCGTCGGCCGCCCGCGCCGGGAACGTGACGCGATGCAGGGGCGGGTCTGATGTGATCGCGTCAGCGGGTCGGCGCCTCGCGCGGTCGGTGACGACGCCCTGCTCAGCCCACCTTTCTCATGGTTGAGCAGGCAGGACGGGAATACCCCTCAAGTGCGGGGTTTGGTGTCCGATAGAAATGGTCATGCGGGCACCGATTCCCACGAACGAACACGAACGGCTCGACGCGTTGCTCGAGCTGGACGTCCTCGACACGCCAGCCGACGAGCGGCTGGACGAGATCGTCGGTCTCGCTGCCGACCTGTGCGGCGCGCCGATGGCGGCGCTGTCGCTGGTCGACTCGCACCGCCAGTGGTTCAAGTCGCACCGCAACATGCCGTGCACGCAGACCTCGCGTGACGCGTCGTTCTGCGCCCACACGATCATGAGCGAGTCGGTGTTGGTGGTCCGTGACGCCACCGCCGACGCCCGCTTCTTCGACAGCCCGCTCGTGACCGAGCAGGGCTTCCGCTTCTACGCCGGGGCGCCGCTCATCAGCGCCGACGGGTACGCCGTGGGCACGATCTGCGTGGTCGACACCGTCGCGCGCACCATCGAGCCGTGGCAGGAGAAGATGCTGCAGATCCTGGCTCGCCAGGCGATGGCGCAGCTCCGCCTGCGCCAGCTCGTCGACGACCATGCCGACGTGCTCGACGACCTCGACATGGCGAACCGGAACCTGCACTTCCTCGCGACCCACGATCCGCTCACGGGCGTGTTGAACCGTCGTGCGGTGACCGACCTGATCGACGGCCTGGCGACGGCGAACGCAAGCGGGTCGGTGTCGAGCGCGGTGATGTTCATCGACCTCGACCACTTCAAGGACGTCAACGACGCCTACGGCCATGAGGCCGGCGACCGGGTGCTCGTCACCATTGCCGATCGCATCCACCTCGGCGCCCGCGGCGACGATGCCGTCGCCCGCCTGGCGAGCGACGAGTTCGTGGTCGTCATCCCGAACGCGGCGGCCTACGCGCCCGAGGCACTGGCTCGGCGGTTGCTGCAGGCGATCGCCGTCCCCGTGGAGCACAAGGGCATGGCGATCAACGTGTCGGCGAGCATCGGCATCGCCCGGTGGGGCGACCACGTGCTGTCGGCAGGGGACCTGCTCCGCGACGCCAGCGCGGCGATGAACTACGCCAAGCTCGAGGGGCGGAACCGCACCGTGACGTTCGAGGACCGGGTGGCCAACGAGCTCACTCGCCGGCTCGACACCCACTCCTTCGTCCGTCACGTGGTGCGTTCCGGTGCGCTGCGCCTCGAGTTCCAGCCGCTGTGGTCGCTGTCGACCGGCGAGGTGATCGCTCACGAGGCGCTGCTGCGATGGGATTCGCCCGGTGCGCCGGTCATCGGCCCGAGCGAGTTCGTCGCCACCGCCGAGGAGATCGGCCTGGTCGGCGAGATCACCAAGTTCACGATCCGCGAGGCGTGTCGTCTCGCCTCACGCCGCCGGGCCGCCGGCGAGATGAGCGCCGCTGTGACGGTGAACATCTCCTCCGTGCAGCTCGAGCGCGACGAGGTGATCCTCGAGGTCGCCACCGCCCTCAACGACAGCGGGCTCGACCCCTCGGGGCTGATCCTCGAACTGACCGAGTCGGCGAAGCTGGCCGAGTCGGGACCCGGGCAGGCCACGCTGCGCGAACTGCAGCACATGGGTGTGCGGATCGCGCTCGACGACTTCGGCACGGGCTTCGCATCGCTCGCCCTGCTGCGCAGCTTCCCGTTCGACTACATGAAGATCGATCGGAGCTTCGTGACGGTGCAGAGCGAGGCCGACCGCGACGTGCTGCGCTCGCTCGTGCAGCTCGGCCACTCGCTCGGGATGATGGTCATCGCCGAGGGGATCGAGGAGCCGGCGGCTCTCGAGCAGCTCCGCGAGGTCGGTTGCGACGTGGCGCAGGGCTACCTGCTCGGTCGCCCCGGCCCTGGCGATCCGCCGCAGCACATGGCGCCCCACCCCCTCATCGCCGGCCTCGCCACCCGCCACGCCTGAGCGACGCTCCGTCGCTGCCCCAACCGACGCTCGGGAGACGCCGAGGCCCTGATCATCGATGTCCGATGATCTCGGCCGGTTTCCGGTCGTAGGGAACCGAAGAGCGGCCGAGAAACGGACGGGACGAACCCGTAGGGCCAGCGCTCGGTCGTTCGATCGGTCCGCGCACCCGCAACCGAGCGTTCCGTGTCGGGTTGTGGTCGCTGAACGACCACGACCCGACACAGAAGCGAGCGCAAGCACTGCCCCGTACCGCCGGAACGGCGGGCGTGCCGGCAGCGTGCAAATCACCGTTGGTTCGTGCGAGTAGCAACCTACGGTGCGGACCCATGCTGACCATGCGGGCGGCGGAGCGCCGCGACCTTGATGCTCTGGTCAGACTCGAAGGCGAACTCTTCGCAACCGACGCAGCCACCCACGAACCCTTCGCCGACCCGACCTGGCCGGCTCGAGAGGGTCGTCAGGACTTCGAGCGACTCCTCGCCGACAACCAGTCCCTCGTCGTCGTCGCCGATCTCGCCGGCCAGACGATCGGCCATCTCGTCGGCTACCTCGCAACGTCGTCACCCACCCGACTCCCCTCGACCGCTGCCGTGCTACGGAGCATCTACATCGATGTGCCGCGACAGCGGCACGGGGTCGGGACCATGCTGGTCGAAGCGTTCATCAGCTGGGCCCGCGCCAACAGCTGCGACGAGGCGCACGTCGACGCGTACGCAGCAAACGCGGGAGCTCAAGCGTTCTACGAACGGCATGGGTTCGCTCCTCGCAGCATCTCGCGGGCGATGACGCTCTGACGTCGCCGGCGAACCCCGCAACTGCAGCGACTCGCCGACAGAACTCCGCTGTCAGCGAGACCAGCCATCGACCAGTCGATGGCCTTGTCTCGGCGTCTCGCTGACCGAAGAGCAGGTCAGCGAGTCGCAGCCATCGACCAGTCGATGGCGAGGTCGTTGGCCCCCGCGCCCATCTTCACGGGCACCCGTGCACCCGGGAACACGTACGGCAGCGCGGCCGCCGGCATCGGGTTGCCCACCTGCGCCTGGTACGGCGCACCGTTGGGCGGGATCACGGTCAGGGTGAACAGGTACATGTCGTGACCGTCCCACGTGCGCAGGCCGAGCGGACTGTTGCTCACGATCACCGCGTCGGCAGGCGTGCCCGTCATCAACAGCGAAGCGGCGCTGCCGACACCGTCGGCCGGCCGGGGCATGGTCACGATCGGCGCCGCCGTCGAGAAGTCGAGCGCCACCTGCATCGGGTTCTGACGATCGACCCGCACGGCGAATGCCTGACCGACGAGCTGGCCGAGGCGCCATTCCTCCACCTTCTGGCGGCAGTCGGTGACGTAGCCCTGCTGACCGTCGACGAACACCTGCAGTCGCATGTTCACGACCCGGTACTCCTCGACGCCCACGCTGATCGCCATGCCGGCGAGGCTCGCGTCGAGCACGAGTGCACGACCGACGACGGCATCAGCGCCGACACCGTTGGAGGAGGAGACGACGTTCTTGGCTTCCTTGAGTGCTTTGAAGATTCCCATGTGTCCATCATCCGGACGACGGCCCTCGCGCAGATGCGTAGCCACTACGCAACGCCGGTGGGGTGAGTACGCAGGCCAGGCAGAATGGGCGCATGAGCAGCGCCCTCGCCAGCACCGCCACCTACCTCGACCGCATCGGCCGTGCCCGTGCCGTCATGGCCGACCGCGGCGTGGACGTCCTGCTGCTCTCGGTCGGCAGCGACCTGCCGTACCTCAGCGGCTACGAGGCGATGCCCCTCGAGCGGCTCACGATGCTGGTGGTGCCCCGCGACGGCGAGGCGACGCTGGTGATCCCGCGCCTGGAAGCGCCGCGGGTCGCCGAACAGCCGGGCGTGTTCTCGCTGCGACCGTGGAACGAGACCGACGACCCGGTGGGGATCGTCGCCGAGCTCGCCGGCACCCCCGCCGTGGCTGCCGTCGGCGACACGATGTGGGCGCGGTTCCTCGTCGACCTGTTGGGTCACTGGCCCACGAGCGGCACACGCTACGTGCGCAGTGTCGAGGTGATGAACGCCCTCCGCACCCGCAAGGACGCGGCCGAGATCGCCGCCCTCCAGGCCGCGGGTGCGGCGGCCGATCGTGTCGCTGCCCAGCTGCACGCCGGCGAGATCGCGCTCGTCGGCCGCACCGAGGCACAGGTGTCGGCCGACATCTCGGCCCGCCTCATCGCCGAGGGTCACGACGTCGTCAACTTCGCGATCGTCGCCGCCGGAGAGAACGCAGCGTCGCCGCACCACCATGCGGGCGACCGCGTGATCCGCGAGGGCGAGATCGTGCTCACCGACTTCGGCGGCACGATGGCCGGGTACTGCAGCGACATCACTCGCTGCGTGTTCACCGGCGAACCCACCGCCGACGTGGTCGAGGCGTACGCCGTGTTGCACGAGGCGCAGGCGGCCGGGGTCCGAGCCGGCGTGGTCGGGGCGGCGTGCCAGGACGTCGACCGTGCGGCTCGCGCCGTGATCGCGGATGCCGGCTACGGCGAGTACTTCATCCACCGCACCGGCCACGGCATCGGCATGGAGGCCCACGAGGATCCGTACATGGTGGAGGGCAACGACCAGCCGATCGAGGCGGGCCACGCGTTCAGCGTCGAGCCGGGCATCTACGTCGCGGGCAAGTGGGGCATGCGCCTCGAGGACATCGTCGTCGCGACCGATGCCGGCCCGCTGTCGATGAACCACGCGAACCACGCCCTCGTGTCGCTCGGCTGAGATCCGAGCAGGCTCGGAGATCGAGCGGGTCGGATCCGAACGACCCGGCGTCGGGTCAGCTCGCCTTCACCAGGAGCTTGCCGACGTTGCCGCCCTCGAACATGAACTGCAGGGCCTCGGGGTAGCGCTCGATGCCCTCGAGCACGGTCTCCGGGAGCGACACCACGCCGTCGCGGACCCATGCGGTCAGCTCGGCGGTCGCGGGTTCGATCAGCTCCGGGGTGTGGAAGTAGGCGAATCCGGCCATCGTCGCCTGGCGCTCCGCGAGACGCAGGTAGAGCGACGGGCCTTCGACCCGGTCCATGTGGTCGTACTGGGACACCGCGCCACAGATGACGACCCGACCGCCCATGGCGAGGTTGTCGAGCACATCGTCGAGGATCGGCACGCCCACGTTGTCGAAGAACACGGTGACACCGTCGGGGCACAGGTCACGCAGCCGGGCACGGACGTCGTCGTTCTTGTAGTCGATCGCTTCGTCGAATCCGAGGTGCTCGACGAGATGTGCGCACTTGGCCGGTCCGCCGGCGATGCCGATCACCCGGGCACCGTCGAGCTTGGCGATCTGGCCCGCCATCGAGCCGACGGCGCCGGCGGCACCCGACACGACGAAGGTGTCGCCGGCGACGACCTTGCCGATGTGCCGCACGCCGACCCACGCGGTCACGCCCGTCGAACCGGCCAACGGCCCGAGGTGGAGGCTCAGCGAGCCGACCGAGTCGTCGACACGGGTGAGCCCGGACGTCTTGACCGTGGCGATGGTCTGAGCGCCGAGGCGACCGCGGACGGCCTGGCCGACGGGCCATGCCGGATCGGTGGTCTCGATGACCCGGCCGACGCCCGTGGCGTGGATGACCCCACCGAGTGCGACCTGGGCGTGGAAGCCCTCGCCGCGCAGCATCGTGCGGGTGCCGGCGTCGACCGACACGTAGTCGACGGCGACGCGGATCTGCCCGGCGTCGAGCGGCTCGAGCGGCAGGGTCTCGACCGAGAAGCAGTCGGGGGTCGCGGTCGCCTCGGGGCGACGGGCGAGCACGACACGGGTGTTCGAACCGTTGGTGGCCATGGCGGCGAATCGTCGCACATCACGCGCGCCGGGTCGTCAGCCGACGCCTCCCCGAGTCGGTCGTGGTGGTCCGCGTCCGCATCGGTTGTGACCTTGTGCAAGGCTTCGGTCATGACGGCTCTCGATGACGACACCACGACCGACGCCCGGCTCCCGTTCCACATGCGCGGCAACTACGCGCCGGTGATGGAGGAGATCGAGGCCTTCGACCTCCCCGTGGTCGGCAGCCTGCCGACCGACCTGAACGGCCGGTACTTCCGCAACGGCGCCAACCCGATGCACGGCCCCACCATGCACTGGTTCGCCGGTGACGGCATGCTGCACGGCATCCGCCTGCGCGACGGCAAGGCCGAGTGGTACCGCAACCGATTGGTACGCACCAAGGCCCTCGCCGGCGCCGATCGCATGGACGCCCTCACCGGCACCATCGACTACACGGTCGGCCTCGCCAACACCCACGTGGTGCGACACGCCGGCACGATCTTCGCGCTCGAGGAGGGCAGCTTCCCGAACGTCGTGTCACCCGAGCTCGACACGCTCGGCCCGTACGACTTCGGCGGCAAGCTCACCACCCCGTTCACCGCTCACCCGCACACCTGCGCCGAGACCGGCGAGATGCACTTCTTCGGCTACGAGCTGATCACGGCACCGTTCGTCACGTACCACGTGGCCGATGCCGCCGGGAACCTGATCCACAGCCAGCCGATCGAGGTCGGTGGGCCGACGATGGTGCACGACTTCGCGCTGAGCCGGAACTACGCGATCTTCCTCGACATGCCGGTCGTGTTCGACCTCGACCTCGCGATCCAGGGCGGCATGCCGTTCCAGTGGCGCGAGAGCTACGGCGCTCGCATCGGTCTGCTGCACCGCGACCGTGCCCGCCAGGGCGAGCAGCCGCGCTGGTTCGACGTCGACCTCTGCTACGTCTTCCACATCATGAACGCGTGGGAGAGCGCCGACGGCAACACGGTGTACCTCGACGGTGGCCGCCACGCCTCGATGTGGAAGGGCGGCGCCGACAAGTTCGAGCCGTGCTACATGCACCGCTGGGCGTTCGACCTCACCACGGGCAAGGTCACCGAGGAGCAGCTCGACGACGTGTCGCACGCCTTCCCGCGCATCGACGACCGCCGCACCGGCCTGCTGAACCGTTACGGCTGGGCCGTCGGGCCGCGTGCCGGGTCCGACCCGAGCAGCATGAACGCGCCGACCAACGTGATGAAGTACGACCTGCAGACCGGTCAGCGCACGACGCACGACTTCGGTCCCACGATGATGAGCGGCGAGCCGGTGTTCGTCCCGGCGAGCGAAGCGGCCGGTGAGGACGAGGGTTACCTGGTGACCTATCTGTACGACACCAGCTCGAACTCGTCGAGCTTCGTCGTGCTCGATGCGGCGGACATGAACGCTGCGCCGATCGCCACCGTGCCATTGCCGCAGCGCATCCCGCACGGCTTCCACGGCAGCTGGTTCGCCGACGAGTAACGGGACCTCGAGGGTCGGACGCCGAGCGTCAGACGTCGAACAGCGTCTCGTCGACGACCGGTGCGTAGCTGATGAGGTCGAGTTCGATGTCGGCGCCGCGGAAACGAGCGACGGCGCCGTCGGACAGGGCGCAGTACTGCTTGGTGCCGCCACTCACCGCGACGTCGACACACGTGGCCGAGACGCCGGCGATGGTCTCGATCGAACCGGTGGACGGCGCGATACGAGCCGCTGCGTCGCGACGCAGCCGCTTGGCCATGTCACCGAACGCGAACTCGGGCGTGAGTCCGGTGTTGCTGACCGCCGCAGCCTGGATGCCGTCGTCGCAGACACCCGTGTCGAGCACGCATGTGCGGCTCGACCCGCCGTCGTTCAGGTAGCGGACCTGTCCGATCGTGACAGAGCGGCGCGGGCCGAGTTGGGTGACCTGCGCCGCGGACACGACCCCCCCGAACAGCAGGGTCGCCTGGTACGAACCCGTGAACTGTGCGCCGCCGACGCCGTCCAGCAATTGCAGGACCGCGTCGATGGCGGGGTCGCCGCTGTCGGTGCCGACGCCGGTGGGTGTTTCCTCGAAGAAGGGACGCTCACCCAATCCGCAGGCCGTCAGCGCCATCGCCGACGTCAACCCGAGTGCGATCAGCTTCATCCTCGTCGGCTTCAGTCCCGTCGGCATCATCCTGGGCCAGCGTACCGAGGGCACCGCGCGCGGCGGCACCGACTCCGACCGGAGCCGCTGCCGCATCGGTGGTGTCGAGACCGAACACGTCGGTCCGGCGGCGTCGGGGGCCGACGGTGAAGACGCGGACGAGGGTGAGGAACGACACCAGGCCGATCAGTGTGATGACGCCGTACCGCACCGCAGCGACGTCGGCGTCGCTGCCGGCTCGGAGACCGTGCATCGCCACCATCCACAGCACCGGGTACGACAGGAGGTGGATGCCGCGCCACCATCGTCGCGGGATCCGGTTGCGCAGCCACGAGGACACCTGGATCGCGACGAGCAGATACATGGCGACCACGCCCCATGCCACTGCGCCAGCGCGGTACTCGAGCGCGAACGGGATGATGATCTCGCGCCAGCCGATCTGCATGAAGTTGTCGCCCACGAGGCCGCCGAGGTGGATCGCGGTGAACAGCACCGTGAGGAACGCGAGGTGGCGGTGGAGGTCGAGCAGCCAGCGGGGCAGACCCTTGCGTTCGATCAGACGGGTGACCCCGAGGATGCCCCACAGCACGGTGCACGCGAGCAGCACGAAAGCGACCCATCCGCTCGAACGCGAGACGTACCAGGCCAGCTTGTCGTTCATCGGCGGTGGTTCATCGGCGGTCGTCCGTCGGTGCGGTCGTGGGATCGTTCACGCGGGGAACTCACCGATCGTCGATGAGGTCCCGTCCGCGCGCATGACGAGGCAGGACACGTGCTGGAAGCAGTCGTGGCGGTCGGGGTCGACGAAGGGCACCTTCGACAGGGCATCGGCCCACGCAGCGGTGTCGGCCACGACGGTGGCACCGACCACGTCGTTCGCCGTGCTGGCGCCCGTCGTCGGCGCGAGCAGGTGGTGGTGGGGCCGTTGCCCCGATCGCCAGCGGCGCCGCAGCGTCGTGCTCGTCGCCACACCGCCCGACAGCAGCGACACCGACGTCAGCGGGCACTCCGTGCGAGGGTCCTCGATCGCGATCACCCAGGCGTCGCCGCCGGGCGGCGTGCCGGCGACGCGGAGGTCACCGCCCACCGAGACGAGCGCCCCGTCGGCGCCGCCCTCGAGCAGGCCGGCGACGGTGAGGTCGGCTGCCAGCCCCTTGCCGATGCCACCCAGGTCGAGCCGCACGCCGGCCGGCAACCGCACGACGGAGCGTGCCTCGTCGAACTCGATGCCGGCGCACCCAGGCGCCGGCAACGACACTGCAGGGGAGCCGCCGCCGCGCTCGCGGACCACCTCGATCGTGTCGTCGTAGCCGAGCCGGAGCAGCGAGTCGTGCACCGTCGGGTCGAAGCACCCCTCGGTCACGAGCCAGGCCGCGCATGCGGCGCGGACGGCGGTGACGGTGTCGGGATGCACCTCGAGTGCGTTGCCCTCGGCTCGGTTGAGGCGGCCGATGTCGCTCTCCGGCAGGAACCGGCTCCACCGCTGTTCGAGTTCGCAGACGCGGCGGCGAGCCCAGTCGAGCGCGTCGAGTTGGGCACCGACCACGGTGACGGTGACGTCGGTGCTCATCGCCCGGAACGCGAGATGGGCCGGTCGCGTTGCGAGACGCGCGTGGGTCATCGTCGCGGTCATGTGGTGCCCCGTGACGACCCGTCGGGCGGGGCGGTGAGCGGCGGCAGCGTGGGGGGTGGGGGCGGGGGAGCGGTCGTGTCCGGCGGGGGCGGCGGTGCCGGTGCCGTGGTCTCGGTGACGGGCGCGGGCGGAGGCGCCGGGGCGGCGGTCACGGCGGGGGCAGTCACGGCGGGGGCAGTCACCGCAGGGGCAGCGGTGGCCGCCGGTGCCGAGCTGCCGCCGTTGTTCGCCCGGGGCACCGCAGTCACGGGTGTGGCCGCCTCGACCGGTGCGAGCACGGCGGAGTCGACCGGGACCGTCGGCGGCAGCGTCTCGTACGACGGCGCAGGAACGGCGAGCGCCGGTTCGGTCGACTTCGTGGGCAGCAGGGCCGGACCTGGTTGCTCGAGCACCGTGGTGGGGGTCATGACGGTGGTCGTCGCCGGGAGGGTCTGGGTGACCGCGACCGGCACGGCGCTCGGAGCGGGTGAGGCGGCATCGCCGTCGTCGCTGCCGGTGTCGTCGGCATGGGCGATGAAGCCGACGCCGGCGAGCGTCGCCGAGATGCTGACGCCGGTGGCGATCACCTTCGACGCCCGGGCCCGGCGGCCGGTCGGGCTCAGCAGTCGACCGATCGATCGTGCGGTGGTTCCCGTCGCCCTGGTCATCCGGCTGCGTCCAGTGCCGTGACGAACAGCGAGACCGTGGCGGCCAGCACCGCGACCGCCACGACGGCTCGAGCGGCGAGGAGACGTGTCGTCATGGCAGGGGTCGTCATGGGAGGGCACTCCTGGATGATGCGCGGCGGATGATGAGGAGACGATGAAGCACGCCCCGGCGGGAGGCTTCACAAGTCCATCGGCACGTCGTTAGCCTCCCTTCAGTGATTGATCCCTGCGAGGCCCCGTGATCCGGCTCGATGCAGCGACCGTCCTCTTGCAGTGGTCTGTCGGCGGTCTGTTCTTCCTCTGGTTCACCACTCGGCGTCGTGAAGTGGGTCTCGGGTACGGCTGGCTGCTGCGCGGCACCTACCTGTTGATGGCGCTCGGCGGATTCGCTGCGGGTGCGGCGTTCGGCTTCGTGCCGGTGCGCGACATCTCGGCGTTGGCCGTCGCGATCGCGGCGACGGCGGTGCTGGTGGTGTCGGTGCAGCGCAAAGTGGCCGGCGTGTCGGGTGCGGCGGCCGAGCACGATCGGCGGTCGGCCCGCGTGGCCGAGATGACCGGCATCGACCGAACCGCGACCGCAACCGTGGACGCCGAGGCGCCCACGGGCCCGGAATTCCCACCGGTGCTCGACCTGGTGGCGCCGGCCATCGGTCTCGTCGGTCTCGTCGCCGCCGGCATCGATGCCAGCACCGGCGGTGCCGAGAACATGGGCGTCGCCCTGTTGCGCACGCTCACCGGTGCCCTGTTCCTGGGTGCGGTCACCGATGCGATGCTGCTCGGCCACTGGTATCTCGTGCAGCCCGGCCTGCCCCGCAAGCACCTGAACGATCTCGTGCGTGCCCTCGGGTGGGTGTGGCCGATCGAGGTGGCGTCGCTGCTGCTGCCCACCGGCATGCTCGCGGTGTGGAGCGGCGAGGTCGACGATGGGTGGAACGGCACGCTCGGCTGGTTCTGGGGTGCGTGCGCCGTGACGACGATCGTGCTGGTGTACGTGACCAAGTTGGCGCTCAAGGAGCGGTACTACTCCGCCGTGATGGCCGCGACCGGCCTGCTCTACCTGGCGATCCTCACCGCGTTCGGCACCGATCTCGTGGCGCGGGCCGTTCTCGCCGGCTGACGCCGGCACCGATCCGATCCTGCTCCGGTCTCGTTCGCGCCGACTCGAATCGCGGGCAGTGCGATCCGGGGCTGTTTGGACCGGACGATTTCGGGCAAACTACGGGGATGCCGAGACCAGTGTGGAGTGGGACGATCAGCTTCGGCCTCGTCGCCATCCCGATCAAGCTCTTCCACGGTGTGAGCAAGAAGAGCGTCTCGTTCAACCAGTTGGACGACCGCACGATGAGCCGCATCCGTCTGAAGAAGGTGTCGGCCGAGACCGGCGAGGACGTGCCCGACGACCACATCGTGAAGGGCTACGAGCTGTCGAAGGGCCGTTACGTCGTGGTCGACCCCGACGAGCTCGAACCGTTCATCCCGTCGGCCACCAAGAGCATCGACCTCGAGGAGTTCGTCGACCTCGACGAGATCGACCCGGTCTACTTCGACACGCCGTACATCGTCGCCCCCGACAAGACGCCGAAGCCGTACGTGCTGCTGGCCCGGGCGATGGAGGAAGCGGGCAAGGTCGCGATCGGTCGCTTCGTGATGCGCAACAAGCAGTACGTCGCCGCGCTGCGCGCCCAGGACGGCAAGTTGCTGATGAGCACGATGGTGTTCGCCGACGAGGTCGTGAAGATCGAGTCGATCGACGAGCTCGAGGGTCTCGACGAGATCGACATCAGCTCGAAGGAGGTGAAGATGGCCGAGGCGCTCGTGGAGAGCCTGTCGGCCAGTTTCGAGCCCGACAAGTATCGCGACGAGTACCGCGAGCAGGTCCTCGATCTCATCGAGCGCAAGGCGGGCGGCGAGGAGTTCGAGGCGCCCGCCGCCGTCGCTGCGCCACCGAAGGTGGTCGACCTGATGGCCGCGCTCGAGGCGAGCGTGAAGGCCGCCAAGGACGCGCGCAAGCGGCATCCGGCCGGCGGACCGCACGAGGAGGCCGTCGCGAAGTCCTCGACGTCGGGGACCGCGAAGAGGGCCTCGTCGAAGGCCGCTGCTGCCGACGCATCCGACGCCTCGGAAGACGACACCGCCGCGATCGCGAAGCCCAAGCGCGTCCGCAAGAGCGCGTGACCGGCCGCTGAACGATGGCGGCGAGCAAGGGCACGCCCGTCAGCGTGGGCGGGCGCGACCTCACGCTCACCAACCTCGACAAGGTGCTGTACCCGGCGAGCGACCCGTCGACCGGCAATCCCGGGCCGGCGTTCACCAAGGCCGAGGTGATCGACTACTACGCCCGCATCGCGCCGTTCGTGCTGCCGCATCTCGCCGGTCGGTGCATCACCTTCCTCCGCTTCCCTGACGGAGCGGACAAGCCGGGCTTCTTCGAGAAGCGGTGTCCGAAGCACCGGCCCGACTGGGTGCAGACCGCCATCGGGCCGGGTGACCGCGGGGGAGACATCGGGTACTGCCGGCTCGACGAACCGGCCTCGCTGGTGTGGTCGGCGAACCTGGCCGCGCTCGAGCTGCACGTGCCGATGGCGCTGTCGTCAGACCTCGAGACGCCCCGGGCGGTGGTGTTCGACTTCGATCCCGGTGCGCCGGCGACGGTGGTGGAGTGCTGCCAGATCGCGCTCGAGGTGCAGGAGGTGCTGGCCTCGGTGAACCTCGAGGGGTTCTGCAAGACCTCGGGCTCGAAGGGACTGCAGCTGTACGTGCCGCTCAACACGCCGTGCACCCACGAGGCCACCGGCGACTTCGCGCTCGCGGTCGGTCAGGTGCTGGAGCGCAAGCTGCCCGACCGGGTGACGACGATCATGGCCAAGGTGGAGCGGCCGGGGAAGATCTTCATCGACTGGAGCCAGAACAGCCGCCACAAGACCACGATCGGCGTGTACTCGATGCGTGCCCGGGTGCGGCCGTGGGTGAGCACACCGGTGACCTGGGACGAGGTGCAGCGCTGCGCCGACGGCGACCTGCGCCTGGTGTTCGAGACGAGCGACGTGCTCGACCGGGTGGCCGACCTGGGCGACCTGTTCGAACCCGTCCTCACCCTCGAACAAGAACTGCCCCGCCCCCGCTGACCCCCAGCGCGTTTGGTCACTTCCGCGTCGTATCCACGCGTTCGTGCACACACGCGCCCGGGCCGGGGATGCGTGTGTGCACGAACGCGTGGTGGTGACGCGGGAACGACCCAACGCGGAGGGGTCAGGAGGTGGGGGTGGCGACGAGGAGGGTCTGCTTGGGAGTGCCGTTGGGGTTGCGCTCACCGGCGAGGTTGGCTGCCACGATCACCTGGGTGTCGGTCAACCGGATGCCACCGGTGCCGGTGACGGCCTCGCCGGCGATCTCGTCGAGCGCGTCGCGCGACCAGGTGACACCGTCACGGCTGTGCATCAGGAAGATCCTCGGCCCGGCGGGCTGTGCACCGGTGGCGGAGGCGACCGCGTTCGAGAGATCGTCGTAGGTGTACGTGGCGATCACGTCGCCGCCCGCCTCGCGGCGTACTTCGATCACGGGTTGCTGGTCGCCGTACACGATCGACACGAGTTCGGGGTTCGACGACGCCTCCATGCTGACCGTGGCGAGCACGTCGCCCGTGGCGACGTCGATCACCCGATGGGTGTAGCTGGTGTCGTCGACCTCGATGGTGAAACCGTCCACCGAGAACGTCACGCCGCCGATCTCGGCGATCGGGTCGACGAACAACGCACCGATCACCGAGATGCCGTTCGGTCCGATCGCGATCGAACCGCCGCCCATGGAGGCCTGCACACCGTCGCTCGGGAGGACGAAGCTGTTCATCGAGGTCGTGTTCCACGCGCCCGACGGATCGCGCACGGCGATCACCTGCGTGTTGGCGTCGATGTCGTAGCCGGTGACGACGAGCCGGTCGCCGACGGCGCCGAACCCTTCCGTCCAAGTCACCGGGGCCGAGCCGAGGGAAGCCCACTCGCGCCCGTCGGAGGAGGTGGACAGCGCGGTGGACATCGAGCCATCCGGGTTCACCTGGTTCACCGAGGCGACGAAGGAGTCGCCGAGCGAGGTGAGGCGCACGTCGGTCGCCCCGTCGTCGACGCCGACCGGGTCGATCTCGGTGAACGTGGCGCCGTCGGCCGAGAAGAACATCCGCACGTCGGGATGCATCATCGCCTCCGCAGCGCGTTCGGAGATCCCCAGTTCCGCCCACGTGAAGATGCGGGTGTCGCACGCCGGTGCGGGCGTGGTCGTCGGCGTCGCCGTGTCGACGGGGGCTTCGGTGGCGACGGGGCCGCCGAACGAGATCGTCGAGGCGGTGACGGGGTCGCAGCCTTCGCCGGTCGGCACGCGCACGCCGGACTCGACGAGCTCCCACCCGAGTCCGCGTACGTCGGTCGGGAGCTTCGACATGAGGTCGACGTTGGCCGTCACCTGAGCGCTCACCAACACACCGTTGGCCGTCGCAGCGATCGAGGTGGCGTTCACCCCGACCGAGGTGACGCCCTGCTCGGCCAGGAGGTCGCTCGTGTCGAGCGGGAGCACGGTGGTGGCCCACGTGCGGCCGGCGTCGTCGGAGGTGCCGATCGCGAGATCGCTCCTCCGGCCCGCAGCAGTCGTCGGTGCCGTGCCGTAGGTGAGGAACCGCCCGTTCAGTTCGGCGACGTTGCGCCCCACGAGCGCAGGTGGCGACGCGACCTGCTCCCACGTGAGGCCGTCGTCGGATCGCCAGAGCACACCGGAGTAGTCATCGCTCACTGCCGGTGCGGTCGACCACACCACGAACGGTCCGCTGCCGGCGACGGTGTTGTCGGGAGCGCCCATGTAGAAGCTGACCGCTTCGGCACTGTCGGGGTCGACCCGGTTCCACACGAACGGCGACGGCGCGAACTGCGCAGGCACGACCTCGGTCGGCGTCGAGTTCGTCGGCCCGGGCACCGTGCTGGCGGCCGCGAGGTCGGTGCCGGAGGGGTCGTCGGTGGGTGCCGCGGTGATGCGGTCGGGTTCGGCCTGCCGCGAGAGCACGGCGACGGCGGCGACCGACCCGCCGGCGATGCCGACGACTGCGGCCATCCCGACGGCGGTGCGACGGCGGTGCTGCCGGCGACGTCCGCGGGCGACCACCACGTCGAGCATCGGGGGGCCGAGATCGACGTGGCCGGCGCGGTGCTCGAGGCGGTCGGCGAGGTGCTGGTGGTCGGGGGTGCGATGCGGGGTGTTCATCAGCGGTTCTCCTCGGGAGGGGTGAGCAGGGGAGCGAGCAGTGGTTGGAGGCGATCGAGCGCCCGGGCGAGACGGCTCTTGACGGTGCCGGGGCGGAGGCCGAGGACGTCGGCGGTCTGCTGCTCGCTGAGGCCGAGCAGCAGCCGGCACACGACCACGGCACGATGGTCGACGCTCAGGGTGTCGAGCGCGGCGTCGATCGACGGGTCGGTGGGCGCCGCTGCCGGCGCGTCGCCCGGTTGCGCGATCCAGATGGGCGGGTTCCTACGCAGTCGACGGATGACCGAGCGGCTCCAGTTGAGGCCGACCCGGTAGACCCAGCCGCCGGGGTTGTCGAGCTGGCCGACGTGCGACCAACGCTGGTAGGCGCGGGCCATGGCTTCGTCGATGGCCTCGCGGGCGAGATCGTCGTCGCGCAGGGTGAGGGCGAGCGCTCGACCGACCGACGCTCGGCTCGAGAGGTAGAAGTCCTCGAAGCTGGCGAACCGAGTCCGCACGTCCTCGACGACGATGGCGTCGTCGGCGGCTCGAGTGACCGCGCCAGGGGTGCCAGGTGGGTTCGCAGCATCGATCGTGAAGTCCACGTCCGGTACACACCCATCGGGCGGATTCGGTTCCATCACGATCGGGCCTCGAGTTCGGCGAGCAGTGCGGCGATCGATGCGTCGTCGGGTCGCAGCATGGCGGCCTCCGTCAGAGCTGCGTGCGCTTCGTCGATGTCGCCGGCCAGCGCTGCGGCACGACCCAACTGCACCAGCCATCGGGCTCGAACCGGATCCCGGTCGACGAGTCGCCGCCAGGCTTCGACCGCGGCGTCGGTGTCGACCGTCGTTCCCGTGATCGCCGCTCGATCGAGCAGGAGGGTGGCACGAGCGTCGAGGGCGATCGGGTCGTCGGGCGACCATCGGAGCGCGGCGTCGGCATGATCGAGGGCGACGTCGATGTCGGCGAGCGTGCCCCTCGAGCGGTGCGCTTCGATCGCGACCGACCGGTACCGGAGATCGTCGGGCCGGAGGTCGACCGATCGTTCGGCTGCTGTCACCGCAGTGTCGGTGTCTCGGGCAGTCATCGCTCGTCGGGCCTGCCGATCGGCGGCGACGTCGAGCACGCCGGCGACGAACACCACCGGCACCAGCGCGAACGCCGCGATCGCCATCGCCCGCACCCGGCCACGTCGGACGCCGGCCCACGTCGCATCGGCATGTGGCGCACCGGTGTTCGCCGTCGCGTCGACACCCGTGAGGTCCGTCGCCTCCGTCGGAATCGACGTCGGTGCCGCCGTGATCGACGTCGGTGCCGCCGCTCTCGCCGCTCCTGACATGGCGGCGGGCGCGGTGCCCTCGGTGTTCATCGCCTGGTCGGGCGCTGCAGCGATGAGCATGCCGGCGACGAGCCACCACACCCCGTCCAACTCGGCGAGCGGGAACAGCAACAGTTGCTGCACCGCGTAGGCGACGAGGGCGACGGAGAGGCCGGTCGTCATCGGGTCGGCCGCGCGCATCTGGCGCACGGCACGCCAGACGATGCCGCCCACCAGCAGCACGTACGCGGTGGCCGCGGGCAATCCGCCGATGGCGGCCACGTCGAGCGGTCCGCTGTGCGCACGATCGGGAAGCACGCGATCGCGCCCGTGGACGAGTTCGTAGTCGGCGTCGACCGCTCCGACGGCAGCGATGCGATACCCCTCGGGTCCGGTGCCGATCGGCACGTGATCGCCGATCACCCGGCCGGCGAGCGCCCACTCGTCGAGGCGCGACGAGGTGCCGTTCGACCGATCGACGATGTCGTCGAGACGAGGCGACAGCACCGCCAGTGCGACGACGACCGAGCCCGCCCCGACGAGGACGGTACGCGTCGAGGGACGACGGCGCACCAACAGCACGGCGGCTGCGATCGCCATCCCGATCCAGGCGGCACGGGTTCCCGACCCGATCAGCGCGAGCACGCTCGTGGCGGCGCCCACCGCACCAGCGATGCGCCATGACGTGGACGCGTGGCGGTCGACGACCACCATCGTGCAGATCGGGGTCAGCAGGCAGCATGCCGCCCCCAGCATCGCCGCCGACCCGAAGGGGCCCGAAAGCCGCTCGGTCGTGGTTGCGAGCGCGATCGGAGGCCCGACGGCGAGCTCCCAGGTGCACCACGCACCGAGGCCGACCGCGGCGACCACGGTCGAGCGCACGACGATCCGCCGATCGTCGGTGCGGACCAGTTGCTGGCCGGTTGCGAACACGAGCGCGAACAGTCCCCACGTGAGCAGTCCGAGGTGACGGACCGGGTGACCGAGCAGGGCGACCTTCGTGTCGCCGTTGACGACGGCCGACACGGTCAGCAGTACCAGGAGGAGGCCCCAGAGCCGTGCCGACCGTCGGTCGAGACGCCGCGTCGCGCTCCAGCAGGCCGATCCACCGGCGGCGAGCGCCAGCGACGACACGAGCCACCACCGGGTCGGTCCGAACGGGCTGAGCCCGCCCGGGTCGACCGCCACCACGGCAGCGATGACCATCGCCCCCAGGGTGAACGGAATCCAGCGCACCCCCATGCACTCCCACCGTACGAGTTCGGTTCCCTCGAGCGATGTCGCGCCGATGCCGGCCGGGCGGGTTGGTCTGTCGACGCCAGCTGGGCCTCGATCGAGAGGCCCTCACCACAGAGATGTCAGGCAGCGACGAAGATCCGACGTTCGGTGGTCGCGAAGTCGGGGTCGAGCGCCACCTGGGCCGGGATCACCAGACCGTCGTGGGTCATGAGGATGTACTCGGCCCACGACAGCGGTTCGTCGACGAGGTCGTTCAGCGAGGTCCACGACCAGGTGGTGATGTCGTCGGACACCACGACGCTCAACTCCATCTCGGTCGGCTTCATCTGCTCCTGCATCGCCTGCATCGCTTCGTCGAGGGTGAACTCGGCGATCACCGCACCCGAGTCGTCCAGCACGACCATGCTGGCATCGTCGCCCTTGCGAAGTCGGCCCGAGTACTCGCCCGTCGACGTCCAGCCGCCCAACACCTCGCCGGTCGCTTCGTCGTAGACGACTGCATCGCCCATACCGTCTTCTGACTCGAGGACGACGCCGTTCTCGACCTGGCGGACCATCTGCGGTTCGAGGCGACGCGTGATCAGCAGGGCGATGCGACCCTCCGCGATCGCCGCGCCGTACGGCATCGGGTCCCACGTCTCGACGCCCGGTGACGGCACCTCGATCCGTCGCCAATCGACCCCGTCGGAGCTTGCCAACACGAGGTTCGATCCGGTGTCGAGGCTCGGCCCTGCGACGACGATCATTCCGCCGACGGAACCGACGGCCCCGGCCTGGACGCCTGGGCGCCCGACGAGGCTCCAGGACCGACCGTCGACGCTGGCGAACAGCGAAGCCGGGGAAACCGTGCCGGGCGCCCCGTCCGGGAAGGTCTGCACGAGGGCGAGGAACCCACCTTCGCCGAGCCCGAGCCGCGTTCCGCCTGGGTAGGTCGACGGCAGGTCGAACACCCGCTCGGCACGTCCATCCTCGATCCGGACGAGGAATGGTTCGTCGGTCAGGTACGAACGCTCTCGTTCGTCGAGACCCGCCTGTTCCCAGGTCAACCTCTGCTCGACGTCCCGTCCACCGGTGTCGTTTGCCGGCCCGGCGAAGCAGTCGCCCGATGGCTCGCACGCAGCCAGGACGGCGATCCCGAGATCGTCGACGACGTACCCGTTCATCATCGTGCCGTCACCGGCGATCGCGTCGATGTCGAGCATGGCCGTCGGTTCGATCGACGCGACGATGATGCCATCACGAACCTCCACCTGGCTCGCCGTCAGACTCACCGTCATCACGCCCGATTCCCACGCCGCGCCGAGGTCGTAGCCGAGAGGAGTCCTCTGCCACGTCTGCCCTCCGTCGACCGACGTCGCCGCGACGAGAGCTCCCGCATCCGGGTCGCCTTCCGGGGCGTATCCGATGAGGACGAGGGTGCCGTCGCGCTCGGTACCGCCGATCACCGCGAGGTCGGGAGAGGTCGCGACCGGGTCCCAGTGCACGCCGTCGGGCGAGATGCTCACGTCCGATCTGAAGTCGCGAGGGCTCTGCTCCATCGTCGTCCACACGATGTGGCCCGAGTACATCCCGGTGGCCGGGAACACCTGATCGACGACTGCTGCCGATGCCGCATCCGGCGCCTCTGACCGCCACGTCTCGACAGGGGCTCCGAGCACGCCGATCATCGGCGGCAACGCCTCCGTTGCGAGTGGTTCGTCGTCGGCGTCTCGGGACTCGACGGCATCGGTCCCCGACGCCGAGAGCTCGGTCGTCGCGGTGTCGACGGTCGTGTCCTCGAGCTCGGGAGCGATGTCGGCGGGCGTGATCGCTGGAGCTGATGACGATGCGGAGAACGCCACCATGACGGCGGCGATGCCCAGCAGCGATGCCGCACTGGCACCCGCGAGGCGATGTCGACGACGTCGTCGGGTCGCTCGTGCGACGATCCCGCTGAGGGGCGACGGTCGCAGCCTCGCGTCGTGGGCGGAGAACTCGAGATGGCGTTGCAGACGGAGCTGCAGCGCAGGGTCGTCGACCAGTTCGTCGATGGAGTCGCTCATCGGGTCACCTCCCGGGTGGTCGGCGGGTTGATCAGGGTGGACGACCGGAGGGCATCGAGCGCCCGGCTGAGCCGGCTCTTCACGGTGCCCGGTCTGATGCCGAGGGCCTCTGCTGTCTCCGCTTCGGAGTAGCCGATGAAGAACCGGCACACGACGACCGCCCGTTGGTCGACCGTGAGCGAGCGCAGTGCCCGGTCGATGTCGGCGTCGAACGTCGGCGCCGATGACACCAACTCGAACGCTCGCGGCGTCCGCGCCGGTCGGGTGAGTTTGCGCAGCATCGATCTCGCCCAGTTGAGACCCACGCGGTACACCCAGCCGGCCGGGTTGGCGTATCGGCTCACCTGGTCCCAGCGTTGGTACGCGCGGGCCATGGCTTCGTCGAGCGCGTCGGCAGCGAGTTCGTCGTCGCGCAGTGTGATCGCGAGCGCTCGCCCGATCGCACCGCGCTCTCGTTCGTAGAACGCCGTGAACGACGTCGCGCCGACAGGCACTGCGTCGATCGACTCGATCTCGAGGTGTCCGACGGCCGCGACGGCGTCGGGCGCGACGTCGCGAACGATCGCGTCGTTCGCCTCGCTCACACCGGCCGTCGGATCCACGTCACACAGACGTTCGAGCATGGCATTCGGTTCCGTCGCATGCGCAGCTTCTCGAGAGTGGGGTGGACGCTGCCGCACCGCCGACCGTGGCCGGAGTGCAACACTTGATGGCGTCGCACTGAGGGGAGGCGTTGTGGCGGAGCGGGGCGGGGCGTGGAGACGAGATCGAGGTCAGGGCCGCGGTCGTTCGTCGATGGGGACGATCGCGCTCACCGCCCTGCTCGCACTGTTCGGTTCAGCATGTGCGGACAGTTCACCTCGGGCGACCGTGGCGGAGCCGATAGCGGACCGGGCGACGTCATCGACACCAGCGCCGGCGGGCGACGATTCGCCGGGAACAACGGTCGCCGAAGCCCCAGCGACCGAGACCAGCGCGATCGAGACCACCGCGACCGAACCCAGCGACGCCACGCCGACCGCAGCGACGGCGGCGTCGACCACGGCGGCGGTGCCCGTGGGCGGGTACGTGAGCGCTGTCGAGCCGGTGATCGTCGACGACCAGCGGTTCGATGCGTTGCAGGAACGCGTGACCACAGCGGTCGAGGCCGCAGGTCTGCCGGGCGCATCGTTGCTCGTGATCCAGCACGGCGAGATCGTCGAGCAGGAGGTGTGGGGCGAGTACACGCTCGACACCAGGGTGCCGATCGCGTCGGGGAGCAAGTGGTTGACCGCAGCGACGATCATGACCCTCGTCGACGACGCTGTGCTCTCGCTCGACGAACCGATCGCGACGTATGTCCCCCAGCTGGCGGACACTCGGGTCGGCACGATCACCATGCGACAACTGTTGTCGTTCACCTCTGGTCTGATCGCCGACGAGCGAGTGCCGTGCGTGGCGGCGGGTTCGGGCACGCTTCGCGAGTGCGCCGCCGACATCCTCCGCAACGGTGTGGTGCACGAGCCGGGCGCCGCCTTCCGGTACGGCAGCCAGCACATGCACGTCGCCGGCGCGATCGCCGAGATCGTGACCGGCCAGAGCTTCTTCGACCTCTTCGACCAGCGGATCGCCCGGCCGCTCGGCATGGACCGCACGGTGTTCTTCCAGATCGCCGATCCGACGTCGCAGGAGGTGACGCACCCGATGCCGGCGGGAGGGGCTGCGTCGACGCTCGGCGACTACGCACGGTTCCTCGAGATGCTCGTGCACGACGGCGTCGCACCGGATGGCACGCGCATCCTGAGCGAGTCGGCGGTCACCGAGATGCAGACCGATCAGATCGCGGGCGTCGAGTACGTGTTCGCCGCCGCGTACCGGGTGGCGTTGAAGACGCCGTACGGGCTGGGGGAGTGGCTCGACGGCGTCGATGCCGACGGGCACGGCGTCGTCGTGTCCAGCGACGGCAAGTTCGGGTTCCGGCCATGGATCGATCACGCCAACGACCTGTTCGGCGTCTACCTCGTCGACGACCGAGGCACCGGGTTCGTCGAGGGCGACCCCGACGGCGGCGATCCGAATCGCCCGTTCACGAGCGGACTGTGGATCTTCGAGATGTCCGCCGTCGCCGTCAACAGCTGACGTCCGCTACGTGTGATCGCTCGGGCACGACATGCGGACCGAAGCGATCACGCGCGCATCAGGTGAGGCGGGTGACGCCGTCGGCGATCGCGGCCCGGCTCACGGCAGGCGCCACGCGCTCGACGACGCTGCGGTCGAAGACGCTCGGCACGACGAACGCCGGCGACAGCTCGGCGTCTGCGACCGACTCGGCGATCGCGATCGCCGCTGCGAGTTTCATGTTCTCGGTGATGTCGGTGGCGTTCACGTCGAGCGCGCCACGGAACAGGCCCGGGAAGGCGAGCACGTTGTTGATCTGGTTCGGGTAGTCGCTGCGACCCGTGGCCATCACGGCGGCGAGGCCATCGGCGGCCTCGGGACGGATCTCCGGGTTCGGGTTGGCCATCGCGAACACGATCGGGTCCTTCGCCATGTTGCGCAGGTCGGCGGCGGTGATGAGGTCGGGCCCGCTGACGCCCACGAACACGTCGGCACCGTGCAGCACGTCGCCGATCGTGCCCATCTTGCGCGACGGGTTGGTGTGCTCGGCGAACCACTCCTTGGCGACGTTGAGATCGCTGCGGCCCTGGTACACCGCACCCGTGCGGTCACAGCCGATGATCTCGCCCACGCCGGCGTTGATGAGGATCTTGCCGATCGCCACACCGGCGGCGCCCATGCCGGCGATGACGACCGTCAGGTCCTCCATCTTCTTGCCGGTGATCTTCAGCGAGTTCCAGAGTGCAGCCAGGGTCACGACTGCGGTGCCGTGTTGGTCGTCGTGGAACACGGGGATGTCGAGGCTGGCCTTCAGGCGCTCCTCGATCTCGAAGCACTCCGGCGCCTTGATGTCCTCGAGGTTGATGCCGCCGAACGTGGGGGCGATGCGCTGCACGAAGTCGACGACCTCGTCGGCCGTGCGGGCCGTGATGCACACCGGGAAGCCGTCGACGCCACCGAACTCCTTGAACAGCATCGCCTTGCCCTCCATCACGGGCATCGCCGCTTCGGGGCCGATGTCGCCGAGGCCGAGCACTGCGGTGCCGTTGCTGACGATGGCGACGGTGTTCTTGCGGATCGTGTAGCGATGGGAGAGCGCGGGATCCTCGTGGATGGCCATGCACACGCGGGCAACGCCGGGGGTGTACGCCATCGACAGGTCGTCGCGGTCGTTCACCGGCGCGAGCGCGGTGGTCTCGATCTTGCCGCCCTCGTGCATGCGGAACGTACGGTCCCACCAGTCCACCAAGGTGACGCCCTTCAGGTCGCGGACGGCCTCGACGACCTTCTGCTGATGGGCCTCGTCGCGGCAGTGCACGACCAGACAACGGCGGAGCTCGGGGCCGCGGACATCGAACCCGTCGAGCGCGCCGATGTTGCCGCCCGCCTCGCCGATGGCGACGCAGAGCTTGCCGAGCGTGCCGGGCACGTTGTCGAGGCGGCAGTCGAGGGTGATGGAGAACGCAGCGGTCGGGGTCGTAGCCATGAGGGGTCGATGCTAGGAGCGCAACGTTTGGTCACGCGAAACGCGCCCGGAACCTGAGACCGACAACTGCTGCCGGATCATCGCGCGCCCAGCGCCGTCGGGTCAGTCCCCGAACTCGTACCAGTCGCACTCGACGCCATCGGCGGCAATCGGCTCCAATCGGAGGTCGTCGGCGATGCGCCATGCCTTCGTCACCGGGAAGGGGGCGGTTTCGGTACCGTCGGGCACGTACGTGGGGTCGTAGACCACGAAGCCGAGGTACACCCCGGCTTCTCCCGCGTTGGAACGACACCCGCTCATCGGCATCTCGCCCTCCACCGACGAGGTGAGCAGGGCGTCGGTGACGGGTCCTCCAGCCGGCTGGTTCATCGGATCGGCCGGCTGCCATGCGAGCACCACCCACGGACCGGGCTCGGTGCCGGAGTACCCGTAGCCGCCGGGATCCGGACGAACGAACGCCGGGAACCCGATCGGATCCGGCTCGGACGTCGTGCCGTACCGCATCGTGATGAAGTGGGTGACCGACCCGTCGAGGATCACGTGCTGGAACGGGTCCGCCACCTCTTCCTCGGCGTACCGATGCCCGATCCAGGCAGCCGGGTCGAGCAGGTCGACGGGCGCCGGAGCGAGCGTGGCCGGTGCCGGTGGCAGCGATGCCGTCGACGTCGGCTGGACGGCGTCCTGCCCTGTCGTCGGCGGATCGATGATCGTGGCATCGGGAACGGTCGTGGCGTCCGGAGCCGCCGTCGTGACAGACGAGGAATCGGACGACGGTTCGCTCACACGGTCGGAGCCACATCCGGCGCCCACGAGCGACACGATCGCGGTGACGACGATGAAGCATCGAGCGCCATCCACGAGGGCACCTCCTCCACGTGCTCCAACTTCCTCGACAACACCGTCCGCCCGCAGCGGCTCCGCGTCAAGGGCCGTTCGCCCCGGCGACGTGGACCGGCGAGTCGTCGCCGTCAGCTGATCGAGGTCAGTGGATGACGCCCGCGGCGCGGAGGGCGGCAGCGTCGAAACCGAGCGCGGTCGCGATCTCGTCGCTGTGTTCGCCGAAGCGAGGAGCGGGTGCGCTCACGCTGGCAGGTGTCTCCGAGAACCTCGGTGCGGGACGCGGTTCGCGGATCGTGCCGGCGAGCGGGTGTTGGCGCTCGACGAAGATCTCGTTGTGCACGACCTGCGGATCGTGCGGCAGTTCGTCGAGCGAGTTCACACGTGCGGCTGGCACATCATGGGTCTCGGCACCCGCCATGAAGTCGTCGACCGACGTGCGCTCGGCGAACTCGCGCATCAGGGGCACGAGATCGGCCAGGTTCTGCATCCGGGCGACGGCGTTCGAGAAGCGAGGATCGTCGCCGAGGTCGGGGCGTCCATACGCAGCGAACAACCCCTTGAACTCCGAGTCGGTGACCGCACTGACGGCCACGTGTCCGTCGTTGAGGGTGGTGACCGCGTAGTTCGATCCGATGGTCGGGGTGCGGTTCGCATCGTCGTCGAGCAATGCTGCGTCCATCGCCGAGTCGGGCCACATGAACGACACCGCGGCGTCGAGCATGGCCAGCACGATGTGCTGTCCCTTCGCCTTGCCCGTGGCCCGTGCGAACAGCGCCGCGGTGATGGCCTGTGCTGCCGTGTACGACGTCACCTTGTCGCAGATGAGGGTGCGGAACAGCGATGGAACGCCCGTGGCCGGATCGGTCTGCACCGACGCAAGCCCTGACGCGGCCTGGATCACGTTGTCGTACACGCGCCGGTGGCTGTATGGGCCGTCGGGCCCGAAGCCGCTGATGCTCACGTAGATGACGTCCTCGTTGAAGGCCTTCACGTCCTCGTAGCCGAGGCCGAGTCGCTCCATCGCGCCCGGCCGGAAGTTCTGGATGACCACGTCGGCGTCGCTCATCAGCTTGCGGACGACCTCGACACCTTCGGCCTGCTTCATGTCGACGACGATGCTGCGCTTGCCCCGGTTGTTGTTGGCGAAGATGCCGGTCATCCCGCCCTTGCTCGTGCCGAGGAAGCGCATGATGTCGCCCAGCCCCGGCGACTCGACCTTCACCACGTCGGCGCCCTGATCGGCGAGCATCATCCCGGCCAACGGACCGGAGATCATCACGGACAGGTCGACGATCTTCACACCTTCGAGTGGCCCCATGGCGGGCATGGTGGCATGTGTCGGCCGACACACGCCATCCGTGCTCATCGGGAGCTGGCGGCGTCGGTCACCCGCCGGCGGCGCGCACCCCACGGGAAGCGACGATGCCGACGAGGGCGCAGCCGATCGCCATCGCGAAGCACACCCCGATCGCGCTGCTCAGCGCGAACGCCGAGCGATCGGCGAACGCCACGACTGCACCGCCGACGCCACCCATCAGCGAGAAGCCCAACGAGTCGACCAACTGCATCTGGCCACCCGTGTCACCCTCGCTGCCGTCGGTGGCGTAGCTCATCGCCGCGACCGTCGTGGGGTTGTAGAGCACGCCCATGCCGATGCCGCCGACCGCCCATCCGAGGAAGGTGGCCCACAACGGCCAGTTGCTCCACAGGACGGGTGTGACGAGGACGGCGCCCAGGCCGAGGATCGTGAAGCCCAATCGGACGGCGGACTGCGGTCGCACGTCGGGGCGTCGTGCGATGAGGGCCTGACCGCCGGTCCAGGTGAGCGCGGCGCCGATGATCGTGAAGCCTTGCACCATCGGACTCGCCCCGTGGATGCGGTCGGCCGCCAGCGGCACGAATCCGTCGACGCCCATGAACGTCGACGTGGCGAGCAGGCGGCACGCGAGGACGGCCGGCTGCCCACGCCGAGCGCGCACGATGCCGGCCGGCAGCAGCCGGGAGAGCATGCGCACCGCGATCAGCCCGCCGATCAGTCCGCCGCCGACGATCACGAACCACTGTGACGCCGGCAGGCAGACCACGAGCACCGCGACGCCGAAGGCGGCCCCCGCGGCGGTGGCGATCTTGCGACGATCGGCTGCGAGCTCGTCGGGGTCGTCGGTCGCGGCGCTGGGGCCGTAGCGACGCATCGGTCGACTGGTGATCGCGCCGACCGCGATCGCCATCGGCACGATGCCGGCGAACACCCACCGCCAGCCGAGATGGTCGGTCACCAGACCGCCGAACGCGGGGCCGACCAGACTGGGTAGCACCCACCCGGCCGACAGGTACACGTACATCGTCGCCTGCCGGTCGTCGGGGTACACCCGCTTGACCAATTGGTAGGCGATCGGACCGAACCCGCCACCGCCGGCGCCCTGCAGGGTTCGGCCGAGGACCACGATCGCCATGTTGGGTGCGACGGCAGCGACGATCAGGCCGAGCACGAAGACCGTCACCGACGTGAGGAACACCGGCAACGGACCCTTGCGATCGGCGAGCCGCCCTGCGGCGACGATCGAGAGCATGTTGGCGAGCGTGTACGCCGCCAGCGCCACGCCGTACAGCGCGTCGCCACCGAGTTCGTCGGTGATCGTCGGAAGCGCGGTGATCACCGCGGTGGTCTCGAACGCGACCAGGGTGACGCCCAGCACCAGTCCCACGGCGAGCAGCCGGAGACCCGGCTCCATCCGGGTGCGGTCGGGAGCCGGCGGTTCCGCGACCCCCGTCACCGTGGCGACGATGGAGCGACGAGCGGCCAGGGCCGCGTGCGCTCCATCGTCAGCGCCACGTCCAGGAGCGCCTGCTCCGAGAAGTGACGGCCCACGACCTGCAGACCGATCGGCAACCCGTCGAGCGTGCCGGCCGGGACCGAGATCGCGGCGTTCCCGTGCAGGTTCGCTGGGAAGGTCAGCTTGCCGTTGTTGCCAGCGCCGGCGTGCACACCTCCGAACGACTTCGGCAGGGGTCCCTCGGCATCGAAGGCGACATCGGGGTTGCTGGCGGTGATGACGAAGTCGACGCCCTCGGCCGGATCGAAGATCTCCGCCATGCGCTGGTTCAGCTCCATGCGCCGGTGCTCGATCTTCGCCCGCGCCTCGATGCCGTAGCGCTGCGGCGCGACCTCGAGGCCGCTGCGCATCTCCGGCGTCAGCACGTCCGCGCAGCCGGGCCAGGCGTCGCCGAGCTCGGTGAAGATGCTGATCATCCCGCTGATGCTCCAGGCCGCACCCATCGACGGCAGCGAGGTGTCGAGCTCGACACGGCGCATGCCGAGCTCGCGGACGAGGTGCTCGCCGGCCTCCTCGAGTTGCTCCCACATCGCAGGTGCCACGACGGCCCCGCCCCACTCCGGGTCGAACACCACTCGCGCACCGCGCAGCGAACCGACGTGCGAGCCGAGGTCGCGTTCCCACCCGTCTTCGCGGGGCAGGCTGAACTGGTCTCGCGGGTCGTGCCCGTTGCACACGTCGAACCAACGTGCCGTGTCGCGCACGCTGCGCGCCATGGGGCCGACGGTGACGGTGTAGTTGCCGTTCTCGGCACGCGGTCCGCGGGGGATGCGACCGTACGTGGACTTGAGACCGACGAGGCCGGTGAAGCCGGCCGGGATGCGGATCGAGCCGCCGCCGTCGCCGCCGGTGGCGAGGGTGACCAGGCCACCTGCGACCGCCGCCGCGCTGCCGCCGGAGGATCCGCCGGGCGTGCGCCCCTGCTGCCACGGGTTGTGCGTCGCGCCGTGCAGGACGGTGCGCGTGACGTTCACCCCGCCGAACTCGCTGGCCGTCGTCTGCCCGACCGTCACGGCGCCGCCGCGCCGTCGCAAGCGATCGACCATGAACGACGTCTGATTCGCGATCCGGTCGGCGAACACCACACATGCCTCGGTGTCGGGCCACCCTTCGACCTGGTCGAGTTCCTTCACGCCGATCGGCACGCCGCCGAACGGGAGCGACACGTCGGCAGCGCGAGCTGCGATCTCGGCCTCCTCACGAGCGAGATAGCCGAAGGCGTTCAGCTCGCTCGCGTCGATCGCGGCGTAGGACGCCTGCAGCTCCTCGATCGGCGAGCGCCGGCCGGCGCGGAACTCCTCCACGAGGCCGCATGCGTCGCCCGTCCACGGTGTGTCACCCATGCACCGGACGGTAGCGGACGACGGCGCTCGGCAGCCTCCCGAGGCTCCCCCGATCGTGGTGGTACGGTCCGGATGTGGCTGAACCCCCGGTTCCTCCGTCGTCCTTCCCACCGCCGCCTCCGCCTCCGCCGCCGAGCGACCAGGGCGCCGGCGCGGGTGCCTCCGCGCTCCCACCTCCCGGTGCCGGGCCGGCCCCCGCCTACATGCCGCCGGTCCAACACACACCGCTCCAGCAGGTTGCGTTCCAGCAGACGCCACTGCCGTCCGCCCCCGACAACGGCTCGAAGGCCTCGCGGCGGTCGATGATGATCGTGATCGGTGCTGCGCTCGCCGTCGTCCTGGCCACGGTCGGGTTCGTGGTCACCCGAGGCGGCGACGAGTCGGCGAGTGACGACACCGAATTCGCGGGGTCGGACGACACCGACGCCCCCGAGGACACCGAGGCGCCCGACGACACGGAGGCGCCTGCGACGACCGCGGTCCCGGCGACCGAGGCGACCCAGGCACCCGACACCACCGCCGGCGCGGCCACGACCGTCCCGGTCACGGCGCCCGCCAGTGTTCTGGTCGCCGGCGCTCCTGCCGGGCAGGGCGGTACGCGGGAGGCGCCGGTCCCGCTGGGGTCGGTCGCCGACATCGGTGACGGCTGGCGGCTGCAGGTCGTCGACGTGGTGCCCGACGCCACCCCCGCCGTGATGGCCGAGAACGACTTCAACGAACCGCCCCCGGTCGGTTCGACGTTCACCATCGTGCGCGTCGCACTCGGGTACTTCGGACTCGACGACCCCGAATCGTTCTTCTCGCCGACGATCTCCGCGATCGGAGCCGCTGCGGTCGAACTCGACACGAACTGCGGCGTCATCCCACAGCCCCTCGACATCTTCACCGACGTGTTCGCGGGCGGCGCCATCGTCGGCAACATCTGCTTCGTCACCACACCGGCCGACCCGCCCGTGCTGCAGTTGTATGCGTCGTCCGATTTCTTCTTCGAGAACGAGGTCTTCCTCGATGCGACGACGCCTCCGGCCCCGATCGAACCGTTCGGTCCGGTGGTCGGGCCACAGCCCGGTGCCGCGGCGACCGAGAGCCGCACCACCGGCGCGCTCCCGATCGGAGCGGCGAGCGACGTCGGCGAGGGGTGGGCGTTCGCAGTGGCCTCGCCCGCCCGAGACATCACCGACCAGGTGTTGGCCGACAACACGTTCAACGACCCGCCGCCCGAGGGCTTCCGGTTCGTCGGCGTCGACGTCGCACTCGCCTACAGCGGCACCGGCTCGGCATCGGGCTTCGACGTCAACGCGAAGTGGGTCGGCGGCGGCAACGTGCAGCGCGCCGGTTTCTGCGGGGTCGTGAACGGTGAGCTCGACCAGTTCACCGACGTCTTCGCAGGCGGATCGGTGACCGGCACGATGTGCTTCGTCGTCCCCCAGCAAGAGGTCGGTGCGGGCGTCCTCTACGTCACGGCCGGCTTCGATTCGGAGCCGGTCTACTTCGCCACCGTGTGATCGCGAGGGGGGACCGCCGTAGAGTCGGCGGGACCATGGACACCCGGAGCTTCCTCGGCCTGCAACAGAGCCACAACCCGTTTCGTTGGAGCATGGAGGTCACCCAGGGGGTGAGCACCATGGGGGGCTTCCTGTTCGGCGGGTCGGGCCTCGGCGCGGCGATTTCGGCGATGGAGGGCACGAGCGGGCGGCAGACCATCTGGGCGACCGCGCAGTACCTGTCGTACGCGAAGCCGGGGGAGATCCTCGACATCGACGTCACCCTCGCGGTCGAAGGCCATCAGATGACCCAGGCGAGGGCCGTGTGCCATGTGGGCAACCGCGAGATCTTGACGGTCAACGCCGCCCTCGGCGAACGCCAGATGGAGGTGGCGGGGCAGTGGGAGACCATGCCGGACGTCCCTCGATCGGAGGACTGCGAGGAGCGCCAGCATCGGCTGCCGGTCGACGGCACGATCTCGGACCGGATCGAGGAGCGCCTCGCCAAGGGCCGTGACTTCGCCGACCTCGACGGCACCCATGGCGACGGCCAGACCCTGATGTGGGCCCGCATCCCCGACGTGATCGAGGGTGTCGACGCAGCGACGCTCGCCGTGCTGGGCGATTTCGTGCCGATGGGCGTCGGCCAGGCGCTCGGCGTGCGCGGCGGCGGCAACAGCCTCGACAACACCTTGCGCGTGGTGCACCTGGTGCCGACCGAATGGGTGCTGCTCGACATCCGCGTCCACGCGGTCGAGCGCGGCTTCGGCCACGGGCTCGTGCACATGTTCGCAGAGGACGGCACGCTGTTGGCCACGGCCAGTCAGAGCTGCATCGTCCGTTTCTGGAAGGGTTGAGCTCATGACCGACGCCGCCACCGCTTCGCCCCAGACGTCTGGGATGCCCGTCCGCCCCGGCATGACCGTGCCCCTGCCCGGTCCGCTCCACAGCCACCGCGACAAGCTCGTCGAGCTCGCCGACATGGGCTACACCGACATCTGGTCGGCCGAGGCCGACGGCGCCGATGCGTTCACCCCGCTGGCGCTCGCGTCGGCGTGGGAGCCGCGCCTGCGGCTCGGGACGGCGATCGTGCCGGCCTTCACCCGGTCGCCGGCGTGTTTCGCCCAGAGCGTGGCGTCGCTGGCCGATGCCGCCCCCGGCCGATTCGCGATCGGTATCGGCTCGAGCAGCAACGTGATCGTCGAGCGGTGGAACGGGGTGCCGTTCGTCGAGCCGTACAAGAAGGTCCGCGACGTGGTGCGCTTCTTGCGCGATGCCCTCGGTGGCGAGAAGGTCGCGAAGAGCTACGACACCTTCGAGGTGCAGGGCTTCCGCCTCGGCATCCGTCCCGAGCAGCAGCCCCCGATCCTGGTGGCCGCGCTGCGCGAGGGGATGCTGAAGTTGGCCGCCCGTGAAGGCGACGGGGCGATCATCAACTGGCTGTCGCCCGACGACGTGAGCCAGGTCGCCGGTGTGGTGCGAGATGCCGCCGGTGGCGTGCCGAAGGAGATCGTGGCCCGCATCTTCTGCTGTCCGAGCGAGAACGCCGAGGCCGTTCGCGCGGCCGGCAAGTTCGCGATCGCCGCCTATCTGAACGTGCCCGTGTACGCCGATTTCCACCGCTGGCTGGGGCGGGCCGATGTGCTCCAGCCGATGTGGGACGCCTGGCAGGCGGGCGACCGCAAGGCAGCGCTGGCAGCGATCCCCGACGAGCTGGTGGACCAGCTGATCGTGCACGGCTCACCCGAGCAGTGCCGGGCGACCATCCAGCGCTACTTCGACAACGGCGTGACCACCAGCAGCCTGGCGATCATGCCGTTCGATCCGGAGCTGAAGCACTGGGACGCCGTGAAGGCGCTGGCGCCCAACGCCTGAGCCCCGGTACGGCGATCAGGCCGCCTGGTCGAGCACCCAGGCGGGGGAGAGGCCCTGGCGCTCGGCCAGCTGGCGACGGATCTCGGCGATGTGGGCGAGGCCACGCTCGCGGGTGCGGCGGTCGAGCCGGAACTGGACGGGCAGCGGCGAGTCGATCGACAACGACAGCTGCTCGGGAGCCTCGGTGCGGGAGTTGCGGTGACGAGTTGCCATACCCGCATCATGCAGAAGGGGTGTGACACGACCGATCGGCGGAAGCCGGGCGCCACGGGAAATCCGCCCATCGGATGGTCGGCGCTGGTGCAGACTCGGCATCGATGATGCCGACCCTCGATCAGATCGACCGCTTCCTGACCGAGCGCTTCGGTCCGGTGGCCGATCTGGTCACGCTGCAGGGCGGCGGTTGGTCGAGCGCGTACGGCTTCGCGACGGGGTCGGACGAATGGGTGCTGCGCGTCGGCCACCAACGCGACGACTTCGAGAAGGAGTGCGTCGCCGCGACCTGGCGACAGCCCGGGCTGCCGGTTCCCGAGGTGCTCGAGATGGGCGACGCGCTGGGCTGCCACGCCGTCGTCACCCGACGCCACCACGGGACGAAGCTCGCCGATCTCGAGACCGCTCGGGTCCCTGCGGCCATCGAGGGGCTGTTCGAGGTGCTCGCTGCGATCCGCCGCGTGGAGCTGCCCGGCGAGGGGTACGGGATCTGGCTCGCCCCGGGGGCCGATGCCCCTGCCGCCTCGTGGCCGGAGTACCTGTGCTCGGTGGCGGATCGTGACGAGGTCCGACTGGTCGGCTGGCGTCGCAAGCTGTCGGCGCACCCGAGCGCGAGCGATGCGTTTCGTCGTGGCGGTGCGGCGCTCGCTCGTCGCTCCGACGCGATCCCCGCCACTCGCGGATTGGTGCACGCCGACCTGTTGCTCAACCACCTGATCGGCCCGGACGGTTCCATCACCGCGGTGTTCGACTGGGGGAACGCGCTCGCCGGCGACCCGCTCTACGACATCGCCTGGATCGTGTACTGCATCCCCTGGTTCCCGGCGATCGACCGTCGCCAGGTGCTCGACCTCGCCAGGCTGCGCTTCCCCGACGACGACATCGACGGGCTGCTGCCGCTGTACGAGCTGCACATCGCCCTCGGGGAACTGCAGTACGCGGCCTTCCGCGAGGACGTGGCCGGCATGGAGGGCGCCTCGGGACGTCTCGGACGTCTGATCGCGGCCAGCGACGAACAGGAGCGGAGCGGCAGCTGATGACCACGGCCATGACACAGTCAGGATCGGTGGAGGGCATCGTCGTCGATGGTGTGTTCCGCTTTCTCGGGGTCCCGTACGGCGAAGCGCCGGTCGGGGATCGGCGCTTCGCCCGTCCCGAGCCGCGTGCGCCCTGGGTCGGGACGCTCGACGCGACCGACTTCGGCCCTCGACCACCTCAACCGCCCATGGCCACACCCTTCGGGGCGCCGCCGGCGCCAGGCATCGTTGACGAGGATTGTCTGCGCGTGAACGTGTACACACCGTCGCTCGCCGGCTCCCGGCCGGTGATGGTCTGGCTCCACGGCGGCGGCCTCGCGTTCGGATCGGCGAACGAGTACGACGGGGCACCGCTGGCCCGCGCGAACGACGTGGTGGTCGTGATGGTCGGGTATCGACTCGGCTTGCTCGGCTTCGCGGATCTGTCGCCGTGCGGGGAGGCATGTGCGGGATCGGCGTCGCACGGCTTCCTCGACCAGATCCTCGCCCTCGAGTGGGTCCGCTCGAACATCGCTGCATTCGGGGGTGACCCGGGCAACGTCACCTTGTTCGGGCAGTCGGGCGGTGGTGTGTCGGTCCTGGCGCTCCTCGGGGCCCCAGCGGCAGCGGGCCTGTTCCACCGCGCCATCGTGCTCAGCGCCGGCCCGCCTCAGCCGGCGCCGCCCGAGGTCGTCTCGATCCTGGGCGGCACCCTCGAGGTCGACCCGATCGATCTGCCCGAGCGACTGCGAGCACTCCCGGTGGAGCGAATCCTCGAGCTGCAGCAGGGCATCGGATTCACCGCTGGCGGCTGCGTGGACGGCACCGTCGTCACGCAGTTCCCGGTCGAGGCCATTCGAGCCCTCGGTTCTCGCGGTGTCCCGATCATCGCCGGCACGACCCGGGACGAGGGGACGTTGCTCACGTCGATGATGTCCGGGATGCGACCTGCGGTGCTCCGGCTCATCGCCGAAGGACTCGCAGCGGGAACCTTCGAGGGCGGCGACCCGTCGACCTACCTCACCGCGCTCGGTGTCGCGCTCGGCGACGACCCCACCGAGATCCACACCGCGGTCTGGACCGATCACTTCCGCCGGACCGCGATCCGCGTGGCAGAGGCGGCATGCGAGGCCGGGCCCGGCGGATGGCTGTACCGGTTCGATGTCGAGCCGACCGGGTCGCTCGCTGGGGAGCTCGGCGTCACCCACGCAGCCGACCTCGGGTTCGTCTTCGACACGATGGAGCCCGTCGACGACCCTGCGCTGTACGACGCCAGGCTCGCCGAGGTGCGTGAGGTTGCGTCGAGATGGTCGACGGTGCTGGCCACGTTCGCCCGCGACGGTCGACCGGACGGAGCGATGCCGGGATGGAACCCGTATCTGCCGGCTCGGTCCTGCCTGATCGTCGACCAGCTCGACGTGCTCGAGACCGATATCGACAGCGAGCGTCAGACCATGTGGGGAGACCGCCAGGACTGACGTTCCGGCGGAGGTCGTCGAGCTCAGCAGGAGTCGCCCCATCGACACCCTGATCGTCCCAGGTCGGGTCTTCACCCTGCGGCGGGCTGATTCACGCGTCGTCGTCTGTGTCGAGGTACCAGGGGTCGTTGCGGCAGCGCCAGCGGATCTTGGCCCGGAGTTCGTCGAGTCGGTCGAGTGGCCGTTCTGGCATGGGGTCGGTGTCGTGGTCGTGGAGGTGGTGGATGCGGTTGTGGACCTTGCATTCCAACCTGCCGTTGAACTGGCTGGTCGGTCCGCCCTTGGATGCGGGGACGATGTGGTCGACGTCGCAGTCGTCGGCGGGGACGTCGCAGTCGGATCGGTGTCTGCAGCGTCGGTCTCGAACCTGGACGGCTCGTCTGACGGCGCCGGTGAAGGTGCGCCGTGAGGAGACGGCGACGATGGTGCTGGGGCCGTCGAACAGGACGGATTCGATGTCGGCTTCGGTGAGGTGTGGGAGCAGCGCGGCGGGGGTGAGGACGATGCCGTTGCTGAGTTCGCAGAGCCGGTCGAGGCTGCGTTCGCCGACGAGCACGGTGAACAGCGGTCGCGGTCGGCGACCGTGTTCGGGTGCAGTGGCGGACCGTCGTGCCATCTCCACGAGTGCGGCGGCTCGGCGTTGTGCGGGTGAGCGGTCGATGCCGGCGGCACGGTCGGCGAGGCGGATCTCGTCCGCGAGCCGGTCGAGTTCGTTCTCGACGATGGTGCCGTCGATCGCGTCGAGGGTCCCGTCGATCACGAGCGCCTCGTCGAGCGTCCGCGACGCGTGCAACCGTGACCCGGTGGTCGGTGCGTGCGCTTCGTACTCGTCGTCGGGTGGCGCGTTCGCATCATCAGGCGCCGCCGCAGCGTCATCGTCTGCCCGGTCATCGGGTCGGGTAGCAGCCCGTTGGTCGGCGAGGGTCTCGTCGGCGTGACCGGCCCAATAGCGCACCAGCCGGGCACCATCGGCGTACGACAGTTCGCTGCACTTCCGCACGAGGAGCGCTTCATCACGTGCGAACAGATGCCGACGTTCGGCCGTGTTGACGTGACCGAGAAGATCCAGGTGATCGAGCGACAACACGCCGGCCGCGATCGCCTCCCGCGCCAGCGGGAGGTGCCGCACACGTCGGGCGCGTCGCAGATCCTCACGTGCGGCACCGACCGATGACCTCGTCTCGCGAGCCAGCCGGTGGGCGGGGCTGCGGGAGCCGTCGGACTCCCAGATCCGGCGTGTGTCCCACTCCGCCAACAACTCCGCGAACGCCACCCCGAGCCGTGAGCGTTCGCGATGCACGATCACCACGGTCTCGTGCAAGGCGGTGTCGTCGAGACCGTCCGCAGCTTCGGCGCCGTGTTCGAGCAACCGGTCGGTGACATGACGCAACAACACCGCGACATCGATCCCGCGCAACACCGCGTCGAGATGTTCGTGAGTGTCCGCCCCACCGTTCACACCCCCATCCTCGCAAGAGGGTGTGACACGATCGCCGGTCAGCCGCGGCGGGATCTCGAGCGCGAGAGGTCGTCCAGCAGCGACGCGGCGGCGAGCACGGCGAAGGTGACCGCCATCGTGAAGCCGACCCACTGCAAGTCGCTCGGCGTGACCGGCACGAGCACGAGACAGACGATCCCGGCGATCGCGAAGAAGACCGCTCGCCGGTCGAGGCCGCTCACGACAGCACCGCCACGACGCCGTAGGTGAGTGCCGCAACGGCCGCGCTGCCCGGGATCGTGAGGACCCACGCCCACACGACCTGGCTCGCGACGTTCCACCGGACCGCGCTCAAGCGGTTCGCCGAACCGACGCCGACGATGGCCCCGGTGATGGTGTGGGTCGTGCTGACCGGGATCCCCTTGTACGAGGTGAAGAAGAGCGTCATCGCGGCAGCGCTCTCGGCGCACACGCCACCCATCGGTTGGAGCCTCGTGAGCTTGTTGCCCATCGTCTTCACGATCTTCCAGCCCCCGAACATGGTGCCGAGGGCGATCGCCCCGTGGCACGACAGCACGATCCAGAGCGGCAGTCCGTCGGCGGATTCGAGCACGCCCGGATCGAGCCGGTTGGCGCCGATGAGGAGGACGGCGATGATGCCCATGGTCTTCTGGGCGTCGTTCGCGCCGTGCCCGAGGCTGAACGCAGCGGCCGACACCAGTTGGAGGCCGCGGAACGTGCGCTCCACCTTCCGCTTCGCCGTCATCCGATGCACGATCCACATCACGCCGACGACGAGCACGAACCCGAGGGCCAGGCCCACCAGCGGGGAGTAGACGATGAACACGGCGGTCCGCTTGATCTTCTCCCAGTTCACGACATCGGGACCGGCCTTGGCCAGGCCGGCACCGAGCAGACCGCCGATGAGGGCGTGCGACGACGAGGACGGCAGCCCGAGGCGAGCGGTGAGCACGTTCCAGAAGATGGCGCCCGCGAGTCCGGCGAAGACGAGGCCGATCGAGACGGCGCTCGCATCGATGATCTTGGCGATCTCGTTGGCGACCTTCAGGGGCAGCACGAGGAAGGCGGCGAAGTTCCAGAAGGCCGCCCAGATCACGGCCTGCACCGGCGTCAGCACGCGGGTCGCCACGACGGTTGCGATCGAGTTGGCCGCATCGTGGAATCCGTTCACGAAGTCGAAGACGAGCGCGATCGCGACCACCAGGACCACGAGCGACAGCGGGGTGGACATCGAGCGCTCGGATCAGGCGTGCTTGACGGCGATGGCTTCCACCACGTCGCTCGCGTCCTGGACGGCGTTGATGGCGCGCTCGATGGCTTCCACGACGTCTTTCCACTTCAGGATCTCGAGGGCGTCGTGATCGCCGTTGAAGAGCTCGGCCATGATCCGTCGGTAGACGCCGTCGGCTTCGCGTTCGAGCATGTCGATGCGATCGATGTCGTCGCTGAGCTTCTTCAACGTGGGCAGCTTGGCGATCAGCTCGACGTTCGCGTCGGCGATCCTGCAGAGGAGGCCGACGAGATCGCCGACGCCGGGCAGTGACGAGGTGACCTTGTGCACCTGGGCGAGGTCGGCAGCGGCGCGCATCTCGTCGAGGACGTCGTCGAGGTGGTTGGCCAGGCTCTGGATGTCCTCCCGATCGAACGGGGTGACGATCGAGGTCTCGAGGCGGAGCCGAACGGAGCGCATCACCTCGTCGCCGGCACGCTCGGCCGCGACGATCGTGTCGACGCGATCCGGCAGCACCGGGAGCGACCGCATCAGCTTCTCGAGCTGCAGGGCCGTGGCGGCCGCGTGCGCGGCCTGCTGGTCGAACAGGGGATAGAACCCCTCGTCTCGTGGGATCAGGCGGAAGCGCATGCGGGCGCAAGATTACGCACAGGTGAACCACGGGTGAACAGGGCTGTTGGTCCCGTCACCTGTGGCAGAGTGCCGACCTGTGACGGATGTGGACGACGGGCGCGAATGACGGGCATGGACGCGGGGTGACGTGGTGATCGTTGCGCAGGTGGTCGCCGTCGTCGCGGGTGTGGGTCTCGTGCTCTACACACTGGGGTCGGCGATCAAGACGGTGGTGGTGCCCCGGGCCTACCAGAGCTCGCTCACCCGGGTGCACTTCGTGGCATGGCGGCGCGTCTTCGACCTCATCGCCCGGCCGAGCCGGTCGTTCGAGCAGCGCGACGCGGCCCTGGCGCTCTACTCGCCGATCGCGCTCGTGACCCTGCCCGCGCAATGGGTGTCGTTGGTGGTGGCCGGGTTCACCGCGATCGACTGGGGAACCGGCGTCCGTCCGCTCACCGAGGCCTTCGTGACGAGCGGTTCGTCGCTGTTGACGCTCGGGTTCGTTCGTCCACCGGGCACGTGGCGCGTGGTGATCGCATTCGTCGAGGCCGGTCTCGGTCTCGTGCTCGTCTCGCTGATGATCTCGTACCTGCCCACGATCTACGGCGCCTTCAGCCGACGGGAGTCGCTCGTCGGGATGCTGGAGGTGCGGGCCGGCCTGCCGCCGTCGCCCGCCGAGCTGCTCACCCGGTACTCGCGCATCCGGATGCTCGACCGACTCGCCGACGACCTGTTCATCCCGTGGGAAGCCTGGTTCGTCGACGTGGAGGAGAGCCACACGAGCCATCCCTCCCTCGTCTACTTCCGGTCGCCGCACCCGGAGCGGAGCTGGATCACCGCGGCCGGATGCGTGCTCGACACCGCGGCGCTGGCGGCCTCGGTGGTCGACCGCCCGTACGAGGCCCGCGGGCCGCTGATGCTGCGCACCGGCTTCTTCAGCCTGCGCCGGATCGCCGACTTCTTCGGGATGCCCTACGACCCCGACCCGTCACCGGACGCGCCGATCTCGGTGAGCCGCCGTGAGTTCGACCTGCTGTGCGTCGAGCTGCAGGCGGCGGGCGTTCCGTTGAAGGCCGACCGCGACAAGGCCTGGCAGGACTTCGCCGGCTGGCGCGTGAACTACGACGCGGTCCTGCTGCAGCTGTGTGCGCTGGTGATGGCACCGCCGGCACGGTGGTCGAGCGATCGCATGCCGCCCCGGCCCAAGGTGCGGCTCCGGCCGACGCGCAGGACCAAGGTGTCGAACGGCGTCAGGTGAGGCCGGCTGCGGCGAGGGCGTGCTGCTTGGCGGCGTCGAGGTCGTAGTGCTTGCGGGTGACGATCCGCTGGGCGTACAACCCACCGCCGGCCTGGATGTTGGTGACCGCCTGCCATCCGCCGTACGCGTCGGCCGTGAGGTCGCGGATCGCGTGGAACAAGCGGGTGCGGTACTCGCCGTCGACGCCCTCGCGGGTGCCCATGTACTTGCGGATCAGCGGCCCGGTCTCGGGGTGTTCGAGGTCGGCGATCGAGGGGGCGGTGAGGATCGCGCCGCCCGCGATGTCGTGGAGGTGGCGCACCATCAGGTGGTAGTTCGCCGCCCCCGTGTACTTGCCGGCGTTCGTGTACAACTCGTTCGGGAACGCCGCTCCGAGCGGGCCCGATTCGGCGTTCGACAGTGCCGCCTCCAGGCAGGCCCGGATGACCGTCGCGTGGATGATCATCTCGGAGATCTTCTCCTTGATGTGGGCCTCGCCCCCGAGCCCGTTCGCCTCGGCGATCAGCTGGGCGAACCCCACCAGGAGGTCGGCGCCGTCGGCCATGCCCGAGAGACCGCCGAGCCGCTCCCACAGGCCGAGCGAGTGGGCGAAGACCGCGGCGAGCGCCACTTCGCCGTCGAGCAGGATCCGCTCGTTCGGCACGAACACGTCATCGAGCACCACGAAGCCCTCGGGCGCGGCACCGTTGCCCGAGATGGGGAAGTCGCGCACGTCGTGGTGCCGGGTGGCGTACGTGGTGTTGATGATCTTCACCCCCGGCGAGTTCACCGGGATGAGCGCCGCGATCGCGTAGTCCTCCTCGCCCGCCTTCATCGCCTTGGTCGGGATCGTGAGGAGCTCGTGGCCGAGCGAGGCGCCGGTGATGTGCAACTTCGCACCGCGCACCACCACGCCGTCGCGTTGGCGGTCGACGACGTGCACGTACGCATCGGGATCGTCCTGCTTCAGCGGTGGCCGCGACCGATCGCCCTTGGCGTCGGTGATGCACTGGGTGATGCGCACGTCGGAGGCGTGGGCGTGCTCGATGCAGGCGTTGATCGGCTCGAGGTACTGGGGTGCGGTGTCGGCGATCCGCCCGCCGGCGGTGGCCAGCGTCATGATCGACGTGTAGGTGACGTGGGCCATCATCCCGGCGTGATGCACCACGTCGACCATGTGCCGCAGCTCCTCGGGGTTCGCCGGCACCGTGGCCAGCGGGCTGCGGCCGTCGACGGCCTGGGTGGCGAGCCAGTCGTAGCCCCCGGCGACGGTTCGGGCGGCCGGGCCGAGCAGCGGGTGCCCGGGCAGGTCGTGGACGCGCTCGCCCTCGAAGTACGTGGCGCGTCCGTCGTCGAGTGAAGCGAGGTACTGCTCACCGGTCAACATGGACCGGTTCTACCCGACGACCAGGACGCTCCCCAGTACGGAGATGACGGCGACGGCAGCGGGCGTCGCCCACTTGGCCCACGACGGCACGGGCTTCCACCGCGGGGCCAGCATCACGAAGCCGCAGACGGCGCCGGCGACGGCACCGCCGAGGTGGCCGCCGATCGAGATGCCGCTGACCGTGAACGTGATGAAGAAGTTGAGCAGCAGCGTGGTGCCGAGCCCGGTGCTCATGATGTTCACGCCCTGGCGGTGCAATCCGATCGCGGCACCTGCCATGAGTCCGAACACTGCTCCCGAGGCGCCGCCGGTGATCGCGAACGGGTTGCTGGTCAGCAGCAGGACGCCGAACGACCCGCCGAGCAGGCTCGCCCCGTAGAGCAGGGCGAACTTCGCACGTCCCAGCGGGCGCTCGAGCAGCTGGCCCAGCTGGTACAGCATCAGCATGTTGAACGCGAGGTGGATCACGCCGAAGTGGAGGAAGCCCGAGCTGATCAGGCGGTACCACTCGTTGCGATCCGCGAGGAAGAACTCGTTGAGTCCGAGGTCGATCTGCGCCTGGCTGACGCTCCCGCGGCCACCCAGCGAACTCGGGTCGGAGACGGTGACGAAGAGGAACACGGCGATGTTGACGGCCATCAGCACGTAGGTGACGAGGGTGTGCTGTCGTGCGTTCCAGTACTTGGCCCGGGTGGCCACCGGCGGCCTGGCCGCCTTCGCGCAGTCGACGCAGTGCGAGCCGACGGCGGCCTGCACGAGGCACTCGCTGCAGGCCGACTTGCCGCACCTCGTGCAGCTGCGTCCGGCCTCGCGATCGGGGTGGCGGTAGCAGCGAGGGAGCATGCCCGTGCCGGCTCCGACGGTCGGCTGCGCGGGCGGGGGCGGCGGCGGCAGTGACATGGCGAAAGGCTACCGAGGGTCGTCCGCGGAGGGGCCCGGGCTCGGGTGGGGATCGGGCGTGGGACCGGGCGTGGGATCGGGCGTGGGATCGGCGACGAGCTCGCCCATCAGGCCGCGGTCCCACCAGTCGCGCAGCACCGACCAGGCGTAGATGCCGGTGCTGTGGCCGTCGCTCCAGTCGATCGACAGGCCCCAGGCGCCGGTGAGCTCGGCGTGGCCGATGGTCACGTCGTCGGACATGCCCGGCCGCGGCCAGGCCGCCTCGCCCCGTTCGCGCCATCCCCGGCAACTGGCGCAGGGGCACCCGGCCCGCAACGCCTTGACCGGGTACACGGCCACGACATCGTCGTCGAAGGTGATCGTCACCTGCCGGTCGCGGACGATGTCGATGTCGACCGCTGATGCGGGGCGCAGGGTCACGACGGGTCCGTCATGGCAGGAGCGCCGTGAGGCAGAGGGCGAGGAGCACGACGCCGATGATGACACCGTTGTAGACGGTGTGCGCAGTCGTCGACTCCATCGTCGCGTCCGACGTGGACCCCGACCTGGCGTACGAGCGCAGGTACACACGGAGGAAGTAGGCGCCGCCGATCGAGAGCGCGAACGCCGCCCCGATGGGGATGCCGATGAGGGCGTGCACGAGTCCGAACTGCAGCGTCTTGAGCACCCGTCGCCTCGTCGACCAGGCCTCGGCGCCGCGACGGAACATGCGCTCCTCGGCGTTCGCGAACAGCGGCAGTGCCGGCAGCAGCATCGCCATGAACGCGAGCGGGATGATCCACTCCCACACCGTGCCGCTGGTCTGGTCGGTGCTGCCGAAGACGGGGTTGCCCTCGCCCCCGAGGGCACCCCACCAGCCCCAGTCGAGGCCGGGCACGAGCATCAGCGCACCCGCGACGAGGATCACTGCCGCCAGCACGATCGGCACCGGCCACACGTGTCGCCAGGCGATCCGGCGGCGCACCTCGCGCACCACGGCCCGACCCGACGTGGACCGGGCGACGCGCACCCCGGTGACCAGTCGCGTGGCCATGAACCCGAGCACGGCCAGCGACAACACCGTGGTGAGGACATCTGGCCAGGACTCGAGCGAGGCGGCGAACACTACGGGTGAGTGTACGGATCGGGGCCGAACTAGGGTCCGCGGCCATGGCATGGGACTTCGAGACAGAACCAGAGTTCGAGGCGAAGTTGGCGTGGATGCGCGACTTCGTGCGGGAGGAGATCATCCCGCTCGAGACGCTCGCCCACGAGTGGCGCACCCCGGAAGGGCGTCAGGTCTTCATGAAGCTCGTCGCCCCGCTGAAGGAGCAGGTGAAGGCACAGGGCCTGTGGGCCGCGCACCTGCCGCCCGACATGGGCGGGCTCGGCTTCGGCCAGGTGAAGCTCGGCCTGATGCACGAGATCCTCGGCCAGTGCGCCTACGCGCCGAGCATCTTCGGCAACAACGCGCCCGACAGCGGCAACGCCGAACTCCTTGCGGTCGGTGGCACCCAGGAACAGCGCGACAAGTGGATGACGCCGCTGCTCGACGGCCAGATCCGCAGTTGCTTCTCGATGACCGAACCGGGCGCCGGTGCCGACCCGACGTTGCTCTCCACCACGGCCATGCGCGACGGCGACGAATGGGTGATCAACGGGCACAAGTGGTTCTCGTCCAACGCGTCGATCGCCGACATCCTCATCGTGATGGTGAAGACCGGTGACCACGAGACGCCGTACAAGAACTATTCGATGATCGTCGTGCCCACGAACACGCCGGGCGTCAACATCTTGCGCGACGTGCCGACGATGGGCGAACCCGACCACAAGACCGGCGAGCCCGGCGGTCACGCCGAGATCCTGTACGAGAACGTGCGCGTGCCGTTCGAGAACATCGTGGGCGGCGAGGCCGGCATCGGGCAGGGCTTCGCCCTCGCCCAGAAGCGCCTCGGCCCCGGCCGCATCCACCACGCGATGCGCTGGCTCGGCCAGAGCCAGCGGGCCTTCGACCTGCTCTGTGAGCGGGCGCTCACACGCTACGCGCACGGGTCGATCCTCGCTGAGAAGCAGATGGTGCAGGACTGGATCGCGGAGAGCTACGCCGAGATGCAGGCCGCACGACTGCTCACCCTGCAGGCCGCTTGGAAGATGGATCAGCTGCACGCTGCCGGCAAGCACTACAGCGACGCCCGGGTGGAGATCGGCGTGATCAAGTTCTGGGGCGCGAAGGTGCTCTACAACGTGATCGACCGCGCCATCCAGATCCATGGTTCGCTCGGCTACACCACCGACCTGCCGCTCGAGTCGATGTACCGGGCTGCTCGCGCCGCCCGCATCTACGACGGCCCCGACGAGGTGCACAAGGTCACCGTCGCCCGCCAAGTGCTGAAGCGCTACCGCCCGAGCGAGCCGTCGATCGAGCACGTGCCCACCCGTCGCGCCGCTGCCCTCGAGAAGTTCGCGGACTCGCTCGACGGGTTGGCCATCAGCCACTGAGCCATCGGCGATCACCGGGTAGCGGAAGCGCGCATCGATGGACGATGTCGTCCGGCGCCTCGTGGCCGGGCTCGAGAAGGGGATGGCGTACGTGACCGCGCTGGTCGACGAGTCGCTCCAGATCCTCTGGATCAGCCCGTCGGCGAGCGATCTCACAGGGTGGAGCGCCCACGAGCTCATCGGCGCGAACGCGCTCGAGTTCGTGCATCCCGACGACCTCGACGGCGTCGCCCGATTGCTCGAGGCCGAGCGGGCCGATCCGCATCCCTACGGCAGCGACCCGGCTCGCGTCGCCGTCAACCGGATCCGGTTCCGGATGATCGACGGCGGTTGGAGATCGTTCGACATCGCGGCCAACAACCAGTGTGAGAACCCCGAGGTGCGCGGCTTCGTGTTCATCATGTCCGACACCACGGTGCAGCGCCTGATGGACGGCATCTACGACTCCATGGCTGCCGGCACGCCGGTCGCGACGACCGCTGCCCGCGTGGCCGAATTGTTGTCGCGGCAGACCGATGGTTCGCAGGTGACGGTCACCCTGCACGGCATGCAGCCGATCACGATCGGGAAGTCGGTGCCGGGCAGATCGGATGTCATCGTCGAGCTGGCCCCACACGGCCGGATCTCGGTGGAACACGCCAGTGGGCGGCCGCCGAGCGAGTGGTTCGTCGTGCTCGCCGAGCGGGCGGCAGCGCTCCTCGACGTCGCCGTCACCCGCCATCTCGGCGAGGTGGCACTCCGCCGCCGGCTCGACGAGAAGACCGCGTTGATCTCCGCGGTGTCCCACGATCTGCGCTCGCCCGTGGCGGCGATCCATCTCATGGCGTCGTTGCTCGAGGACAGCAGCGATGCGTTGACCGTCGAGCAACGGCGCGAACTCGCCCGTCGGATCGGTGGCGATGCCCGTCGGACCTCTCGGCTGTTGGCCGACCTCACCTCGCTCGACCGCCTGCTGCACGGCTCCAGCGATCTCGTGACCCAGCGGGTGTCGCTGCACGGTCTCATCGGCCGCGTGCTCAGCGAGGCGGACGGGCCGGATCACACCGTGGTCCTGGTCCCCGATGCTGTGGGGCACGCCGCCGTGGCCGATCCGGTGCTCACCGAACGGATCGTCGACAACCTCGTGGTGAACGCACTGAAGCACACGCCGGTCGGTTCGCGCATCGAGGTCTCGATCGACGTGCACGGCGATCGGGACCTGGTGGTCCACGTCGACGACGACGGGCCGGGCATCGCAGTCCCGATGCGGGCCGCTCTGTTCGACGCGTACGTGCGGGGTGACGAAACCGCCACGCATCCCGGGACGGGCATGGGCCTCTATCTCGTGCGCACCTTCGCCGATGTCCAGGGCGGCAGCGTGGTGTGCGGCGAATCGCCGCTCGGCGGCGCACGGTTCTCGGTGATGCTGCCGCGCTGGTTCGACTGAGCCCGCCCGATGGCGGTGGCCGCGACGATCAGCCGGTGGCGCGTCCCGTGCGGGCGGCGAACACGTCGGCGGCGATCGGCTCGCCGAGCAGGTAGCCCTGCACCATGTCGCAGCCGAGCATGCGCAGGCGGTGCAACTGGTCGGCGGACGTGACCCACTCGGCCACCACCTGCATCTCGAGCGCGTGCGCCAGCTGGATGATCGCCCGCACGATCGGATCGTCGTCGCCGTTGGCCCCGAGGGTGCGCGCCACCGTGCCGTCCAGCTTGAGCACGTCGGCCTCGCACACGCGCAGCGCCGTGAGCGAGCTGACCCCGACCCCGAAGTCGTCGAGCGCGAGCTGCACACCGAAGCGGCGCAACGTCTGCAGGGCCCGCGTGGTGCCGCTCTGGGAGTCGTTGAGCGTGACCTCGTCGAAGTCCATCGTGAGCTGCGACGGGTTGAGATCCATCGACCGGACGATCGAGGTGACACGCTCGACGAAGGTGCCCTCCTGCAGCTGTCGCGGCGACACGTTGACGTGCACGCTGAAGGTGCGCTCGACGAGCCCAGCGGCGAGCCAGGCGCTCGCATCCTGGCAGGCCTGGCTGATCACCCAGTCGCCGATGGGCACGATCGCCCCCGACTCGTTCGCGAGGTGCAGGAACTGTGCGGGCAGCAGGCGACCGCGAGTGGGGTGATCCCAGCGCAGCAGTGCCTCGGCGCCGACGACACGGCCGCTGTGGGTGGAGATGATCGGCTGGTAGGCGAGGCGCAGTTCGTCGTTGGCGAGCGCACGCTCGAGTTCGGCGGCGAGTTCCTTCTGCTCCACGCTCGCGGCCCGCATCGCCTCGGTGTACATCTCGACGCGCGACCGGCCGCGGCGCTTGGCCGTGTACATCGCGGCGTCGGCATGTCGGAGCAGCGTGAGCGCTGCGTCGGCCGACGGCACGCCCTCGAGGTGGGTGCTGTCGGCGAGCGCCACGCCCACGCTCACGGTGAGCTCCACCTCGACACCACGGATCATGATCTTGCCGCTGAGCGCGAGGCGGATGCGCTCGGCCAGCTCCAGCGCGGAGTGCTCGTCGATGCTGCCGTTGCAGAGCACGACGAACTCGTCGCCACCGATGCGCGCGATGACGTCGGCGGGCCGGGTGGCGTGCGCCACGCGGTTGGCCACCTGGGCCAACAGGGCGTCGCCCACGTCGTGGCCGGCGTTGTCGTTGACGTCCTTGAGCTTGTCGAGGTCGAGGAACAGCAGCGCCACGTGAGCGCGGGTGCCGCGGATGCGGTCGAGCGCGTCGGCGGTGGTGCGCAGCAGGAGGATGCGGTTCGGCAGCCCGGTGAGCCCGTCGTGGGTGGCCTGGCGCATCAGCTCGGCCTGCATGTGGTTGCGGGCCGTGACGTCGCGGATGACGCCGCCCCAGTACTCGATGACGCCCTGGTGGTCACGATGGATCACCAGGTCGACGTCGAGGATCCGTTCGAGACCGTCGGGGCCGCGGAAGCCGACCTCGCCCGACCATTGCGACGTGTCCGACGAGGTGAGCAGCTCGCGCGGCATCTGGTCGCGGATGGTCTGCAGCAGCCCTCGCACCGACGGATCGCGGATGAGGTCGACGGCGTCGTCGACCCCGAAGAGCACCCGGGCCGTCTGGTTCGTGTAGACCGGCGCACCGTTGCGGTCGAGGATGATGACCGCATCGGCCGATGGCTCGACGACGCCGAGGAGGCGTTCGAGCAGCAGTCGCTTGCCGACGGTCTCCGTGTCGTCGACCGCCACGCCTGCGTAGCCCTCGAGTCGTCCCAGCTCGTCGCGCATCGGGCTCGCGTTCACCCGGACCCACAGCAGCCGCCCGTCGCGGTGCCACACGCGGAACTCGACCGCGAAGTCCGCCTCCGCATCGGTGGCCTCGCGCCAGGTGAGTTCGGCCGTGTGCCGGTCGGCGGGGTGTGCATTCGACCACGGTGTGGTGCGCGGCGACGGCACGTCGCCACCGAGCGCGAGGGCGCGGAACGCTGCATTGGCCGCGGTGAGTCGGCCGTCCCGGTCGGCTTGGAAGATCGCGACCGGCAACGAAGGCAGCGGCTGATCGATGGCTGATCCTGACTGTGGGAACTGAGGTGACGGGTCCGTCGTGCTGGTCACACTCAGGCCTGACTATACGTGCCGACGACGCTGAGGCTCGCGAACGTGGCGCCGTTGACGAATGCTTGAAGATCGGCGCCGGGGCCGCCATCGGCCAGTTCGGTCTGCTGGTCGAGGAAATGCACGGTGTAGACGTAGGTGTGCACCTCGCCGGCGGGCGGGCACGGCCCGGTGTGGCCGGCCTGGCCGTTGCCGTTCAGGCCGACGACGGCGAACTCGGGGACGATGCCCTCGCCGAGCGACGTCGACAGCGGGTCGATGCCCGACATCACCCAGTGCACGAACGTGGGGTTGTCCTGGTCGACGAGGGTGACGGCGATCTCGACCGTACCCGTCGGCGCCGGCGACCAGCTGAGTGCCGGTGCGAGGTTCAGATCGGTACAGGTGTGGCGATCGGGGATGGTGCCACCGTCCGACCACGGCGCAGTGACCATCTCCTGGAGCGGGATGTCGCCGGTGTCGGCCGGCGCTGGGACCGGGAGGTCACCCGAGCCGAGGGGCAGCGGGTTCAGTTCCGCGGTCTCGAGCGGGACGTTCGGGTCGATCGATGTGGAGGTGGGCGCCGCGATGGTCGACACGCTGCCCTGCTGGTCGGGACGGGGATCGCGCAGGGTGCGTCCGTCGTCGTTGCAGCTCGCCAGGGCGACGCCGGTGCAGACGGACGCGACGACGAAGAGAGATGCCGCCCGCGCTCGCATGAGGGAGATGTTACGGCAGTCGGCGGTCGCTAGCGTGGTCACGTGACCCTGTGCATCCTCACCGTGCACGCCCATCCCGACGACGAAGCGTCGAAGGGTGCGCCCACCCTCGCGATGTACGGCCGTCAGGGGGTGCGCACCGTTCTCGTCTGCTGCACCGGCGGCGAGGAGGGCGACCTGCAGAACCCGCACCTGCGCGAGCCGGGACAGCCGTTCCACGGACTCACGCCAGAGCAGGAGAAGCAGGTGTTGGCCGAGCTCCGGCCGCTCGAGCTGCAGCGCTCCGCCGAGGTCATCGGTTTCAGCGAGGTGGTCATGCTCGGCTACCGCGACTCGGGCATGCCCGAGAGCGAGGCGAACAGCCATCCCGACTCGTTCCACATGGCCGACCTCGACGAGGCCGTGGGCCGGTTGGTGCAGGTCATCCGGGCGCAGCGCCCGCAGGTGATCATCACCTACGGCGACGACCAGCGCGGCTACCCGCACCCCGATCACCTCAAGGTGCACGACATCTCGATCCCCGCCTTCGAGCGTGCGGGCGACCCCGCGTGGTACCCCGAACTCGGCGAACCGTGGCAGCCGTCGAAGCTCTACTACTCCACCTGGAGCAAGGCCCGGCTGATCGCCGTGCACGAGGGCATGCTGCGCATCCGTGGCGAGTCGCCGTTCGACCAGGCGTGGCTCGACCGGCCAGGTCAGGACGAGCGGATCACCACCAAGCTCGACATCGGTGACTACCTGTGGGCGCGCACCGGATCGCTGAAGGCACACGCCACCCAGGTCGATCCCACCGAGCCGTGGTGGTTCGGTCTCGACGACCACCAGCTCGCATCGGTGTACCCGTACGAGGACTGGATCCTGGCCCGGTCGTTGGTGGGCGTGCCCGCCGAGGGCGAGTACGAGGACGATCTGTTCGCCGGCCTGCGTGAGCCGGCACGACCCGGGTTCGTGGTCAGCGGAGGCGAGGACTGATCATGGACGCCCGCGTGCAGTACCGAGTGGCCTTCGGCAAGAAGGACGAGGCCGTCGAGGGACCCGACGACGCCGACGTGGTGATCACCGTCGCGGTGGCCGACGCAGCGCTCGAACCGTCCGTCGCGTTCATGCAGGGGAAGCTGAAGGCGGCCGGACACACCGGCGTGCTGTTCGAGGTGCTGCGCAACGGAGACGCAGCGGCGGCGATCAGCCGGCTCGCATCGCGTCCCTGAGCGCCCGGTAGCCGATCAGCACCGCACCGCTGTCGCGCAAGAGTTCGCGCAACGTGTGATCGGTGGTGACGAGCGCGAGGTCGTCGATCCAGCCCTCGGCCTGCGCTGACAGCGCTCGCACCTCCGGCGTGTCGATCGCCGGCTGCACGTGGATCTCGGTGACGCCTGGCTGCAGCTCCCGGATCGCGTCGTACACGCGGTCGCGGCTGCCGGCACGCCAGTCGTGGTCGAAGTGGTCGGGGAACACCACGCCCTCCTCCTCGGCCAACCGGCGGAACGGGAAGCCCGCCTGCTCGGCGCTGATGGTGGAGGGGAGCCGGACGGGCAGGCGGAACTCGATCGCGAGTTCGAGGTACACGTCGAAGAACTCGGGCCGCAACGTGATGGACGTGAGGTGCGGCGCCAGATGCGACACGTCGATGCCCCACGCCAGGGCGCGTTCGATCTGGGCGCGGCACTCGCGCAGCACCTCGGCGGGATCGGCGTGCTCCCACAGGTCGGGCACGTCGCGGGGGAAGCCGCCCTCGCCCGACAACAGCGACGGGGCGTGGGTGATCGGGCCGTACCGATAGGTCTCGTGCTCGCAGTTGAGCGTGAGGTGCACACCGAGGTCGTCGCCGTCGTAGGCGGCGGCCGCGTGGCGGGCCCAGGGGGCCGGGACCATGAGTGACGCGCAGGTGGCCACCCCGTCGCGCAGCGCGCTGTAGACGCCGACGTTGGCCGCATGACACGAGCCGAGGTCGTCGCACGAGATGATCAGCAGCTTGGCGTCGGGGGCGTGTCCCAGGCGTTCGGCGAGCGATCGATCGGCGGTCATCGGCGCGAACGTTATCCCGAACCGGGCTGACTGCAGCCCGACCACAGGCCGAGCCCCTCGGTGCGAGCGGCCTCGGCGGCGGCCACGAAGTCGTCGACGTGGGCGACGTTGGGCGGGAACGTGAGCAGGGTGGCGTAGCCGCTGCGGACGAGTTCGAGGTTGACGAACATGCCGTCGGTGGCGCGGTGGAGGTACACGAGCAGGCGGTCGTAGTCGTCGCGCGCCTCGACGTCGCGCTCGAGCAGGACCGGCGTGCCCTCGGGCAGCAGGCCCTTCGTCGCGGCCGATGCCTCGGGGCCGAAGCACTCGACGGGCGCGTTCGGCTTCACGGTCTCGGGCGTGTCGATGCCGATGAGGCGGACGGTCTCGTGCCGGCCGTCGACGTCGACGACGACCGTGTCGCCGTCGACCACGCGTTCGACGGTGGCATTGGCTGCGACGACGGTGCTCGCCGGCGCGCCATCGTTCGCAGCGCCGGGCAGTCCGCTGCAGGCCGAGCCCGCGAGCGAGGCCACGGCGACCACGGTCGACAGGCGGAGGCGGGCAGGGCGGCGCACGTGAGGGTGTCTATCCCCGCTCGACGGATTTCCCCCGGCCATCCCCTGACCCTTCCTGGCGTCGCTGTTGCGTCGCCGGGACGATCAGCCCCGGCCACGGATCGGACGGACGGATCGGACGGATCGGGCCACGGCCGTCGGGCAGGAAGGGGATCGGGTGAACCGGGCGCAGATCGAGTTGGTGCAGGCCACCTTCGCCGACGTCGAACGCGATGGCGAGCGTGCCTCGGCGATGTTCCGCGGGAGGGTCGCCGAGATCGCCCCGCACCTCGTGCCGGTGCTCCCCGCCGAACCGGTCGCCGCGCTCGGTGCCGTCGTCGCGGCGCTGCACGACCTCCACGAGGTCGTCCGTCGAGCCCAGCGCCTGGCCGAGGCCCACGTGGCCGCCGGGGGTGAGGTGGGCGACGTGGCTGCGGTCCGGATCGCCCTGCTGTGGACGCTCGAGCAGCTGCTCGGGCCCGCGTACGGTGCCGACGTGCGCAATGCGTGGGCGGCGACCTCCGGTGCGCTGGCCACGGTGATGATCGGGGCTGCCGACTTGGCGTCGTTCTGAACCGGTCGAGCTGACCGGTCGAGCGAGGCTGCCACACGGAGCAGCGAGAAAGACACTCATCGTGTCAAGTTGTGTGCAGAGTGTGGTCATGCCGGTACCGTCTGTGGCATGATCGAGACGGAACCCTCGCCCGCGTCTGCTGCGCCGCCCCGCGGTGGACGTCGGGACCGCCTGCGCTACCGGTTCGACCTCGCCCTGTCGCGCGGGCCGTCGGTCGTGATCGGCTGGCTCGGCCTGCTCACGCTGGCGATCATCGTCGTCACCGCGCTCGTGCTCACCCTGTTCCGCCTCACCGGCGTGAACGGCGAGGCGGGCAAGGACCTCGGCATCGTCGAGGCGATCTGGCAGTCGATGCTGCGCGTCGTCGACGCCGGCACCTTCGCCGGCGACATCGGCTGGGTCACCCGCATCGTCGGGCTGATGATCACCGTCGCCGGCATCTTCCTCGCCGGCAGCCTCATCGGCCTCATCGCCAACGCGGTCGACCAGCGCATCGAGGAACTGCGCAAGGGCCGCAGCCACGTCATCGAGCACGACCACACCGTGATCCTCGGCTGGTCGACCCGGGTGACCGCGATCGTGAGCGAGCTCGTGATCGCCAACGAGAGCCGCAAGCACGCCACCGTCGTGGTGCTCGCCGGCCACGACAAGACCGAGATGGAGGAGACCCTCCGGCTCGCCATTCCCGATCTGCGCACCACCCGCCTCGTCTGCCGCAGCGGCGAGCCGTGGATGCCGCGCAACCTCGAGCTCGTCAATCTGGCCGCGGCACGCTCGGTGATCGTGGTCGGTGACGGCGACGACGCAGCCACCGTGAAGGTGCTGCTCGCCACGCGGGCCACGGCGATGCGCGACGACACCCACATCGTCGCCGAGGTCAGCTCGGCCGACACCGCCCGGTCGCTGCAGGCGCTGATGGGGGAGAAGCTGGTGACGGTCAGCTCCGACGACGTCGTCGCCGAACTCACCGCTCAGGCCTGCCGCCAGCGTGGGCTGAGCACCGTGTTCCGCGAACTCCTCGACTTCGACGGCGACGAGCTCTACTTCGCACCGTTCCCCGAGTTGGTGGGCCGCACCTACGCCGAGTGCCAGCTGGCGTTCGAGCGGTCGGCGGTGATGGGTGTGCTCGATGCCTCCGGCCGGGTGGTGCTCAACCCCGAACCCGGCCACGTGCTGGCGCCGGGCGACCAGCTCGTGGCGATCGTCGAGGACGACTCGCTGTTCACCCTGGCGAAGCTCGGCGTCACGCCGACCGTGCGCGAGGTGTGGCCCCCGACACCGCAGGAGGGCACCCGCCGGATCGTGATCGCGGGCTGGAGCGCGCTCGGCCCGCGCGTGATCGACGAACTCGACGAGTTCCTCGGTGCCAACACCACGATCGAAGTGCTCGTCGACCCCACGAAGGTCGATCCCGACGAGGTGCGGGCCGAGGTGTCGCCGAAGAACGTCGAGGTGGAGATCACCGTGCTCACGGGCGGTCCCGAGATCGTGGCGCTGCATGCGGCGCGCATCTCGTTCCACGAGGTGATCGTGCTCGGGTACCGCGACGGCAGCATCGACGACGCCGACTCGCGCACCCTGCTCACGCTGCTCGCCTTCCGCCACGTGCGCCAGCACGAGGACGTCGGCCCGGTGCGGATGGTGGCCGAGCTGCTCGACCAGCGCAACGCCCCGCTCGCCGTCGCCACCGGTGCCGACGACTTCATCGTCAGCGACGAGCTCACCAGCCTCATGCTCGCCCAGCTGAGCGAGCGCCACGAGCTGTCGCAGGTGTTCGTCGACCTGTTCGACCGCACCGGCTGCTCGATCGAGCTGCGCGAGACGCTCCAGTACGGCGCGCACAAGGCGACGTCGTTCGCCGACGTCGTGGCCACGGCCTCCTCGCTCGGCCACAGCGCGATCGGCTACCGCCGCACAGCGACCGGCGAGGTGGTCGTGAACCCGGCGAAGTCGGCACCCTTGTCGTTGGGCGTCGACGACGAGATCATCGTCGTGGCCCCCGGCCTGACCTGAGTCGGGTCGAACCCGGCGGGGTCGAGTCCGGACGCGGACCGAGGGCGCCGGCAGGCGCCCTCGGGGCCGAGATCACTGGATATGCCGCCAACGGCGGCAACACATGGACGAGCGTCTGATCAGAGGCTCGATCAGAGGCGCTCGATCAGAGGCGTTCGATGATCGTGCCGGTGCCGAGACCGCCACCGCAGCACATCGACACGAGGCCGTACCTGCCGCCCGACCGCTCGAGCTCGTACAGGGCCTTGGTGAGCAGGAAGCCGCCGGTGCCACCGAGCGGGTGACCGAGGGCGATGGCGCCGCCGTTGGGGTTCACGCGGTCGGGGTTGGCGCCCACTTCCTTCTGCCATGCGAGCACGACCGATGCGAAGGCCTCGTTGATCTCGAAGACGTCGATGTCGTCGATCGACAGGCCGGTGCGGCCGAGCATTCGCTGGGTGGCGTCGATCGGGCCGGTGAGCATGAGGACCGGATCGGTGCCGACGAGGCAGGTGTCGACGATGCGAGCGCGGGGCTTCAGGCCGAGCGCCGCCGCCTTCTCCTCGGTCATCATCAGCACGGCGCTGGCACCGTCGGAGATCTGGCTCGAGTTGCCGGCCGTGTGCACGCCGTTCTCGCGGGCGACGGGCTTCAGGCTGGCGAGCTTCTCCATCGTGGTCTCGCGCAGGCCCTCGTCGCGCGACACGGTGTGCGTGGTGTCGGCGAGGGTGCCGTCATCGTTGCGGTCGGGTGCCTGGACGGAGATGTACTGACCCGAGAAGCGGTCCTCGTTCCATGCCTGGGCGGCCAGCTGCTGGCTGCGGAAGCCGAAGGCGTCGGTGTCGTCGCGGGTGATGCCCCACTTGTCGGCGATGCGCTCGGCACCCTCGAACTGCGAGGTCATCTCGTACTGCTCGAAGTAGGTCTTCGGGATCGGGATGCCGAGGCCGAGGTTCTTGCTGCCACCCACACCGATCGGGATGCGGCTCATCGACTCGACGCCGCAGGCGAGGGCGACGTCGACGACGCCGCTGCCCACCAGCGCGGCACCGAGGTTGGTGGCCTGCTGGCTCGAACCGCACTGGGTGTCGACGGTGGTGTTGGCGACGTGCATCGGCATGCCGGCGCTGAGCCATGCGGTGCGGCCGATGTTGAACGCCTGCTCGCCCACCTGGCTCACGCAGCCGGTGATGACCTGGCCGATCTCGGCCGGGTCGATGCCCGAGCGCTCGACGATCGCCCGCTGGACGGTGGCGAGCAGCTCGGCCGGGTGCAGGGTGGACAGGCCGCCGTTGCGCTTGCCGATGGGCGTGCGGACGGCGTCGACGATCACGATGTTGGTCATGGCGCGATCCTATGGTGGGCGCCGTGTCCAGCTTCATTCCTGCGTTGCAGCCCACGACGACCGTCACGACCCACCGGTACATCCACGTCATCGGCTCCTCGGTGTTCGTGTCCGACCGGATCGAGATCGACGATGCCGAACACCACTTCCTCGGCATGTACCAGCGCGACGACGGCGCAGAGGCGGTCTGGGCCGTCGACGTCCCGCACGGCGAGGACCCTTCCTACGGTGCGGCGACCGACCTGTTCACCTACTTCGGCCGGTCGTCGGAGGAGGAGTGGGCGATCGCCGGTCGGGCCGTGCAGCTCGCCGAATGGGCCCGCACCCACAGGTTCTGCGGTCGGTGCGGCGCGGCGACCGTGCGCTCGGACAACGACCGCTCGATGAAGTGCCCGTCGTGCAACCTGCTCGCCTACCCGCGCCTCGCGCCGGCGATGATCACCCTGGTCACGCGAGGCGAGGGTGCCGACAGCGAGGCGCTGCTCGCCCGGGGCGTCGCGTTCCGGGCGCCGATGTACAGCTGCCTCGCCGGCTTCGTCGAGCCGGGCGAGTCGCTCGAGCAGTCGGTGATCCGCGAGGTCCGTGAGGAGGTGGGCATCGAGATCGACACGCCCACCTACGTGTCGAGCCAGCCCTGGCCGTTCCCGCACAGCCTGATGCTCGGCTTCCGGGCCAACTGGCTGAGCGGCGACATCGTGTGCGACCCGACCGAGATCATGGACGCGCAGTGGTACCGGCGCGACGAGCTGCCGAACATCCCGCCGCGCATCTCCATCGCCCGCAAGCTCATCGACATGTGGGTCGCCGAGGGCTGAGCTCCCCGACCTCAGTGCCGGCCGTCAGTCGATCGCCCGCGTGCGGCCCTCCCAATAGGGTGCACGCAGCTCGCGCTTGAGCACCTTCATCGCCCCGGACAGCGGCAGCGGATCGCTGCGCAGTTCGATCGACTTCGGCACCTTGAAGCCGGCGATCTGCGAGCGCGCGTGGGCGATCAGCTCGTCGGCGGTGACCTCGGTGCCGGGTCGCTGCACCACGACCGCGTGCACCTGTTCGCCCCACCGGTCGCTCGGGATACCGATCGCCGCGACCTGCAGCACCGCCGGGTGCGACGCCAGGGCGTTCTCCACCTCGCTCGAGTACACGTTCTCACCGCCCGTGACGATCATGTCCTTGGTGCGATCGACGAGGTACAGGTATTGCTCGTCGTCGAGGTAGCCGGCATCGCCGGTGCGGTACCAGCCGTCGACGAAGGCCGCGGCGGTCTCCTCGGGCCGGCCGAGGTAGCCGACGCTGAAGCTGCCGGCCTTCGCCCACACCTCGCCGACCTCGCCCGTGGCGACCGGTGCGCCGTCGGCGTCGCGCACGGTGAGCTCGACGCCCGGCGCCGCACGCCCCGCCGAGCGGATCGGCGGCCCGCCGGCGCGATGATCCTCGGCCGTGAGACAGGTGAGCACGGCGCACGCCTCGGTCATGCCGTAGGTCTGGGTGAGCGCGAGGTGGGGGAGTCGGGTGCGGATCTGGTCGAGCAGCGCCGCAGGCATCGGTGAGGCGCCGTATCCCATCATCTTCAACGAGGCGAACTTCGCCGGGTCGAAGTCGGGATGGTTCATCATCATCCCGATCATCGTGGGCACCAGCCCCATGTGGGTCACCTGGTGTCGTTCGACGTCGGCGATCAGACGAGCCGGGTCGAACGACGCATGGATCACCGTCGTGCCCCCGCTGCAGGGCATCCCCATCGTGCCCATCGACCCGCCGGCGTGGAACATCGGCGTGGCGTTCAGGAACGTGCTGCGCTCGGTGAAGAACCCGAACATGAACCCCATCCGGTACACGTTCAGCGTGTTGGTGCGCTGGGTGTGCAGGACGCCCTTCGGCAGCCCGGTGGTGCCGCCGGTGTACATCAGCACCGTGAGGTCGTCCTCGCGCACGTCGACCACGGTCGGCTCGCCGCTCGCGGCGACCTCGTCGAGGCGGGCGTCGACGGGCAGATCGTCGCCCGCACCGATCAGCACCACCTGCTCGAGCGTGGGCACCTGGTCGCGGATCTCGGCGGCCAGCGGTGCGAACCCGGCGTCGACGTACAGCACCCGCGAACCCGAGTCGCGCAGGATGAACGCCAGCTCGGCGGGTGCGAGCCGCGTGTTGAGCGGGTTCACCACGCCGCCGCCGAAGAACGCCGCGTGCCACAGGTTCACGTAGTGGCGACTGTTGCCGGCCAACACGGCGAAGCGGTCGTCGGGCGCGAACCCGAACTGCGACCGGTGTGCATCGGCCACGCGCAGCGACCGATCGACGTGATCGACCAGCAACTCGGTGGTGCCGTCGTCGTCGACGAAGGCCGGCCGGTCGGTGCGCCGTGCGGCCGCGGTCAGCAACAGACGTGGGTAGATCAGTTCTTCCATGGCATCCCCCTGATCCCAGTGCCAGATCCCAGTGCCAGATCCCGGTGCCAGATCCCAGTGCCAGATCCCGGTGCACGGATCGTAGACGGCGGCCCGGCACACTGGACCCTGCATGTCGTCGCTGGTCGAGCTCCTCCCGCCACCGGGCAGCGATCCGTCGCTGGTGCTCGACGCCTTCGCCACGTGGACCGCCGACGGCGGCCGGCCGATGTACCCGCACCAGGAGGAAGCCGCACTCGCCCTCGCCGCTGGTGAGCACGTCGTGCTGGCCACCCCCACGGGTTCGGGCAAGAGCCTCGTCGCGATGGCCGGGGTGGTGCTCGCGCTCAACGAGGGCAGGCGGGCCGTGTGGACCGCACCGATCAAGGCGCTCGTCGCCGAGAAGTTCTTCGACCTCGTCGACCTCCTCGGCGCCGAACAGGTGGGGCTCGCGACGGGTGATGCCGCGATCAACGCCGACGCGCCGGTGCTCGTGTGCACGGCCGAGGTGCTCGCCAACCACGCCCTCGTCACCGGCGCGGCGAGCGACATCGGGTTCGCGTGCCTCGACGAGTTCCACTACTACGCCGACCCGGATCGGGGCTGGGCGTGGCAGGTGCCGTTGCTCGAGCTCACCGGCTGCCAGATGCTGCTGGCGTCGGCCACCCTCGGCGACATGACCGCGATCGTCGACGACCTGCAGCAGCGGTCGGCGCGCACGGTCGCTTCGGTCACCTCCGTCGATCGGCCCACGCCGCTCCACCACCAATGGCGGATGACCTCGGTGAGCGACAGCGTGCTCGACGCCGTCAAGGACGGCCTCAGCCCCGTGTACGTCGTGCACGCCAACCAGGCGGCAGCGATCGAACGTGCGCAGGGCCTCGTGAGCCTCAACGTCACCACCCGGGCGCAGCGTGAGGCGATCGCCGCCGCGATGTCGGGCGTCAAGATGGCGCGCGGCTTCGGCGAGACCCTCGAGCGACTGATCCGCAACGGGATCGGGGTGCACCACGCCGGAATGCTCCCGCGGTACCGCCGTCTCGTGGAACGCCTCGCGGGTGAAGGGCTGCTGCCCGTGATCTGCGGCACCGACACGCTCGGCGTCGGGGTGAACATCCCCATCCGCACGGTGCTGATGACCGCGCTGACGAAGTTCGACGGCACCAAGGTGCGCGTGTTCACCGTGCGCGAGTTCCGGCAGTTGTCGGGCCGTGCCGGCCGGCCGGGGTTCGATCCCGACGGCCACGTGTGGACGCAGGCACCCGACCACGTGATCGACAACGCCAAGGCGCTCAGCCGCGCCGGTGACGACCCGAAGGCGAAGCGCAAGGCCACCAAGCACAAGGCTCCGGAGGGGTTCGTGCACTACGACGAGGCGACGATGAACCGCCTCGTCAACGGCCAGCCCGAGCCACTCGTGTCCCGGTTCCGGGTGACCGCGGACCTCGTCGCCTCCGTGCTGTCCCGGCCCGATGGCCCGGCGGCGTTGAAGCACCTGCTCCGCACCAACCACGACTCGGACCAACGCAAGCGACAGCACCGCAAGCGGGCGATCGCGGTGTACCGCAGCCTCGAGGCCGCAGGGGTGGCCGAGCGCGTCCGCGACGAGCGCGGCAGGTGCGCCGGCGTGCGCGTGGGCACCCTGCAGGCCGGCACCGACGAGCGGGCCGCGCTCCGGTTCTCGGCGCCGCTGATGCCGTTCGCGATCGAGGTCGTCACGACGCTCGACCACGACGACCCCGCCTACGTGCTCGATGTGGTGAGCGTGGTCGAGGGCGTGCTCGACGATCCCCGACAGATCCTGTACGCCCAGCAGAACACCGCGAAGGGCGCCGAGGTCGCGCGGTTGAAGAGCGAGGGCGTGCCGTACGAGGAGCGCATGGAACTGCTCGAACACGTCAGCTGGCCCAAGCCGCTGGCCGAACTGCTCGACGCGTGCTTCACCGAGTACCGCACCCATCACCCGTGGGTGGCCGAGCAACCGTCGCCGAAATCGATCGTGCGCGAGATGCTCGAGGCCGGCGACAGCTTCGCCACGTTCGTGCGCCGCTACCGGCTCGACCGCAGCGAGGGTCTGGTGCTTCGATATCTCACCGACGCCTGGCGCACGCTCGACCGGTCGCTGCCCGACGACGTGTACGTCGACGAGCTCGAGGACGTGGTCGACTGGCTCGGGGCGCTCATCCGGGCCACCGACGCCACGCTGCTCGACGAGTGGACCCTGCTCGCCGGCGGGCCGGTGCACGAGCACGCCGTGCCGGCCGCGCCACACGTGGGGCCCACCGGTCCGCCGGCGGCATGGCGCACCGCGGTGCGGACGGCTGCCTTCGGATGGGTCGAGCTGCTGGCGCGCCGCCAGTACGCCCTGCTCGCGCAGCGATGTGGCGAGCAGGCGGCCGACGGCACCGCATGGGACGAGTCGCGCATCTGGGCGACGATGGCGCCCTATTGGCGCGAGTACGACTCGATCGGCATCGACGCCGAGGCGCGCTCGGCCCGCGAGCACCAGCTCGTCGACGAACCCGGCCGATGGGTGGTCACCCAGTACCTCGTCGACCCTGCCGGCGACCGCGAGTGGCGATTCGTCGCGACGGTCGATCTCGAACGGGCGATGGCCGACGGTGCGCCGACGCTCGAGCTGCAGGCGCTCGGACCCTGGAGCGACTCGTCGGAGGATCCCGACCCGTCAGCGGGAGGCGAGCTGCTCGCTGAACCAGTCGAGGACGATCTCGGCCCGCTGGACCCGATGGACGGGTGAGCCGCTCCGCGTGAGCTCGTGCCCCTCGCCGGGGAACCGGTAGAAGGTGACGTCCTTGCCGAGCAGGCGCAACGCCATGAACAGCTCCTCGGCCTGGCCGATCGGGCAGCGCAGGTCGTTCTCGCTGTGGAGCAGCAGCATCGGCACTGTGATGTCGCGGACGAAGCGGACCGGGGAGAACGACTCGTAGGCCGGGGCGTCGTCGAGGTGCGTGGGGCCGACCTCGGTTCGGAAGATCGACCCGATGTCGCTGGTCCACTCCTCGCTGAGCATGTTGTTCACGGCACGCTCGCTGCAGATGGCCCGGAACTTGTCGCTGTGCTTGCCGGCCAGCCAGGTGGCCATGAAGCCGCCGTAGCTGCCGCCGATCATCCCGACGCGGTCGGGGTCGCAGAACACGAAGTGCTGGAGCACGTGGTCGCGCACCGCGAGCACGTCATCGACGTCGACGCCGCCCCAGCCGGTGCCTGGCGCAGTCGGGTGATTCGGACCCATGATCGCCTGCCCCCACGCCTGTTCCCGTCCCGAGGAGCCGCGTGGGTTCGACATCACCACGACGAATCCGGCCGCCGCCTGCAACTGGGCCTCGTCGAAGTAGGTCTCGCCGTACTGCGTGTGCGGACCGCCGTGCACGTTGAGCATCACCGGATAGCGGCGGTCGGGGTCGAAGCCGACCGGCCGGATGATCCAGGCGTCGATCTCGGCGGTGCCGTCGGTGGTGGGCACGGTGAACCGCTCCCAGCGCTGGGGCCGGACGACCTCGCGGTACCGGGCGGCGAACGCGGTGATCCGGCGGGGACCGTCGGCGTCGAGCACGAACAGGTCGGCCACGCCGTCGACCGCACCGATGGTGGCTGCCGTGGTGCCCCCGGCCGAGTCGAACTGCTTCACCGTGATCGCACCCTCGGTGAGGCGCTGCGGCGAGCCGCCATCGGACGTGATGCGGAACAGGTGGGTCTCGCCACGGTCCTCGGCGACTGCCAGGAGGGCGTCGGCCGACTCCCACACCGCCGATCGGGCGCCCGCCGTCGTCTCGAAGGTGCGGTCGAGGCCGGTGCTGAGGAACGTGTGCACGCCGCCGTCGATGCCGACCACGCCGATGTGCGCGTTCTGCGGCATCTCGTTCGGGTCGTCGTAGCCGAGGAAGGCGACGCGGTCGCCGGCAGGGGAGACCGACGGGAGGAAGTACAGCCCGGACTGCGCGGTGAGCGCGGTGACCGTGCCGTCGAGGCCGACGCGGTAGAGGTCCTGGGCGAAGTCGAGGTCCCAGGTCGCATGGCGCTGCGCGGAGGTGACCACGCCGCTGGAGTCGGGCAGCCAGCTCACCCCGTCGTGCTGGAACTCGCCGGGCGTGAGGTTGCGCGGCGCGCCCGAACCGTCGGTGCGCACGAGGTAGACGTGCTTGGGCCGATCGATCACCCATCCGACGTCGTCGAGACGGCTGAAGAAGCGGTCGATCTTGCGCGGCGCCTGCCAGCGCTCGTCCTTGGCCGAGTAGCGCTCGTGGCGGGTGCGGCTGGTGAACGCGATCATCGTCCCGTCGGGGCTGAAGCGGACGTCGGAGATGCCCTCGGGCATCGATGCGATGGTGCGTGTCTCGCCGGGCAGCCCGATCGGGAGCAGGTGCAGCGTGGTCTCGCCCTCTTTGTCGCTGCGGTGCGCGGTGAACGCGAGGAACTGCCCGTCGGGGCTCCACACCGGCTGGCCGTCGTCGTCACCCGAGGTGATCGGGTGGGGCGTGCCTCCGTCGGTTCGGGCCAGCCAGACCTGCGAACGGTACGCGTTGTCGTCGAGTTCCACGCGGGTGACGACGAACGCGATCTGGCGGCCGTCGGGGGAGACGGCGGGCGAGGAGGCCTGCAGGACGTTGCCGATGATCCGTTCGGCGATCTCGCGATGCGACATGTCTCCGACCGTAGCGCCGGATCGGCACCGGATCGACACGACCCCCGGCAGCGGTACCATCCGGCCATGGGGAGCTATGCACATGGGGCCGTGGGGACCCCGCTGTTGGGCGAGACCATCGGCGCCAACCTCGAACGCACGGTGGCCGCGCACCGGGATCGCGACGCGTTCGTCAGCGTTCACCAGGGGGTGCGTTACACCTACGGCGAGTTCGACGCGGCCGTCGACGACCTGGCGATCGGTCTGATGCGGCTCGGTCTCGCACGGGGCGATCGCGTGGGCATCTGGGGGCCGAACCACGTCGAGTGGGCGCTCGTGCAGTACGCGACGGCGAAGATCGGGGTCGTGCTGGTGAACGTCAACCCGGCGTATCGCACCCACGAGCTCACCTATGCGCTCCGGCAATCCGGGTGCCGCGTGCTGGTCGCCGCACCGGCGTTCAGGACGAGCGACTATGTCGACATGGTGGCGTCGGTGCGCGCCGATCTCCCGGCGCTCGAACGAGCGGTGTTCTTCTGGAGCGACGAGTGGGATGCGCTCCGTGCCGGCGGCACGGCGGCCGAGCGCGACGCGCTGCGTGCACGTGCGTCGACCCTGCAGTTCGACGACCCGATCAACATCCAGTACACGAGCGGCACGACGGGCTTCCCGAAGGGTGCGACGCTGTCGCACCACAACATCTTGAACAACGGTTACTTCGTGGCCGAGGGGCTGCGTTACACCGAGCTCGACCGGGTGTGCGTGCCCGTCCCGCTCTACCACTGCTTCGGCATGGTGATGGGCAACCTGGGTGCCACCACCCATGGCGCTTGCGTCGTCTACCCGGAGGCGGCGTTCGACGCGACGGCGACCCTTCGGGCGCTCGAGGCCGAGCGGTGCACCTCGCTGTTCGGCGTCCCGACGATGTTCATCGCCGAGTTGTCGGCACTCGCCACGCCGGAGCTCGCCGGCCTCGACCTGTCGAGCTTGCGCACCGGGTTGATGGCCGGTTCACCCTGCCCGGTCGAGGTGATGAAGCAGGTGACCTCGACGATGCACATGCCAGAGGTGGGCATCGCCTACGGCATGACGGAGACGTCGCCGGTCAGCACCCAGACCGCCACCGACGACACCCTCGACCGTCGGTGCGGCACCGTCGGTCGCGCCGCGCCGCACGTGGAGATCAAGATCGTCGATCCCGGCACGGGCGACGTCGTGGCGCTCGGCGAGCCGGGCGAGTTCTGCACACGTGGGTACTCGGTGATGCTCGGGTACTGGGACGAACCGGAGAAGACCGCACAGTCGATCGATGCGACCGGCTGGATGCACACCGGCGATCTGGCCGTGATGGACGACGCGGGGTACGTGAACATCGTCGGCCGCATCAAGGACATGATCATCCGCGGCGGCGAGAACGTGTACCCGCGCGAGATCGAGGAGTTCCTGTACACGCACCCGGCGGTGGCGGACGTGCAGGTGATCGGCGTGCCCGACGAGCGGTACGGCGAGGAGATCATGGCCTGGGTCAGACTCGCCGATGCCGTCGACCCCGCCACCGTCGGGGCCGACGACATCCGCGACTTCTGCCGGGGCCGCATCGCCCACTTCAAGATCCCGCGGTACGTCTCGTTCGTCACCGAGTTCCCGATGACCGTCACCGGCAAGGTACGCAAGGTCGAGATGCGCGAGCAGGCGATCGCCGACCTCGGCCTGCAGTCGGCGGCGGCGATCCGCAACGCCTGACCCGACGCCGGCGCGCCGCTCGCGGATGCGCGAGCATCGCGGCCATGCAGACGCACGACTTCCTCCAGGCCCTCGCCCGCGACGGCGAGGTGTTCGCCCAGATGTGCGGCGACGCCGACCTCGGCGCTCCCGTGCCGGGGTGCCCCGGGTGGGACCTCGCCGACCTCGTGTACCACCTCGGCGAGGTGCACCACTTCTGGCGGACGATCGTCGCCGAGCAGCGCGACACGTGGGAGGGGTACGAGCAGCCCGGACGCCCAGCCGATGCCGAGTTGGTCGAGTGGTACCGCGACGGGCTGCGCGCCACCGTGGCGACCCTGACCGCGGCCGATCCCGCACATCCCAACTGGACCTGGTCGACGGACAAGACCGCTGGGTTCGTCATCCGTCGAATGGCGCACGAGACCGCGATCCACCGGTGGGATGCGGAGGCCGCGGCCGGCCTCGACACCGGCGTCGAACCGCACCTCGCGAGCGACGGCATCGACGAGTTCCTGATGTGGTTCGCCGACGAGGCGGCGGAGGGCACCGTGGCGCCGGGCGGTTCGGTGCACCTCCACTGCGGCGACGTGCCGGGGGAGTGGACGGTGGTGCTCAACGGCGAGGGCACCTACGACATCGAGCGTGCCCACGCGAAGGGTGACTGCGCGCTGCGGGGTTCGGCGAGCGATCTGCTGCTCGCGCTGTGGCGTCGCCGCCCGGCGTCGTCGATCGACGTGGTCGGTGACGCGGCGGTCGCGGCGAGGTTCCTCGCCTACCCCGCCCTCACCTGACCCGGGCGACCGACGCTGGTCGCGCCGGGGGACGGAGCTATTCGGCGATACCGACCGGCTGGCCGTCGATGATCTGGTCGAGGTACTCGCTCAAGCCGTAGCCGACCTTGCCCTCGTACGGCCCACTCTCGACGGTCCACTTGGTCATGCCCTCGCTGATGCGCGTCATGAGCCAGTTGCCGTCGGGATCCTGGCGCCGGTTGCGCAGCGGGATCAGGTCCATGACCTCACCCTTGAACCTCCACTCCTTGCCCGACCGGGTGGAGCGCAACACGCCGGTGATCCGGTCGTGGTAGCTCTCCTCGCCGCGGGTGTCGGTGGTGATGCTCACGTCGTCGCAGTAGTGCATCTCGCCCTGCTCCCACACGAAGCCGCCGCGGGTGCCCGGGCCGTCCTTCTTCGCCACGCGGCTGGCCATGAAGCCGAAGTCGCGGTCGACGTTGGCAGTGAGCCAGCGGTAGTACCACGGCGCCTGCCAGTAGCGCGGGCCCCACGAGTGGTCGCGCAGGCCGTGCCCGTCGATCTCCCACTCGCGGTCGCCCACGCGGATGGTGCCGTGGCCCTGGATGAGTTGCTCGTAGTGGCCCTTCGCGAACTCCTCGCCGGGGGCCTCGTGCGGGGTGTCGGGCTCGCCGCCGAACATCGACGGGCGTCCCTGACCGGTGAAGGTGAGGTGCACCTCGCACTCGCCGTACGGGTTGTTGGTGAACGCCTCCTTCGGGTTCGCCATCTGCTCGGGCTCGTCGAGCAGCACGACCTTGCCGGTGTAGTCGATCTTCAGTTCCTCGAACGGCGTGACGATCGTCCACGTGAGGCCGCCGGCGTCGAAGCGGTCGTTGTTGTCGATCGCGGGCCGCTTGTACATGAAGCCGACGCTGCGACCTTCCTGGCCATCCGCGGGTGGGAGGTACAGGCACACCGTCATCTCGGCGTAGCCCTCGTTGGCGCGGTTGCCGATGCGGAACCAGCCGCCCACCTGCTGTTCGGGATCGAAGCAGTTGATGTACATGCTCTCGTTGAAGTTGGACTCCGGGCCCAACTCGTGCATGTATTCGTCGGAGGGATCGAGACGTACGGCCATGGCCGCAACGTACTGCGACGACTCAGCGTGCGCCGAAGCCGCCGCCACCTCCGCCGCCGCCGCCCCCACCGGAGAAGCCGCCGCCGGAGCCGGTGTTGTTCGGCGTGCTCGCCGCCACGAAGGACGAACCCGACGAGGTCTCCACCTGATCGAACCCGTCGAAGCGCCCGTGGGTGCCGACGTACCAGGCGCCGAACGCCGGATCGGCGACCACTTGGGGCAGGCGAAGGGCGAGCCCGCGGACCAGTTCGGCCGAGACGCCGAGCGCGACGGCGTACACGAGGTAGCGCTCCCACAGGATCAGGTGGCCGACCGGTGCGTCCTCGAGGCGCGAGAAGTCCTTCAGGTAGCGCTTCAGGCCCTCCGCCTTGGCGGCCGACTCGACCGATGCCTGGTTGCGGTTCGACAGCAGCTTGGCGCCGATGCCGAACAGGCCGGCGGCCAGTGCGACGCCCCACCAGCCGAGCCCGTAGCCGGTGGTCGCCTTCACGATCCAGCCGGCGACGGCGACGCCACCGCACACGCCGGCGAGCAGCCCGACGAGGGCGCGGTTGCTCTGATCGGCATAGCCCCGCCGGTCGTACTCGGCCTTCACCCCGGCGGTGACGCCGTCGAGCAGTCGCTTGGCCTCGGTCTGGTTCTCCTTCGCCCAGCTCGTGACGTCCTCCGAGGTGGTCTCGGTGGCGCCCCGGAACACCATCTCGAGCAGGTCCTTCTCGTAGGGCAGCACGTCGTCGGCGAAGGGCTTGCCGAGCCAGTGGTATCGGTGCACGACCTTGTCGGGACCGAAGCGTTCCTCGCGTTCGCCGATGATGCGCAGATAGCCGCGTTGGGCCATGTCGACCAGCGTGCCCGCGACCGTGTGGCCCTGGTCGACCGAGCCGCGGTGCAGGTTGGCGAGCGCGACGGCCGGCGGCTCGTCGAGCGGCTCGCGCCAGTAGTCGCCGAGGACCTCGCGGCTCGTCGATTCGCGCCCGCCGACGAGCCAGAGCACGCCGGTGCCGACCGCCCCGAGGGCGGCGAGCAGCGAGCTGAGGGCCCATCCGTTGCGTTGGTCGTCGGCTTGCTGGGCTCGCGTGTCCTGGTAGCGACGTTCCTGGGCGATGATCGTGGCGAGCCGATTCTCGCTGCCCAGCATCGTGAACGCGGTCGACGGGGCCACCGCACGGATCTCGACGAACTGGCCGGCGGGGACGTCGCGCACCGATGCGATCACCTCGGACACCTCGAGCCGGATCGTGCCGTTGCTCGGGCCGTGTGCCCACCCGCGCAGCACGTTCACGTCGGTGTCCGGTGACTCGGGTGTGGACGGCACGACGACGAGGGGGAAGCGGAGGTCGATGTCGACCCGTCCGATGCCCGGGTGATCGGTGCCCACGAACTGCCAGTTCAGCTCCGTGACGTCGAGTCCCGGGATCACGATGGGATCGACGAGGTAGGTGAGCGTGTAGGTGACGGTCGCGTCGGACGTCGGCCCCCGCAGCTTCCACTCCCAGTCGCCGCTGATCGAGTCGGCGGGCTCGATGACCTCGAGCGGCCCCTGTTCGTCGGCCGCGGTGAAGTCGTCGATCTGGTTCCGGTTGCGCTGGAAGCTGCGGATCCCGAACTCGTACGGGCCGCCGTCGTAGCGGTACGTGACCCGCTCGGTGACGAACATCGAGCCGTCGGACCGGAGCTCGGCCACCGTGGCGAGTGCATCGATGGCGAAGGACTTGTCGGCTGCCTCCACCGATGACGCACCGGAGATCGGTGACGCGGTGGTGCCGAGCGAGAGGAGTGCGCCGGCCATGAGGCCGAGCAGCAGGCCGGAGCAGCCGATCAGAACAGCTCGAGCTGCTCCCACGTGACCGCGACGTCGCTCACGAGTTGCCATCGAAGTCGTCCTTTGTTGCCGGGTCGGCGCACCTCGACGGCGTCGGGGCGCAGGTTCCTCGCGGAACCGTCCGGGTCGTACAGCTTGATGCTGCCATCGGGAGCGATCCCCCACATGCGACCTTCGACCCATCGTCCCGCGGATGTCCTGCGGAAGCGAATCGCCTTGCCCTTGCGGAGGCCGAGGCGTTCGAGCACGACGGGGTCGGTCATCGCGTCGTCAGTGGTTCGGTGCGGGTGCGCACGGGCCGTTCGGGGGTGTCGGGGGTGTCGACGGTCAGCCGGCGATGCGGGCCTGGAGCTTGCGCATCCCGCCGAGCCACCGCTCGACATCGGTCGCCTTGCGTTGCACGTACGTGGCCACCTCCGGATGGGGGAGGATCAGGAACCGCTCGTCGGTGATCGCCTGCAGCACCACCTCGGCCACGTCGGCGGGCTCGAGCACCACGCCGGCCGAGCGGACCACGCTGCCGCCGAGGTTGTCGCCACCGAGGTCACCGCCGTTGAGCATGTCGGTGTTCACGCCCTGCGGGCACAGACAGCTCACCTTCACGCCGCGGTCGCCGTAGGTGATGCTCAGCCACTCGGCGAAGGCGACGGCGGCGTGTTTGGTCATCGAGTACGGCGCCGACCCGATCTGGCTCAACAGACCGGCGGCCGACGCGGTGGAGCAGAAGTAGCCGTCGCCCCTCGCGACCCAGCCGGGTACGAGGTGCTTGGCGGCCCAGCGGTGCGCATGGGTGTTCACGGCGAACGCCGTCTCCCAGACGGACTCCGGCGTGTCGAGGTCGGTGCCCGTGCCGACGCCGGCGTTGGCGAAGAACAGGTCGATCTGGCCGAACGCGTCGTCGGCCGCGCCGATGAGCGCGACGTTGCCGGCCTCGGTGCCCACGTCGGCTGTCACGCCGAGCGCGCTCCCGGGGCGCAGGGCGTCGAGTTCCTCTGCGGTGCGCTGCGCACCCTCGCCGTTTCGGTCGGCGGCGACCACACGGGCGCCCGCTGCGTGGAAGCGGTGGGCGAGCGCCTT
>CAUJET010000090.1 GCA_963169665.1 Actinomycetota bacterium | reverse complement strand
TGGTGACCCGGCGGGCCGCCGCGCAGGCGACAATGGGGTCATGAGCCACAGCGCCGACCTCGACCGCAAGGTGCTCGCCGCCGTCGAACGACTTGGCCGGGCGCTGCGCGCCGCGCGGCAAGACGTAGCGACGCGCCATGAGGTGTCGCTGCTCGGCCTGAGCGTGATCGAGACGCTCGCCGATGGGCGGCCACGCCGCGTCGGTGACCTCGCGGCCGAGCTCGACGTGTCCCAACCCACCGTCAGTGACGCCGTCACGGTGCTCGACAAGCGCGGGTTGATCCGACGCGACCGTGATCCCGCAGATCTGCGCAGCACCCTCGTCGCGCTCACCGACGACGGAGACCGCCTCGCGGCCGACACCGCAACTGAACTGGCCCCGCTGCTCGCCGCAGGTCCCGGCACCGACGCTGACCGGGCCACCACGTTGCGGGTCCTGCTGGGTGAGATCGCCCGACTGCAGGCGGCCGGGGTGATCACGGTCAATCGCAGCTGTCTCAGCTGCCGCCATTACCAGCCGCCCGGGCCTCGATCACGGGCGCGATGCCTGCTCCTCGCCACCGCGCTGGCGGACCGGGACCTGCGTGTCGACTGCCCCGAACACGAACCGATCCCGGCCTGAAACGGGCGCGCGTCGACCGTCGGCCGGGTCACATCACGGCGACGACCGACATGACGACCAGGAACAGCACCACCCCGATCATCAGCAGCGCTGCGGCGAGCGGCGGGTGCGACGGCGCGTCACCGACTGGTGGGCGCCGTCGTCGAGGGTCGTCGGGTCGTGGCGTTGGCGAGTCGTTGTTCATGCTGTTCGGCGGGGGGTGTGGCCGGTGAGACCTTTCGCCATGGCCCAGGCGAGGCCGCGACCGCGCCGTCGTGCGGACTCGGTCATCGGTCCGTTCCAGCCGCCGTCGAGGGTCTCGACGAGGATTTCGACCCACAACTCGAACAGGTTGTCGTCGAATGGTTCAGTGTCGTGCAGCCACCGGTGCGCCTCGATGGTCTCGACCGCATGCTGGTGTGGTTCGCCGAGCAGCACCGCCGTCCAGAAGTCGGCGAGGTCGAGGGTGTGGGCGTGCCAGTCGACGTTGGCGATGGTGTGGAAGTAGCGGTGGAACTGGTCGTCCTGGGCGATCGCACGGTGGAAGCGGGTGACGAATTCAGTGATCTCGACCCGGTCATCGAGGTCCCTGCCCCGATGCGCCGGAGCTGACGCGCCGCTCATCGACGACCCACCGATCGCGACGCCGTCGCGACGGTCCGCGCCACCCGAGCCATGGGCGATGACGGGAGGTCACCGGTCATCGGACTGTTTCGGGCGGATACCGATGACGAGGGCTTGGCGTTGTCGATGGATGCTCAGGTAGGTGATCCCGTCGGCGCCGGCGCGGATCTCGCGCCGAGCGCCCTTCGGGACGACCACGAGGACCTCGCTTCGCAGGTCGTGGCTGGCGCCGTTGATCGAGACCTGGCCGCGTCCGGCGAACACGGCGATCACCACGTCGACCTCGTTGTTGACGTGCGCACCGATGCTGTCGTTGGGTCGCAGGTGCACCAGGTTGACGTCGAGGTCGCCGCCGTGGGGCAGGCTCCAGACCACCCCGGACCGGCCGCGGGTGTCGGTCGCGCCGAGGTCGATGGCGACCACCTGGCCGACATCACCAGACCCCGATGGTGTCGGATCGTCGTCGACGAGGTGGGCCCAGCACGGCGGGTCGCCGCCCAGATCCGTGTTCATAGAGCACCACGCGCGAGGGCGGCTTCGGTGGCGAGCACCGCGGGGAACAGCAGGTTGTTCTCCTTGTGGACGTGCAAGTGGGTGTCGGCCTCGATCTCGGCGAGCGCCGCGTACAGGGCGTGGTAGCTGGCGCAGCCATTTGCCGGCACCGAGTAGTTGGCGGTCGCGGCCCGAAGTCTGGCGAGGAGATCGCCGACGGTGTCGTGCTCGGTCAGCATCACCCGGATCGGGTTGGCCAGCGTGCCGCAATGAAACCTCGGCGCCAACGCCGCCGTGGCGAGCTCACGGATCATCGGGAACAGGACACGCTCCTCCTTCACCAGGTGGGGCTCGAGGTCAGCTCGCAGCTCGGCGAACAACGACCGCACCATCACCAGCTCGGGGTGCCGGTCGCCGTGGACCGCCGCGACCTTGTCGACCAGTGCCCCGACGCGCGGCAACGTGTCACTCAAGTACCGGTGGTGCGTGGTCTCGAGGTGGTCCACCAGCTCGACCGGGCTCATCTCGACCCAGGCCACCGTCGCGGGGTCGGGCTCTGAGCTGACGGCGGCGAGGACGGCGAGAACCTCGTCGAGGTCGAGGCCGGCCGCCGCGACGGCCTCGACCAGGCTTCGATGCCCGCCACAGCAGAAGTCCATCCCGAGCTGGTCGAGGTGTGCCGCCAGCGCCGGGGTCGCGTTCACCAGCTCCCCCAGCGTGGAGGTCGGGTCGATTGCTGAGGGCATCGTGTGCTCCTGTCGTTGGTTCATGCGAGTACCGCGAACGCGGTCACGACCGTGACCGCGATGCCGAAGGCCATCTGCTGCATGCCGATCACGACGGCCCGTCGCACCGGCCCGCGCACCGCGACGATGTTGAACATCGCGACCGCCAGCACCGCGACGACCGGAGCGAACGGCACGGCGTCGAGCATCCACGCGGCGACCACCGCGGCCAGCGCGGCCACTTGGGCGAGGTCGCTGTGCCACAACGTGACGGTGCGGCCGTGGGCGCGGAAGACCTGCGTGCGCGCGTACGGGATCGCGGCGCACGCTCGAGCCGAGACCACCACCCACAACCCGACGGCCAACGCCACCGATCCATCCGCGGCGAGCACGATCGCGGCCACCACCGAACCGATCCCGACCGTGCCGGCCAGCTCCGGGACCAGCCGGCGGCCACGCGACCGCATGTCGAACCACAACTCGATCCCGACCGGCGGGGCCGCCGCCGCCAACGGCACCCAGAACCAGCCATTCGGCGACGTCGCTGCCGCCACCGCGCCCAGCACGACGATCAACGCGATCTCGACCGCCGCGATCCGCAACGCGAGACGACTGCGATCCAACCAGCGATGCCGCCATCGGTCCACCAGCACCAACTTGAGCGGCGTCCGGGCGACGAACGCCAACATCGCCGCGACACCCAGCGCGGCGCCGGGCCACGACCACGCAACCAGCAGGCCCAACACGACCGGCTCCGCGGTCAGGCTCCAACCACCATGCTCGGTCGGTATCGCCACCTGACGCCACGGCGCCACCGGTCGAACAGCCGTCGCAGCGGCGCCCGCGTCAGGACCGACCGTCGTCATCGGGCGTCCTCGGTCACCATCGACGCCTCCGCCACCGACGTCGCGGCGAGCTCGCCGAGCAACTGCGCCCGGGCCCGCAACCACGGCACATGCAACGCGCACGTCCCCGATTCGTTGCACGGCCGGTCGGCCAACACGCACCGACCCGATTCGGTTGGACCCTCGACCGCCTCGATCACCGCCAGCACCGACACCGACGTCAGGTCAACCGCCAACGAATACCCGCCAGCCGGACCCGGATCGGACCGGACCCAACCCTGACGCACCAGCGGATGGAGCACCTGGGACACGAACCCCGACGTCGACCCCACCGTCTCGGCCAACACCGGACCCTTCACCCGGCCCCCATGATCTGCGAGTGATCGCAGCGCCCGAACTGCCAGGTCGCTCTTGCGCGTAACCTCAAGTCGCATACTATAAGACTACCTATCAGGGTCACGGAAGCAAGACCATCGCATGAGACGCAGCATCGAAACGATCGACCTCGACCACGGCAGTTGGCTTCGTCTCGACTGCGGACACCCGGTCAACGAATCGGCCAGCGCAGTCAACGACGACGAACCGGCGGACTGTGCGCTCTGCGATCGAGCGCAACTCCCCGTCGGGCTCATCGCCGTTGGCCCCGTGCGCCGCCGACACATCGGTGACCCGCGTCCGTGCACCGTGATGACCCCGACGGCATGGACTGTCCTCACCGTTGAGTCGGGTGCGGTCCGGGTGGGCGGTCGCGGCCACAGCGACCGCCCGCTCGCCGCTCACGCGCGAGCGGTGCTCGTCGCCGGCGCGCTTTACCAGCTCACCGCCGTGCCAGACGCCGTCATCGAACTCCAACGCCTCGAGTTCCCACGAGCTCCGGTCGCGTCGACAGACGTCGGTGACAGGACCGGCGAATGATCCGCCCCCTCGCCTTGGTGTGGATGGGCATCGTGATCGGTGTTTCGTTCCTCGCCACCCCGGTCAAGTTCACCGCTGATTCCCTCACCCGTCCCGTCGCACTCGATGTCGGCCGCGCCACGTTCCATGCCCTCGCCTACCTCGAGTGGGTCCTCGCCGGGCTGCTCGCCGTTCTCATCTGGCGCACCGCCACGCACCAGCAGAGCATCGGGCGGCGCGCACTGACGGCCGCCGCAGTCGTCGCTGTCGCTGTCGTCGTGCAGTCCGCCTGGCTGCAACCCGAACTCGACGAACGCGTCGCCTCGATCATCGCCGGTATCGAACCACCGCCCTCACATCTCCACACGGTCTACGGCATCGTCGAGGTCACCAAGGTGGCCGCACTCTGTCTTCTCGCCGCCTGGGCGGACCCGCAGCCCCGGAGGAGGACCGTTCTGTGACCTACCCCGACCTCGACACCGTCGAGGAGATCAGCGACATGGTCCACCGCTTCTACCGCGACGTGAACGCCGACGATCTGCTCGGGCCCGTGTTCAACGACATCGCACACGTGGACTGGACCACGCACCTCCCCAAACTCACCGCGTTCTGGGCGCGAGCCCTCCTCGGCATCGACGGCTACAGCGGCAACCCCTTCGCCCGCCACGCCGACACCCACGCCGCTGCGCCGCTCACCTCGGCGCACTTCGAACGCTGGCTCACCCTGTTCAACCACACGCTCGCCGCCGGCTGGAACGGCCCGAACACCGAACGGGCCCGAGCGCTCGCCCACAACGTCGCCCGCGTCCACGCCACCCAGCTCGGTGTCACACCACCCCAGGAGCCCCCGATGGTCGCCGAAACCCATAGCCACCGCGACGACATCGACCCCGACGACATCATCACCCTCGTGGCCGGACACCTCGACCAGATCGACAGCACCACCACACTCGCCGACTGCGGCTACCCCGACGAACTCGCGCTCTACGACCTCGTCGACCTGCTCGCCGACGAATACGGCGAACGCAGCCTGACCCCCATCGATGCCGACGACCTCCGACCCGCCACCACGCTCGCCCAACTCATCGCGCTGCTCGTCAACCGCGAGACGCGCTGAGACGACATCGCGCCTGCGGTCAGCACCAGGAAACGCACCACACCGCAGAACCGCGCGCCCGGCATCCGGGGCGGGTTGTTGATGGAGTCGTTCCGGCCTCCGCAGTGCCGATCGAGGAACGCCACCGGGGCGCGTCGAGAGGGCACTGCACGACGGCGACCGCGGCCAGGGCCACACATCGACCGAAACTACCCGTTGCACTATTCATAGGTTTCCTATACATTCTCCGTTACATAGGATGCCGATGTAACGGAGGTTACTGATGAACAAGATCCGATCCCTGAGCCTGACGGCTGCCCTCGCGCTCGTCGCCGTCGGGTGCGGCGACGACAACGCCGCCCCCACGGCGACTGAGCAGCCACCACCCAGCGCGGCAACCAACGCTCCCGCCGACACCGACGTGGACCCGGAGCACAGAAGCGACACAGACCACGAGCACCCAGCGGGCGCGATCACTTCGGGAGTATCCGAGTCCGCCGACGCCGCGTTCGATCTGGTCCTCACCGCAGTGACGACCGACGGCGATGACGTCGTGTTCCGTTCCGAGGTGGTCGCGAATGCAGGGTCCAGGATGCCCGAGCTGGTCGGGGCGCTGGACCAAGCACCGGTGTGGTCCTACGTGTGGCCCACGACGCTGAACTCATCGACCATCGGCTTCGACGCCGATCAGGGCATCGTGGCGCTCGCAGCGACAAGCCACCCCGATTTCGATGACACCCCCCTCT
>CAUJET010000089.1 GCA_963169665.1 Actinomycetota bacterium | reverse complement strand
GAGTAGCCCAGATGCGACAGACCGTCAGCGAGGGTGAACTCTGGTCGGAATCCGCTGACGTCGACATAGAGGCCACCGACGCTGGAACAACGCAGCCACAGCCCCAAGATCCCGTCAACGAACCCACGGGCCTAAGGACATCCGGTCTCGGCGCGGGCTTGGGGGAGCGTGTCGGGTGAGTCGCCCGCCGGCGACGACTCGCTGGCCGATCGACGACATTCTGGCGCGCACCGACCTCGCTGCGCTGTTGGACGAGTTCGCCCAGCCCGACCAGCGTGCACGTCGCTGGCACTGTCCGCTCAACGATCACGACGACAACCACGCCTCGGTCACCATGCATCGCGACCAGCGTGGCCACGCGCGTTGGCGGTGTTGGTCCGGCGACCAACGCCATCGCGGCGATGCCGTCGACCTCGTCCAAGCCGTCCGTGGCAACACCCGCGCCGAGGCGATCGAGGAGCTCGCGACACGAGCAGGGTTGCAGCCCGGTCGCCTGCTCCCACCAATCGCGCCACGCAAGCCGACGCTGCCGCCCGCGGTAGTACTCGATGAGCGAGTCGTCGCCTACGCGAACATCTGCGCCCGGTTGCTATGGTCCCCGCTCGGCACGCCCGTGCGCGAGTGGCTCCACAACCGGGGCCTTGGCGATGACGTACTCCGCGCCAACCACGTCGGCGCCGACCCCGGCCGCGACCGGCTGCGCCGATCACGCGGCATCCCATACGGGGCCGGCCCTGGAGCAACGTTCCCAGCCCTCGACGTCAACGGCCAAATCCGCTACGTCCAAACACGAGCGCTCGAACCGAGGCCCGGGTATGGCAAGTACGACAACCCCTCGGCGGCGCTCGCCCCGAACCCGAGGCTCACGTGGGCCGTTCCGCCGAGCATCACCCAGCCAGGCCAGCTGCTGGTATGCGAAGGCATCCCCGACGCCCTCATCGCCGCCCAAGCCGGATACCGATCCGTCGGCCTGCTCGGCACCAACGCCCTCGACCCCACCGTCGCCGCCCGCATCGCCAACGTCGCTACTCGCGACAACCTCGACATCACCATCATCACCGACAACGACGACAACGGAGTCGGCAAACACCTCGGCCAGCAACTGTCCGCCGAATTCTCGAAACACGAATGTGTCGCCAGCATGGTCGAGGCTCCAGCCGATCAGGATCTCACGACGTGGGCCTTGCGCGAACCGACGTGGCACACTTCCCTCTCCTCTGACCCATCCGGCGGGTCGGGGCGGCTCATCGCTCCGGTAAGGCTGACGGATGTCGCGGTGTGCGCTTTGCGACCCAACGGCTCCGAAAGGCATCTGATCTGATGAAAGGCCGCCGGGGCTTTGCCGAACGCGCGTGGTCGCGAGTGCCGCCGAGTCTGACACGCGGCTTGACCTATCGAATGAAGACGACTCGGCAGGAGAAGCGACGGGTCCGCCAAGTCAACACGATCGTGCGAGAGACTGCACTGCGATGAATGGACTGCCCGATCCAAGCCCGGTGTTCGAGACGTACTGGCGGTTTGCGGCGGAGCGTCAGTCGATGTACGAACTGCGCCTGAGGGGTGCTTCGGCACCATGGACGCGCGACGCAATTCTGGGCTCCTTCCGGTTCACCAACGTCTTTCGTGCGTCCGACCGTGTGAGCCAGTACCTGATCCGCGACGTGATCTATGCGGGCGACACCAGCGCGGAAGAGGTGGTTTTCCGTGTGCTGCTGTTCAAGTTCTTCAATCGGATCGAGACGTGGGAGCTTCTGGAGGCGGAGTTCGGGCCGATCAGCCTGGGGTCATTCGATCCTGCCCGGGCCGACGCCCTGCTCTCTCGGGCTCGTGACAGCGGTCGGTGCGTGTACTCCAACGCGTACATCGTCCCGCCTCTGCCGGGCTGGGGAGCACCGAAGCACGCTGGCCATCTGCGGTTAGCTTTCGATCTCGTTGAGGGTGGTCTCGCCGAGCGGGTTCGTTCGAGCAGCGGGCTGGAGGAGTTGTTTCTGCTGCTGCGGGGTGTGCCTGGCCTCGGAGACTTCTTGGCCTTCCAGTTCGCTGTTGACCTCTGTTACGCCACGGTGGTCGATCATGATGAGGATGAGTTCGTTGTCGCCGGGCCCGGCGCCCTCGATGGTCTCTCGAAGGTATTCCCCCGGATGGATCTGCGTCGCGCTCCCGATGTCATTCGAGCGATGACCGAACAGCAGGAACACTGGTTCGAGCACTTCGGTTTGGACTTCGGCGGCCTGTTCGGCCGTCGCCTACATCTCATCGACGTGCAGAACCTGCTCTGCGAGATCAGCAAGTACTCGCGCGTCGCGCATCCTGAGTATCCGGGTGTGGCGGGTCGAACGCGGATCAAGCAGACGTTCAAGGCGCTCGGTCCCTTACCGTGCCCATGCTTCCCGCCCAAGTGGGGTCTGCACCCGGGAGCGCCCGAGCCCAAGCTGGCAGGGATGGAGCAGCTGGCGCTCGTCTGAGGGCGGCCTTGGCGGCCTCGATCAGGTGGGTGGTGCGTCATAGGTGAGGGTTCGGCCGATGAGGTCGGCGGTAAGCGTGCCACCACGGTGCTCGACTACATGGCGGAAGGCGCCGTAACCAGCGAGGATCGCTTGGTGCCAGTCCGCGATGCTGCGGTTGGACACCTCGAGGTGGCCGGTCATCTTGGCGCAGACCTTGAGGATGCTCGGCGGAACATGTTCGAGGTTCGCGAAGTAGGAGTGGTCGCCAGCCATGGTGAACACGTACGCGGTCAGGCCCTCCTCGATGGCTGCGGCACGACCTCCGTCCTGGATTCGATCGATCGAGGGTTGATTCCATCGTTTGCGATCGAGGAGGCGTCGCATCACCGGTGACCAGCCGAGCACGGCCATGTGAGCCAGGTGGAACACGTCGTGGTAGCGGTACGCGTCGTCGTGCTCGCTGTTGTCGTCGAGTGGATCACCGACCGCGGTTTCGCCCGCGTACATGCGCACGCGCAATACCCGCTCACCACGTTTGGAGGTCTCCTCGTTCTCGACGAGAGTGACGGTCAGGCGGTCAGGCAGTCGCTGATCATCGGACAGCCCGGCGTCGAACAGTTCATGGACCGGGAGGGCATCGCCCGATCGGAATAGGTCGTGGGTCTTGGCCAGGTTGCGTTTGGCGATGTCGCCGAGATCGAGGCCGTTGTGTCGGGCGAGCGCTGCGGCGTACCACAAGATGTCGCCGAGTTCCTCACGGACTTCCTCCTGGAACGCGCGGTAGCCGTGGACGTCTCGTTGACGCTTCTTGTACTCGGCGATCAGCTGGCCGACCTCACCAGCGAGACCGAGTAGCGGCATCAGCGGGTCGTCTTTGGTGAGAATGTCGGTGGAGCCGGCAAGCTCTTGATACGTGCTGAGGTCCATAGCGGCGGCTTTCGAGGTTGGGTTGGCGTTCATCGGGTCGCCAGCGTGGTGGGATCAATTGCGGCCGCCTGCACGGCGAACGCGACGAGGTAGTCGTACGGGAGCCAGCCGTAGCCACCAGCACCCCAACCTGGCCCCCACGAGTTGCGGATCAGCAGCCGCCGAGCAGTTCCGGCGGCGTTGGTCGCAGCGCCGACCGCAGTGACCGCGTGGTAGTCGTTGACGGGCGCGGTGAGCGCCGGAACGTCGATCTCGCCATCGGCGCCGGGATTCTCGAACTCGGCGGTGATTTCGACGACGACCACGAGCGGGAGACCGGCGGTGAGGGCGGCCTCGAGGTCGTCCTCGACGCCGTCGTGTGCGAGCGGCACGTCGAAGAGCTCCGCGGTGTTGAACGAGCCGACGGTTGCGGAGGCCGGCGTTGGTTCCGTGCCTGAGCCGAGCGTTTCGTTGTATGGCCAGATCGTCGCGAGGGTCTGGCCGGTGCCGCCGGCGGCGGTGGCGACCGCATGGAGAGTCGTGCCGTCGTGGCTGGCTACTCCCCCATGGACGCAGTGCTGCCATAGCGGCTCGACTGCCAGCGCCTCTGCCGGTATGGCGGCCGCGGTCGCGCGTGCGGCTTCATGCGCCGCTGACACCGAAAATGGCAGGCACAGCGGTCGCGGTCCCTGGGCGCGGACGTCGGGGGTGAGGAGATGTCGCAGGTCGACTGGGGCGAGCAGCAGGCTCGCGGCGCGGCGTGTGGAATTGCTCGGCATCGGGATCGTCTCGGACCTGCCGTCAGGCCGGATCGTCGGTGTCGGTCACGGCGTCGAGCTGTTCGTCGTCCTCGAGCGGATCCAGTGGCCGCTCAAGGTGGCGTTGCCGCACCTGAGCCGTCCAAGGCTCGTCGAGATCGGTTGCCAGTTGGTCGACGGAGAAGCCAACGTGGCGCGGTTCGACGAGTGCGTGCAGGACGTATTCCTCGATCGGCTCGTCGTCGTTGTAGGGACTCCTGTATTGCAGGCGCAACGTTGCCGGGCCGGGTTGAGCGAAACGCACGCCGAGGAGTCGCCGCCCGGTACCCGCAACGACCGGCTCATCACTATCTCTCGACCGCCCCGTCACGTCTCCAGCCGCCGGCACGGCGTGTTGCGCCAGGCGACTCCTTCGAACCTGGCGAGATGGCAGCCAGGAAGCCCTCGCAGGCAGGTACTCGTCGCCGACGACTTCGGTACCGACGACCGATGGGAGCTGTCCCTGTGCCGCGCCGGTAGCCGCGCGAAGGCGGTCGAGCACCACGCCCGGAGCCCGTGCGTACTGGCCAGACGTCGAGTTCGTCGCGAACCGCGCTCGCAACGCCGCGACGACGCGCCGATCGACGGCTTCCGGTGTCTGGACATTCGCCGGTGGGGGCGCCGCTGATGTCTCGACTCGCTGGCGCTCATCGGGGAGCATCCAGCGGTAGCCGGTGCTGCGGTTCTCGGGAAGTGAGATGACCACCTCGTCCTCGACTCGTAGCGCGAGGAGCTGGTCATCCCAGTCCTCGTTGACCGGCCACACGTCGGCATAGCCGTTGACTGGGCGGCGACCGAGGGCAAGGTCGGCCTTCACCTGAAGGGGTCGGTGCCCGCGGAGGCTCGTTGCTTGGTCGCCGCTGATGACCTCCAGGTTCGTGAGCTGTCGCACCGCTGCCTCATAGCTGACGCCGGCTTCCCTCGCAACGGCGTAGGCATGCTCCGGTTGGATCGCGCCGCTGCCGAGGCCGAGGCGGTCGAGTACGCCGAACACGAGCGGCGGGGGCATGAGGAGGTTGCCGGCGAACACTTGCGCCAGTTGCTCGCGTTCGACGGTCGTTGCGCCGAGAACGTGCTCTTCGCCGTCGAGGGCGACACCGTGGCCATGGTCGAGTCGCCAGTGACCGATTTCGTGCGCGGCGGTATAGCGCTGGATTGGGATCGGGCGTTGCGTGGTAACGAGCACGCCGCCGACGCCTTCAGGAACGAAGGCACCGAGGAGGTTGTCCAGCGGCAGGAACGCGAGCCAAAGGCCGAGGTCTTCGCAGATGCCGAACACGTCGATCTGTTCGGTCTGGTCGACGGACAGCTCGTCGAGCAGGCGGCCGGCGGATTCCGCGGCTTGGATGCGTCGCTGCCAACGTGCTCCTTGCTGTGCCATGACGTGCTACTGGTCCTCTCTGGGGGAGGTCCCGCGCGCCGTACGGCGTCCGCCGCCGCCGGGCTTACCTGCGGCGGCGAGAAACTCGGCGAAGCGGAGCACCTGTTCCTTGTCCTCTTCCGACAGGGTGGCGGTGGCGCGAAACAGCGGTTCGGCGTCGTCGAGCTTGACTTCTTCCTCGCCGAGCAGCCACCCCACGGGGCGTCGGTACAAGCGGGCCAGTCGTCGCAGTTCCAACCCGGTGACCTTGCGCTTGCCCGCTTCGAGCGCGTGGACGCTGGTACGTGGAATGCCCAACACTGTCGCGACGTCCTCTTGGAGAAGGCCGATGTACTCGCGGGCCTCTTTCAAGCGTGCGCCGAGCGCCGCTTCTTCAGTCGCGTCCGCTGCTGGACCCTCGGTTGCGGCGCGAGCGTCCTCAATGCGACGTCGTCCACCGGTCTGTTCAGGCATCTTCGTTCCCCTCGTGTGTTTGCGTAGGGCCGGCTGCCGGCTCGTGTCGGTCCGCGATCGCTATCGCGGCGGCCCACCCGTCTTCGTGGCACAGCGAGACGTGCCAGCGGCGCACACCCAGTGCGGCGGCGGCGTCAGCGGCGTTGCGATGCAGCACCACGCGCGGTGCGCCATCCGGTTCGGTCAGGATCTCGATATCGAGCGGGTCCAGGTCGCCGATCCCGCATCGCAGCGCCTTCATAACCGCTTCCTTGGCTGCCCATCGGGCGGCGAGCCGTTCGACTGACCCATGCGCGTCGCGCTGCTCCCCGCTCGACCACCCGTTGTCGAGAAATGCCGATCCGCCCGTTGCGTGCAGGCTCGTGAACGCTGCCAGCTCGACCAAGTCGACGCCGGCGCCAGCGGTCGTTCCGAGCGATGCGATGGATGCACTCCACACCGAGCGGAGCGCTGCAACCGGTGACCCCGTCACGACTCGTCCCCGAGGTCATCAGCGGCTGCGGCGTCAAGGGCGGCGCGGGCATCAGCAGCGAGCCGGGCAACCCCCGGAAAGTCACCCCGTTGCGCGTCGGCCATCGTGGCGTGCACGACGAGCTCGCCAGGTTCGTAGCCGCTCTGCTGACAGAGGAACTGCACCAACGCGGACAGGCCGAGCATGTTTCCATAGGCCTTCTCGACCAAGTACTGGTGACGATAGACCGCCATGCAATGCAGACGGCCGTCATGGAGCGTCAGGTCGATGTGCGTAAGACACGGAAACCCGCGCCGGCGTTTGTCAGTCGCCGCGTAGACCTGCACGCCACGCAACATCGCCTGCGAATCGGCCGCTACGTCAACATCGAGCGTGTTGTTGCGCTGCCGGCTAGCGCGGTGCTCGCTACGCAGGGCGGTGATTCGATCTGCAAGCTGGTTGGGGCCACCTGCGGCCTTGCCTGGCCAGCTCACCATCCGACCGAAGTAGGTGCCGCGGTTGTTGCCTGACGCCGTCAGGAGCAACGGCAACATGTCGAGGTAGTTGGCGTACAGCGCATCGGCCGCGGCGTCGAGCTCAGCCTCCTTGTCGACGGCGATACCCGGCATCCAGCCGTACTCCGGGTCCGTGTACAGCGACGATGGGAAGATCGTTCCCGCGACCGTGTCAACGGCTTGCTTGTCCGCCGCCTCGAGAGCCAGGTCGAGCACACCGCGCACCGCAGGAATCTCGGCACCAGGGTCGGCGACGGTCGACACGAGGTGTACGAGACGCCCACCGGGTTCGGCTACGACTCGTTCGAGCGCGAGCGTCCACGCTTCACTCACCGAAGCCACGATCGGCAGCGCGATCACGACGCCTTCGCCTCCGCTGGCACAGGGTGCAGCGTGCGATGGACGAGACGGGCGAGGCCACCGATACTGTGGAGTTCCTCCCGGCGCACCCTCGACAGATTCACCAACTTCGGCCGGCCTACCGCGTTGCCGACCTGGCTGAGCAGCCACACCGACACAAGACTGGGCACCCGGGGGCTGCCATCAGCAGCCACCTCGGTGAGCGCGCACGTCGGCTGAGCGGCACGCAACAGATCGGTCAGATCACCTTCCAGCTCCGTGACGGAACGGGTGCGGACAGCCGCCAACGGCGCCGCCGCAGGGTGCGCGGGGGGCCTCCTCGGCTTGGGCGGGGCGATTCCACCCTTGGCGGCGATGTCACTCTTCACGACATTCATTGTCGGATATTCCGACATGAATGTCAACAGGCAATTCTGTCAACCCCACCCCGCGTCCTCACCTACCGCAGCGTCCTACACCAAGGCGGCTGAACGGCGCGTCCCGACTATCTGCGATGCAGAGCCAGCTCCCGTGCCTGGGTGCCCTGGTCAGCCAACCGAACGCTCGTCGTCGCGGCGTGGTGTTAGTGAGGGTGGGGTCTGTCGGTGTATGAGATCACGCGGCAAGCGCTTGGTGGATGTGGTTGGCGACGCTGTGTCGGGCGCGGGGGATGTTGATCCGGGTGTTCCGCTTCGCTGGCGGTTCGGGGAGGTCGAGCGCGGGGATCAGGACGCCGTTGATGTAGTGGGTCCACTGGGTGGGGCTGATCTCGCCTCGGTCGATGCCGTCGTTGACGACCGTTCGGAAGTCGGCGAGCGCCAGCCGGTTGACGATCGTGTCCTCCTGTTCGCCGTGGAGGTTGGTGCCGATCATCCAGTCGAAGTGGTGGGCGTCCGTGGGTGTGAAGTGGTCGGCATGGCGTTGGCGGGTGGCGTGGCGGCGTTGGTGGCGGCGGCCGGCGCGTCGGGTGAGTACCTCGCACAGACGGCCGCGCCCTTTGAGACTGACCGCCAGGCCCGGCTCGCACAGCAGG
>CAUJET010000088.1 GCA_963169665.1 Actinomycetota bacterium | reverse complement strand
CCATACGGAGCCGACCCCCCGGTTGGAAGCGGATCGAGGGTGAGTTTCGTGGATGTTTCCCGGGTGGTCCGAGGGCGGTCAGAACCGTCGCGGAGGCTGGTCACTGCACCGATCGGTGCCCCCGAACCACCTCACCCGAACCACTTCAGGAGAACCCGTGAACATCACCACCGTGTCCCGAACGACCCGGCGCCTCGCCGCCGGCAGCCTGCTCGCGCTCACCGCCGTCGTGGGCCTCGCCGCCTGTGGCGACGACGACTCGACGGAGAACGAGCAGATGGAGGAGCAGATGGAGGACACCGGCTCCGACGTCATGACCGAGACCACCGAGGCGATGACCGACACCACCGAGGCGATGATGGAGGACGACGCAATGACCGAGTCCACCGAGGCGATGACCGAGGACTCGATGACCGAGGACTCGATGACCGAGGACTCGATGACCGAGGACTCGATGACCGAGGACTCGATGACCGAGGCGACGACGGCGCCGTGAGTCGGGTCCGTCTCGGCCGGCGCGAGGCGCTCGCACTGGGCGCCCTCGGCGCTGCGGGCGCGGCCGTCGCGGTCTCCCGGCGAGCCCCACCCGCCTCGATCGATGCAGCGACGGGCGCCCCCGCCGTCGTCGTCCGCGAGGCGGCCGACCTCCCCGTCCTGGCCACCGGGGGTGCACCGTCGGTGGCTGGGGCGTCGGGGTGGCTGAACATCGACGGCGGCATCCCCGACGAACAGCGAGACGTCGACCTCGCCGGTCGTGTGGTGCTGTACGACTTCTGGACGTTCGGCTGCATCAACTGTCGGAACACGCTTGGCCACACCACCGCATGGCACGACCGCTATGCGCCGGACGGCCTCGTGCTGTTGTCGATCCACACCCCCGAGTTCGAGTACGAACGCGATCCCGACGCGGTCGCCGAGTTCGTCGCCGACGAGGGGATCCGCTACGCGGTGGCGCTCGATCCCGACAAGGTGATCTGGCGCCGGTGGGCCAACCGGTACTGGCCGGCCTTCTACCTCTACGACGCCGACGGGGCCCTCCGCCGCCGGCACTTCGGCGAGGGACGGTACGACGAGATGGAAGATGCCGTGCGGGCCCTGCTCGGCGTCGACCCCGAGAGCCCGCGCGTCGACGTGTGAACGAGCTCGTCGCGATCGTGGCACTGTTCGGCGCCGGGATCACCGCGACGCTCAGCCCGTGCGTGCTGCCGCTGGTGCCCGGCATCGTCGGCGTCCTCACCGGCGCCGCCGGTGTCGGGCAACGGGTGCGAGCGATGGCCGCCTTCGCTGCCGGTGCGATCGCGGTGTTCGCCGTGCTCGGTGTCGTCGTGGGTGGCGTCGGTGCCGGCCTCGGGAGTGACCTGCAACGCGTGGCGGGTGCGGTCCTCGTGGCGCTCGCCGTCGTGTGGTTCGCCGCGCAGCGAGGGATGACCGTGCCGTCGGCCCGCCTGGTGCGGGTGCTGCCCGAGGCACCGTTCGCCCGGGCGTTCGTGCTGGGCATCGGCTGCGGTGCCGCCTGGACCCCGTGCGCGGGCCCGTTGCTCGGTGCAGCACTCACCGCCGCGGGCGCAGCGAGCGGCAGCGGCGGCGTCGCCCGGTCGACGGTGCTCCTGGTCGCCTATGCCGCCGGCGTGCTGGTCCCGTTCGTCGCGCTCGCGGCGCTCGGCCTGCGTCGCGTGCCCGATGCGTTCCGTACCGCCGGCCGTCTGCTCGCACCCCTGAGCGCGGTCGTGATGCTCGTGCTCGGGGTGGCGCTCGCCGCGGGCTGGTACGAGACGCTCGTCGGGCGACTCGTGGTCTGACGCGACGAGACCCGCCCTCGCGGGCGGGTCTCGATCAGGATGTGTGGCGAGTCGTGAGGAGATCAGCGAGCGCTGAGCGGCACGTAGTCGCGGGTCTCGGGGCCGGCGTACCACTGGCGGGGCCGGCTGATCTTCTGGTCCTTGTCCTCCAGCAGCTCCTGCCAGTGCGCCAACCAGCCGACGGTGCGGGGGATCGCGAACAGCACGGTGAACATGGCCACCGGGAAGCCGAGCGCCTGGTAGATGAGGCCCGAGTAGAAGTCGACGTTCGGGTACAACTTGCGGTCGACGAAGTACGGATCGCTCAGCGCGGTCTCCTCGAGCTTGAGGGCGATGTCGAGCAGTGGGTTCTTGCCCGTCACCTCGAACACGTCGTACGCGGTCTTCTTGATGATCGTGGCCCGCGGGTCGTAGTTCTTGTAGACGCGGTGGCCGAAACCCATGAGCCGGCTGCCCTTGCCGCTCTTCACCTCGTCGATGAAGGCCGGCACGTTCTCGATCGAGCCGATCTCGGCGAGCATGCGCACGACGGCCTCGTTGGCACCACCGTGGAGTGGGCCGTAGAGGGCGGACGCAGCAGCGGCTGCCGACGTGTACGGATCGGCATGGCTGGAGCCGACGACGCGCATGGCCGTGGTGCCGCAGTTCTGCTCGTGATCGGCGTGGAGGATGAACAGCACGTCCATCGCCCGCTCGAGCCGTGGATCGACCTCGTACTCGCCGACCTTCCACATCATGTTGAGGAAGTTGGCGGGGAAGCTGAGGTCGTTGTTCGGGTACACGAACGGCAGACCGACCGAGAACCGGTACGCCATGGCGGCGAGCGTCGGCGTCTTGGCCACGAGCCGCAGGATCTGCTTGTCGCGGCTCTCCTTGGAGTGGATGTCCTTGGCGTCGTTGTAGAACGTGCCGAGCGCGGCCAGCGAGCTGACGAACATGCCCATCGGGTGGGCGTCGTAGTGGAAGCCGTCCACGAAGCGCTTGCGCATGTTCTCGTGGATGAAGGTGTGGTGGACCACGTCGTGGGTCCAGGTGTCGAGCTGGGCCGGGGTGGGCAACTCGCCGTTGAGCAACAGGTAGGCGACCTCGAGGTAAGTGCTCTTCTCGGCCAACTGCTCGATCGGGTAGCCGCGGTAGCGGAGAATGCCCGCATCACCGTCGAGGTACGTGATCGCGCTCTTGCACGCCGCGGTCTGCATGTAGGCAGGGTCGTAGATGTACAGCGACGGGTCGAGCTCGCGGACCGCAGAGGCCGGGAAGACGCCGTCGGTGATCGGGACGGTCACGGTCTTCCCGGTGCGGTCGTCGGTGATGGTGATGGTGTCGGGCACGTTGCTCCCTCGAAGACACGGATGAAGTGGCGGGGCTTTCTCCCCGGCGGGTGACACTAGCGGCGGTTCGCTCCGGCCTGCAGAACCGAGTCCCGATCGGGCACCCACCCGACGACGGTCCGGTCGGCCGACGTCGAACGCCCGCAGGTGTGGGGCGATCGCCGTGATTCAGACGGTCTCCGGACGATGCCGGCGGGTCACAGCGGGGTGTTGTCGTGCGGCCTGGGCTGCAGTCGCTCGCGCTTGTCGACCAGCGCTTCGAGGGCGTGGCCGATCACCGCCCGCGTCTCGGCGGGTTCGACGACCGCGTCGACGTACCCCCGTTCGGCGGCGATGTACGGGTTGAGCAGGCGTTCGGTGTAGTCGGCCTCGAAGGCAGCCCGTTCCTCGGGTGTGGCCCGCCGCTGCAGGATCGCCGCCGCCTGGCCGGCGCCCATCACCGCGAGCTCGGCCCACGGCCATGCGATGCACAGGTCGTTGCCCATCTTCTTCGAGTCCATGACGATGTAGGCGCCGCCATAGCTCTTGCGCAGGATCACGCAGATTCGAGGCACGGTTGCCCGTCCGTAGGCGAACACCAGCTGGGCGCCGTGGCGGATCATGCCGCGCCACTCGAGGTCCTTGCCGGGGTAGAAGCCGGGCGTGTCGACGAGGGTGATGATCGGCAGGTTGAACGCGTCGCAGAACGCGACGAACCGTGCTGCCTTCTGTGAGGCCGGGATGTCGAGCGTGCCGGCGAGCGAGATCGGCTGGTTGGCGACGATGCCCACCGGCATCCCACCGATCGTGGCGAACGCGGTCACCACGTTGGCCGCCCATCTGGCGCGCAGTTCGAGCAGGTCGCCGTCGTCGGCGAGTGCGCGGATGACGTCGCGGACGTCGTAGCTGCCGGTGCTGCTCGCCGGGATCACCGATCCCGCCTCGGGTGTCTCGCGATCGATCGGGTCGTCGGTGGGGAAGCGGGGCGGCTCCTCGTCGTTGTGCGCAGGGAGATAGGACAGGAGCTGTCCGACCATCTCGGTCGCGACCTCGAGATCGGGGGCGACCAGGCTGGCGGCACCCGTGTAGCGGGCGTGGGAGGAGGCGCCGCCCAGTTCCTCGTTGTCGATCATGACCCCGGTGAACTCGGCCACCATGGTCGGACCGCTCACGAACGCGTACGAGCGCGACGTCATCACGACGAGGTCGGCGAGGCCGATCAGCAGGGCAGGTCCGCTGACGGCCGGCCCGTCGACCACCATGATCACCGGGACGACACCCGAGCAGTCGGCGATCGCCCGAGCGGCCAGCCCCCAGCCGTGCAGGGCGGCGAGGCCCTCGGCGATGTCGGCGCCACTCGACCGCACGATCGCGACGAGCGGGAAACCCTTCGTGCGTGCGAGGACGGCGGCGGCCTCGATCTGTGAGGAGGACACCGACGACAGGGCGCCTTGCTTCTCCGTCGCATCGACATCGACCCACACGACCGGGCGTCCGTCGACGTCGCGGACGTCGGCGGAGACGATGCCGGGCACACGGGCACGGATGGCGAGCGACATGGCGGTCACCCTACTCATCGCGGCCCGCCGGGCCGGATGAGCCGTCGCGCCGGGCCGGATCGGCCCAGGCGGATCAGCCGAGGCGGATCAGCCCAGGCGGATCAGCCCAGTCGGATCAGCCCAGTCGGCCCGTGCCGAACGGGAACGCGTCGGCGCCGACGTGCACGCCCGGCTGGCGCTCCCCCTGCTTGGAGATGACGTCGCGCAGTGCCTCGTGCAGCGCCTTCGTGGGGGCGCTGGGTGACGGGCGCTTGCGCTGGACCCATCCGACGACCCGGCGGGGCAGTTCGGGCACGGCGATGCGCTTGAAGTCGCCCTTCAGCCAGCGGGGGATCGCGGTGGCCGGCACGATCGCCGCGCCGTACCCCTCGAACGCGAGTGACGCGAGAAGGCGCACGCCGTCGATCTCGGCCTGGGCGACGAGGGAAGTGTCGACGGCGCCACAGGCCCGGTCGATGATGCGCCGCAGCGCAGTGCCGGTGGGCGGCAGCAGCAGCGGGGTGTGGGCGAGAGCGGGCAGGCGGATCGAGTCGTGCTGGGCCAGCGGGTGCTTGTGGTGAGCGAGCAGGACGAGGTCCTCGGCGAAGAGGGGGTGCACGGTGACGTCGGCGTCGTCGATCGGCAGGTGCACGACCGCGGCGTCGAGGTGGCCGGAGGCCACGCGCGGCACCAGCGCCGTGGTGTTGCCCTCGTGGACGGTGACGTGCACGCCCGGGTGCACCTTCTCCATGTGGGGCAGGAGCTGGGGGAGGAGCCACCGGGCGGTGGTGCCGATCGACCCGAACCGGGCCTCGCCGGTGACCTCGTCGCCGCGAGAGGCCATGTCAGCGGCGATGTCCTCGAGCTCGTGGAGCACCCGCCGGGCCCGCTCGACCACGACCATGCCCTCGTCGGTGAGCCCACCGCGCTGGCGGTCGACGAGGACCACGCCCAACTCCTTCTCGAGCCGGGCGATGTGGCCGCTGACGTTGGACTGCACCGTGTACAGCGCTCGAGCAGCTGCAGAGAACGATCCGTGGTCGGCGATCGCCACGAGGGTGGTGAGCTGCCGGAGATCCATCTCGAAAAACGATACCAAGTATCCGGGATTCCAACTTGAAAGATCAGTTGTTCACGTGCATACTTTCACATGTTGATCGAAGCGATCCTTCCCCCAAGGGATCGCTCGACAAGAACCCATGAAGGCGGTTCCCCCAAACCGCCGGGTTTCGGTTGAGAAGCGCCACTTCCCCCAAGTGGCGCTTTTCCCGTTTTCGGGTTTCGTGCCCGCACCTGTTTCCCCACGTCAGCGGCTGCCGTAGTGTGCCTGCTCATGGCGACGGCGACGCCGCGTGGAGCGGCCTTCTTCGATCTCGATCGCACCCTGCTCGCCGGGGCGTCCGGTGAGGTCTTCTCGCATGCGATGAAGGCGGCCGGGCTGGTCAGTCGATCGATCCCCGGCGAGTCCCTGCTGTACAAGGTGTTCAACACCGTCGGCGAGACCCTGCCGTCGATGGCGCTGGCCCGCCAGGGCGCTGCGCTCGCCAAGGGCAAGTCCCGAGCCGCGGTGCAGCGGGCGGCGGAGGTGGCCGCCCCCGACCTCGCCGCGCTCGTCCAGCCGCTGGCCGCTGGTCTCTTCGCCGAACACCGCGCCGCCGGGCGTCCGATCGTGCTCGCCACCACCACACCGTTCGACCTGGTCAAGCCGCTCGCCGACATTCTCGGCCTCGACGACGTCGTCGCCACCCGCTATGGCGTGAACGCCGACGGCACCTACGACGGCACCATCAGCGGGCCGTTCGTGTGGAGCGCCGGCAAGCTGGCCGCCGTGCGCGACTGGGCCGAGCGGAACGGCGTCGATCTGGCGCACAGCTTCGCCTACAGCGACAGCGTCTACGACACGCCCTTGCTCGCCTCGGTGGGCAAGCCGTTCGTCGTGAACCCCGACCCGCGCATGATCCTGGTGGCGGCGGCACGCCGCTGGCCCGTGCTCGACCTGTCGGGCAAGAAGGGCGCGCCGGCGGCGACGGATGCCGGCGATGCGGAGACCGATCAGCTCGAGCAGCACGAGGGGCACGGCATGGCGAAGATCCCGGTGGTCAATCTCGAGATCCAGCGCCTCGCGCTGAGCTTCACCCATCCCGTCTTCTTCCCCTACGCCAAGTTCGACATCGCCGGCACCGAACACATCCCGGCGAGCGGCCCGGCGATCATCGTGGGCAACCACCGCAGCTACTTCGACGTGGCCGCGATGGCGCTCACGATCGCGAAGACCGAGCGGATGGTGCGCTTCCTCGGCAAGAAGGAGGTGTTCGACGCCCCGGTGATCGGCCAGATCGCGAGCGCCATGGGCGGCATCCGCGTCGACCGCGGCACCGGCAGCGACGAACCGCTCCAGGCCGCCGCCGAGGCACTGCGCAACGGAGACATGGTGGCGATCATGCCCCAGGGCACGATCCCGCGCGGCAAGGCCTTCTTCGACCCGAAGCTCAAGGGACGGTGGGGTGCCGCTCGTCTGGCCGCCCTCACCGGCGCCCCGGTCATCCCGATCGGGCTGTGGGGCACCGAGAAGGTGTGGCCGCGGTCGGCTCGTCTGCCCAACGTGTTGAACCTCGTCGACCCGCCGCAGGTCCGGGTGCGCGTGGGGGCCGCAGTGCCGCTGAAGTACAAGGACCCCGACGCCGACACGAAGAAGATCATGAAGGCGCTGATGGAGTTGCTGCCCCCGGAGAGCCGCATCAAGCGCGAGCCCACCGAGGCCGAGCTGCTCGCCTCGCTGCCGCCCGGCTACAAGGGCGACCCGAACGCCGAAGTCAAGCGGCGCCCCGGCAAGGACTGACCTCGCTCCCTGCCCGCCGCTCCGCCGGCTCAGGCCCGCTTCGGCGGGCGCGGGATGAACGGCGACGTGCGCTCGATGTACTCCTGGTAGCCGGCGCGACGCTTCACGATCGTCTTCTCCAGGAACGTCACACCCGACACCCGGCGCAGCAGCACGGTCATGACGACGGCGCCGATCAGTCCGATGGCCCCGGTGCCGGTCTCGGCAGCCACCAGTGCGATGCCCCACCAGACGCAGCAGTCACCGAAGTAGTTCGGGTGGCGGGTGT
>CAUJET010000087.1 GCA_963169665.1 Actinomycetota bacterium | reverse complement strand
ACGGAGGTCGTCGAAGCGCTCGGCGCCACGCGCCTCGGCGAGGTCATGTGGGACGAGCTCGGCGGCTTCCAGGTGATGGCCGATCCCGAGGGCAACGAGTTCTGCTTGATCCTCGGCGCCACCCCCATCGCCTGAGTTCCGTGAGCGAAACGCCGCGTCACGCGGCGTCTGGCTCACGGAGTACTGGGGTTCGTGAGCGAAACGCCGCGTGACGCGGCGTCTGGCTCACGGAACTCAGCGGGGGCCGCGGAGGAGGCGGCCGGGCAGGGCGCCGGTGAACTCGTCGTCGGCCACGGTCTGCTCGCCGGCCACGAACGTCGCCAGGTAGCCGCTCGCCTTCTGCACGAGTCGCCGCCCGGCGGCCGGCAGGTCGAAGGCCATCCGCGGTGGCCCGAAGCTCAGACGTTCGTAGTCGATCACGTTGAGGTCGGCCCGCAACCCGGGTGCGACCGCACCGCGGTCACCGAGGCCGTACAGCTGCGCGGTCTGCTGCGTCTGGCGGTGCACCACGTACTCCAGTGGCAACCGGGGTCCGCGGGTGCGGTCACGGGTCCAGTGGGTGAGCATGAACGTCGGTGTGCCGCCGTCGCAGATCGCGCCACAGTGAGCGCCGGCATCGCTCAGCCCCATCCGGGTGTGCGGGTGCAGGGTCGCCTCGTACGTCATCGACAGGTCGCCGTACGCGTAGTTGAAGAACGGCGCGTAGAGCATGCCGTTGCCGTCATGGGCGGCCAGCTGGTCGAGCACGAGCTCCATCGGTGGCGTCCCGGTGCGCGCCGCCAGCGCGGCGACCGACTGGTCGCTGCTCGGTTCGTAGTCGATGTCGCCGTCGGCCACGGGCCAGATGCGGCCGAGGTTGGCGAGCACGACCTTGGCGAACAAGCCACCGTCGCTGTCGGGCACCTCGTGCACGATCCGTCGGCGACGTTCCGGATCGGCGAGGGCGACCAGCCGTTCGGGCATGGGCAGGTGCGCGATCTCGGCGTAGGCCGGGTGGAACAGCAACGGGTGGACGCTGCCGTGGAGGCAGTACAGGATGCCGATCGTGCGGCCGGCGACCTGGGCGTGGATCGGCAGGCCGTCGGCCTGGGCCTCGTCGAGCAGCCGCAGCACCTCGCGCCAGACCTCGGGCGCCTGGTCGGGCTGGTTGAGGTTGACGCTCACGGGCTGACCGGTGACGGCCGCGAGTTCGCGCATCCACGGCCACTCGGCCACGGGCAGGATCGCGTGCTCCGGGGCGAACTGGAACACCCCGTGGCCGGCGCGGCGGATCGCCGCGCCGATGCCGAGCAGCTCCCGCGCATCGGCGTTGGTGCCGGGGACGAGCTCGCCGTCCTTCGAGCGGTGCAGCGGGGTGCGGCTCGTCGAGAACCCGAGTGCGCCGGCCCGGAGTGCGGCCTCCACCTGGACGGCCATCTCGGCGATGTCGGCGTCGGTCGCGGTCTCGTTGGCGGCGCCACGTTCGCCCATCACATAGGCGCGCAGCGGGCCGTGGGCGATCTGCGAGCCGACGTCGATCACGTGCTGCTTGGCGGCAAGGGCGTCGAGGTACTCGGGGTAGGTGGTCCACTCCCACGTGATGCCCTCGGTCATCGCGCTGCCGGGGATGTCCTCCACGCCCTCCATCAACGCGATCAACCACTCGTGGCGATCCGGCGCCGCCGGTGCGAACCCGACACCGCAGTTGCCCATCACCACGGTCGTCACCCCGTGCCAGCTCGACGGTGTGAGATACGGGTCCCAGCTCGCCTGCGCGTCGTAGTGCGTGTGGATGTCGACGAAGCCGGGCGTCACGAGCGCGCCGTCGGCCTCGACCGTGCGTCGGCCGGCGGCACCCGAGCCGGCGGGATCGACCGAGGTGATGATCCCGTCGTCGACGGCGACGTCGGCATGCCTGCCGGGCGCGCCGCTGCCGTCGACGAGGAAGCCGTTGCGGATGACCAGATCGTGCACGCCACGAGTCTGTCACGCGTGCTCCGAGCGTCGAGCTGCCGAGGGCGGCTCGAGCGTCAGCTGCCGAGCGAGGCCACCTCGGCGTGGAGGAGTCCGTTGGAGCTGATCGCGGTGCTGCTCTCGAAGGTACGCACGCCGTGGCGATCGGTGAAGGTGCCGCCCGCTTCCTCGACCACCACCTGCACGGCGGCGAGGTCGTACGGCATGAGACCGACGGCGTCGACGGCGAGATCGATCGCACCTTCGGCCACGAGCATGTGCTGCCAGAAGTCGCCGAAGCCGCGGGCCCGGTGGGCGCGCTGCTGCAGTGACACCAGTTCGCCGGTGAGACCGAGATCGTCCCAGCCGCTCGCGAACGTCACCGACACCTGGGCCTCGGCGATCGACGCGACCGACGAGACGCGGCACGGCCGCTCGGTGCCGGTGAAGGTCGCGGCGACGGCGCCGAGCCCGTGGGCCGCCCACCACCGGCGGCCCATCGCCGGTGCCGACACGACGCCGACGAGCGGGCCGTGGTCGACGTGTGTGAGCGCGATCAGGCTCGCCCACACAGGGATGCCGCGCACGAAGTTGGACGTGCCGTCGATCGGGTCGATGATCCACCGCCACGGCGAGCCGGCGTCACCCACCACGCCGTGCTCCTCGCCGTACAGTCCGTGGTGCGGGCGCTCGGCGAGCACGAGGTCGGAGATCGCGAGCTCGCTCTCGCGGTCGGCCTCGGTCACCTCGGTGCGGTTCGCCTTCCAGTCGAGGGTGAAGCTGCGCTGCTCGTAGTGGGGCAGCGTGATCGCGTCTGCGGCGGTCGCGAGCTTCATTGCGAACGCGAGCTCGACGGCGAGGTCGTGGCCATCGACGATCTGGTCGAGGGTGGGCCTGGTCGGGCCGGGTGTGGTGGTCATCGGTCGAACTCCGGTGCTCGCTTGGTCTGCAGGGCGTCGAGGCCCTCGGCCGCGTCGGCGCCGAGGAAGTTGAGCATTTCGTAGGCGAGCGACGCCTCGAAGTTCGGCAGCGCCTGGCGGAGCCAGTGGTTCAACGCACGCTTGGTGTACCGCGTGGCGTCGCGCGGTCCGCGGGCGAGCTTCTCCGCGATGGCGAGTGCCTGGGGCAGCACCTCCTCGGCCGCGACCGCCTTGCTCACCAGCCCGATGCGCTCGGCCTCGCGACCGTCGATGAAGTCGGCGGTCAGGAGGTAGTACTTCGCCTTCGCCATGCCGCACAGCAGCGGCCAGATCGCCACCGCGTGGTCGCCGGCGCCGACACCGAGGCGGATGTGGCCGTCGGTGAAGCGGGCATCGGCGTCGATGATCGAGATGTCGGCCATCAGGGCCACGGCCAGACCGGCACCGACGGCCACGCCGTTGATCGCGCTGATGATCGGCGTGTCGCAGTCGATCATCGTGCGCACGATGTCGCCCGCCTCGCGCATCACCTTCATCGTCTGCGCATGGTTGCCCACCTGTTCGGCGATCCAGTCGAGGTCACCCCCGGCGCTGAACGCCTTGCCCTCGCCGGTCACCACGACCGCCCGGATGGTGTCGTCGTGGGAGATGTCGTGGAACACGCGAGCGAGCTCGGCGTGCAGCACGGCATCGGTGGCGTTGAGCTTGCCCGGGTTCGACAGCGTCAGCAGCACCACGCCGTGGTCGCGCCGTTCGATCAGCAGGCGTCGGTACGAGGAGTCGTCCATCCGGTCGAGGCTACGCAACGAGGGTGTCCCCGGCCGAACGACGTCGGCAAGAGCTCAGAGGAGCGTGCGGACCGCAGCGGCGACCCCGTCGGCGTCGAGGCCGAGCGCGGTGAAGATCTTCGCGGCGTCGCCCTGCGGGATGAACTTCGCGGGGATACCCAGGTTGCGCACCGGCACGTCGCTGCGGATCGCGTGCACCTGATCGGCGATCGTCATACCGATGCCGCCGTCGCGGATGCCGTCCTCGGCGGTGAGCACCGCACCGTGGCTCGCGGCGTCGGCGATCATCTCCGGGTCGAGCGGTGCACAGCAGCGCACGTCCCAGATGGTCGCATCGACGCCGGTCTCGGCGAGCCGGGCGGCCGCCTTCTCGGCGATGGGCACCATCTTGCCGATCGCGAGGATCGCGACCGAGCCGCTGCCGGCGCGCACCTTGCGGGCCTTCGTGCCGCTGCCGACCTCGTGCTCGCCGACGTGATGGGCGGTGCCGCGGGGGTAGCGGATGACGACCGGGCCCTCGTCGGCGAGGGACATCGCGTCGTGGAGCATGACCTGCAGGTCCTCGGCGCTCGCCGGGGCCAGCACGCGCATGCCCGGCACCTTCGCGAGCAGCGCCATGTCGTACACGCCGTGGTGGCTGGCACCGTCCGGGCCGGTGATGCCGGCGCGGTCGAGGCAGAACACCACCGGTAGACGGTGCATCGCCACGTCGTAGACCACCTGGTCCCACGCCCGGTTGAGGAACGTGGAGTAGATCGCGACCACCGGGCGCAGACCGCCCATCGCCATGCCGGCAGCGCCGGTGACGGCGTGCTGCTCGGCGATGCCGACGTCGAAGAAGCGGTCGGGAAAGCGTGCCTGGAACGGCAGCAGACCGGTCGGACCCGGCATCGCGGCCGTGATCGCCACGAGGCGAGGGTCGAGCTCGGCCTCTTTGATGATCGCGTCGGCGAAGGCCTGGGTGTAGCCGGTGGGCATCGCCGGCGGCGGCCCGATCGCCGGGTCGAACACCGGCGCGTCGTGGAGGTTCTTCTCGTCGTCGTCCTCGGCCGGCGGGTAGCCGCGACCCTTCTGCGTGAGCACGTGCACCACGATCGGACCTTCGGCCGAGAGCTCGACGGCGTTGCGCAGGCTCTCCTCGAGGTCCTCGAGCGAGTGGCCGTCGACGGGGCCCACGTAACGGACACCGAGCGCTTCGAAGAACGACGGCGGCTGGAGGAACTCGCGCACGGCGGCCTTGAACGCCTCGACGCCCTTCTCGGCCTGCGGCCCGACGTAGGGCAGGTTCTGCAGGAACTGCTCGAGCCGGCGCTGGCGGCGCACGTACACCGGGTTGAGTCGGATGTTGGTGAGCGCGTGGGCGAGCTTGTCGGTCACCCGGGACGGCAGGCTCGGATGGTCGTCCATCGCCTGCTCGAGGGGCGTGGGCATCGCCGCGGTGAGGTTCGAGATCGTGGGCGCGTACGAGCGGCCGTTGTCGTTCAGCACGATGATCACGCGGCGGCCCGAGTGCCCGAGGTTGTTCAACGCCTCGTACGCCATGCCGCCCGTCATCGCGCCGTCGCCGATGACCGCCACGATGTGGCGGTGCGGGTCGGTGCCGGCGTCGCGGGCGATCGCGAGGCCGTACGCGTACGACAGCACGGTGCTCGCGTGGCTGTTCTCGATCAGATCGTGATCGCTCTCCTCGCGGTTCGGGTAGCCCGACAGGCCGTTGGCCTGCCGCAGTTGCTCGAATCCGGCCTGGCGACCGGTGACGATCTTGTGCACGTACGCCTGGTGGCCGGTGTCCCACAGGATCGCGTCGGTCGGGGAGTCGAAGACCCGGTGGAGTGCGAGGGTGAGCTCGACCACGCCGAGGTTGCTGCCGAGGTGCCCGGCGTTCTCCGCTACCGCCTGGACCACGAAGTCGCGGATCTCGCCAGCCACTTCGTAGACGTCGGGGTAGCCGAGCTTCCGCAGGTCGGCGGGTTCGCGGATGTCGGAGAGTGCCATGACGAGAGCCACGTTACCGCTGGGTACCGAACGGGGCATGGTCAGGTCGGTACGTTCGGGACGTGCCGATCACCACACAACTCTTCGACCTCACCGGACACGTCGCCCTGGTCACGGGTGGCAACAGCGGGATCGGTCTGGGCATGGCCGACGGTCTGGCGGCCCACGGCGCGACCGTCGCCATCTGGGGAACCAATCCCGACAAGAACGCCGCGGCCGCCGCGGCGCTGCGTGCCCACGGTGGTACCGTGCTCGACCTCGTCTGCGACGTGGGCGACCAGCAGGCCGTCATCGCGTCGATGGCCGAGACCGTGTCGACCCTCGGTCGCGTCGACTCCTGCTTCGTCAACGCAGGCGTCGGCGGCAAGGCACCGAGCTTCGTCGGCATGACCGATGAGGAGTGGCACCGTGTGCTGCGGGTGAACCTCGACGGCGCGTTCTACACGGCACAGGAAGCGGTCAAGCAAATGGTGGGCCAGGGCGAGGGTGGCTCGGTGGTGTTCACCACGTCCGGCTCCGCGTACTTCGGCCAGCAGAAGGGTCAGCACTACGGTGGCTCGAAGGGTGCGGTCATCTCGATGATGAAGGGGATCGCCGTCGAGCACGCCCGCCACGGCATCCGCTGCAACGCGATCCTGCCCGGCTGGATCGAGAGCGACATGACCGCCGGCGCGCTGAGCTGGGACAAGTTCGTCGACAACGTGTTGCCCCGTGTGCCGATGCGCCGCTGGGGCAAGCCCGCCGACTTCAGCGCCCTCGCCGTCTACCTCGCGAGCGGGGCCAGCGGCTACCACACCGGCGACGTCATCACGATCGACGGCGGCTACCACAGCTTCTGACCCAACGACCGCGATGAGAGATGAGTGGCGGTGCCGCCCTCATCTCTCATCGCCGGCCCGACCCGGGCGACTGCCATGAGAGATCGGCGCACCACAGCCACTCATCTCTCATCGCGGTCGCTGGACGGAGGGTTCCGCCCATCGGAGATCGAACAGGTGTACGATCGACCCATGTCATTCGGTCAGGTCTCCGGTCCACCCGCCACCGCCAAGCAGGTGAACGAACTGCTCTCGTTGCTCAACGAGGCCGGGCACAGCGACTTCCGCGACGCCCGCGGCCCGATGGGGTTCACCCAGCGCCAGGCCGGCGGCAAGTTCAGCCGTGACGAGGCCGATGCCTTCATCCAGCAACTGCAGGAGGAAGCCGAGCAGCAGTCGGCCGCCGAGGCGCCAGCGGCGGTGGCGGTCGTGATCGACGACGCCGTGCGCAAGCTGCCCACCGAACAGCTCGCCGCCGAGCTCCAGCGCCGCGGCTGGATCGTCGCCGCCCCCTGACACGCCGCGAGCCGCCAGGCAGTGTCGGCGCGCCCTGGGGGCGGATCGCCGGCGGCGGCTGCGCGATGCTGTGCCGCATGGGGACGACGATCGACGGTCACGCAGGACAACAAGCGGTCGCGGCGATGCTGCAGTTCGGCACCGACGTGATGTTCACGTTGAACGGGGGCCACATCTGGCCGCTCTACGACGCGGCGCGCGACCAGGGGATGCGGGTGGTCGACACCCGTCACGAGCAGACGGCCACGTTCGCGGCCGAGGCCTACGCCAAGCTCACCCGTCGGCCCGGCTTCGCAGCGCTCACGGCCGGCCCCGGCATCACCAACGGCGTCTCGGCGATCACGAGCGCGTGGTTCAACGGCTCGCCGGTCGTGGTGATGGGCGGCCGTGCCCCTGAGGGCCGCTGGGGATCGGGATCGCTGCAGGAGATGGACCACGTCCCGGTGGTGCAGTCGATCACCAAGTCGGCCGTCACCGTCAAGGACGCCAACGCTGCGGCCGCCGCGGTCCACGCCGCCGCATCGCTGAGCATGACCCCGCACCGCGGGCCGACCTTCCTCGACTTCCCGCTCGACGTGTTCGGTGCCGCGAGCGGTGAGCTGCCCACGGTCGACGAGTGCACCGGAAAGGGTGCCGCGCCAGACGACGACGAGGTCGCCACGCTCGCGAACCTCATCGCCAACGCCGATCGGCCGGCGTTCATCGTCGGCAGCGACGTCTACTGGGACGGTGCGTGGGACGAGCTGCGCGCCGCAGTCGAGCACCTGCGGGTGCCCTGCTTCTTCAACGGCCTCGGCCGCGGCACGCTCCCGGCCCGTCACGAGCTGTCGTTCCTGCGCACCCGCGGGTTGCTCAAGCAGCGCGCCGATCTCGTCGTCGTGCTCGGCACGCCGCTCGACTTCCGCCTCGGGTTCGGGCGCTTCGGTAGTGCCCAGGTCGCCCACGTGGTCGACAGCACGGCCCAGCGCGCCGGCCACGTCAGCGTTCCGACCGTGTCCGGCGACAGCGTGTTGGTGCTGCGGGCGCTCGCGAACCATTCAGGCCCTCGCGTCGACCACGAGGACTGGATCGCCGAGCTGCGGGCCGCCGAGGAGCGCGGCCGCGCTTCCGACGCCGAACTGCTCGGTGCCGACTCGTCGCCGATCAAGCCGAGCCGCATCTACGGCGAACTCGGCAAGCGGCTCGCCGACGATGCCGTGGTGATCTGCGACGGCGGCGACTTCGCGTCGTACGCCGGCAAGTTCGTCGAGGTGCAGCAGCCCGGTTGCTGGCTCGACACCGGCCCGTACGGATGTCTCGGCAACGGCCTCGGCTACGCGACCGCGGCCCGCGTGGCCCGCCCCGACAGCCAGGTCGTGCTGCTGCTCGGCGACGGCGCCGCAGGCTTCAGCCTGATGGACGTCGACACGCTCGTGCGCCACAACCTGCCTGCGGTGATGGTGGTCGGCAACAACGGCATGTGGGGCCTCGAGAAGCACCCGATGCAGGCCATCTACGGCTGGGACATGGCGTGCGATCTGCAGCCCGGGTGCCGGTACGACCAGGTGGTCACCGCACTGGGCGGCGGCGGCGAGCTCGTCACCGACCCGTCGCAGATCGGTCCGGCGCTCGACCGGGCGTTCGCCTCGGGGGTGCCCTATCTCGTCAACATCGTGACCGATCCGAGCGACATCTACCCGCGCTCGTCCAACCTCGCCTGATCGCGCCGGTTCAGATGCCGTCTCAGGTGCAGGTCGAACCGGGGGCCGGCACGACCGCACCGGTGGCGTCGACATCGTAGGACTGCACCTCGGTGCGCAGCAGTCCCTCGGTGACGAGGTCGGCCTCGCTCGTCGGGGCCGAGCCCGTGATGGCGACGTAGGCATCGAGGGCGGTCGCGAGCGTGGTGCGCTCGATGTCGCACACGGTCTGGTTCGCGACGGGGACGGCGGCGACGCCGTCCTCCATCTGCTCGGCCACGCTGCCGGCGGTCTCCTCGATCGCGTCACCGGCGGCACACGAGGTGCCGAGGAACGTCAGTGCGGCTGCGAACGAGGCGACCTGCAGGGCGTGGCGGGAGCTGCGGGTCAGTGCGCTTTGCTGTGAAATCGGTCGACCTCCACCAGGACGCGGGTGACCTTTCCTGCAGCCACCAGCCCTCTGGTATCGGACGCCGACACGGTGAACATGAGCCGCCGCCCCTCGATCTTCTCGAGTGTCGCCTCGGCCACGACCTCGATGCCCACGGCCGTCGGCTGCAGGTGATCGACCTGGACGCGCATGCCCACGGTGGTGTGCCCCTCGGGCAACCGGCCGACGAGCGCCGCGCACGTGGCCTCCTCGCACAGGGCGATGAGCCGCGGGGTGCCGAGCACGTCGACGGTGCCGGAACGCAGTGCGCGGGCGGTGTCTGCCTCGCTCACCACCATCGTCGCCTCGCCCCGAAGCCCCACCTCGATGTTCACGAGGGGTCACCTTAGGACCAGCGGGTCGTCGCGGGGAACCCGACCGCTCACGGAACACACCCGGGTCGGGTCCGGATGGCACTTGTGCGGCACTCGGTAGGCTCCCCGAGATGATCGACCAAGACGTGCTCACCCGGGTGCTCGGGACGGCGGTGAAGAGCGGTGCCGACTTCGCCGAGGTGTTCGCGGAGGACAAGCGGTCCACCAGCGCCGGCCTCGACGACGGACGGATCGAACAGGTCACCAGCGGTCGCGACCGCGGTGCCGGCATCCGCGTCGTGAAGGGCGACACCACCGGGTTCGCCCACACCGCCGACCTCAGCGAGGCCGGGTTGCTGGCTGCAGCCGTCTCCGCTGCGGCCGCCGCCAGCCAGGGCGGTGGCGGGGTGCGCGAGGTCGCACTCACGCGCCGAGCCGGCACCCAGGTCAACACCGTCGAGCGTTCGCCCGACGAGGTGCCCAAGGCGGCCAAGGTCGAACTGCTCCGCCGCATCGACGACGCCGCCCGCTCGGCCGGCGCCTCGATCGTGCAGGTGTCGGCGGGTTACGGCGACAGCCGCCGACGCATCCTCGTCGCGAACACCGACGGTGTGCTCGCCGAGGACGAGCAGGTGCGCTGCCTCGTGCGCATGAGCGTCGTCGCCAACGGCGACGCCGGCATGCAGACCGGGTTCCAGAGCGCCGGCCAGACGGTCGGGTTCGAGATGTTCGACAGCGTCGACGTCGAGGAACTCGCCCGCGACGCAGCCCGCATGGCGATCACCAAGCTGAGCGCCCGGCCGGCCCCGAGCGGGTCGGTGCCGGTCGTCATCAAGCGCGGCAGCGGCGGCGTGCTGTTCCACGAGGCGTGCGGGCACGGCCTCGAGGCCGACCTGGTCGCCAAGGGCGCCAGCGTGTACCGCGGCAAGGCCGGCGAGCTCGTCGCCTCGCCGCTCGTCACGCTCGTCGACGACGGCACGATGAGCACCGAGTGGGGTGCGATCGGCATCGACGACGAGGGCCACCCGAGCCAGTACAACGTCCTCATCCAGGACGGCGTGCTCACCGACTACATGTGGGACTACCTGCGGGCCCGCAAGGAGCACCGCGCCCAGAGCGGCAACGGTCGCCGGCAGAGCTACATGCACCTGCCGATGGTGCGCATGACCAACACCTACGTGCTCAACGGCACCGAGGAGCCCGACGACATCGTGCGTGCCACCGAGAGCGGCGTGTACGTCGCGAAGCTCGGCGGTGGCAGCGTCAACACGGCCACCGGCGACTTCGTGTTCGGCATGACCGAGGCGTACCTCATCGAGGACGGCGAGATCACCGAGCCGCTGCGCGAGGGCAACCTCATCGGCAACGGTCCGCAGGTGCTGCGCGACATCGACCTGCTGGGCAACGACTTCGCGATGGGCAACCCGGGCACGTGCGGCAAGGACGGCCAGGGCGTGCCCGTGGGCGACGGCCAGCCGACGCTGCGCGTGAAGACGATGACGATCGGCGGCACCGCGGCATGAGCGAGTTCGAGAGCCAGCTGCAGCACATCGCCGACGCAGTGATCGCCCAGGCCAAGCCGGGCGAGCACCTCGAGGCGTACGTGTCGCGCGACAGCGAGACCGACATCCGCGTCTACGAGGGCGAGATCGAGCACTTCGTCAGCGCCCAGAGCGAGGGCATCGGCATCCGGGTCATCCGCGACGGCCGTACCGGGTTCGCCTATGCGGGCACGCTCGACGACCGGGCCATCGCCGAGGTCCTCGCCGAGGCCCGCGACAACGTCGAGTTCGGCACGCCCGACGAATGGGCCGGCCTCGCCGAGCCCGACGGCGTCGACGTGGTGCGCCAGGAGCTGTGGAGCGACGTGCTCGCCGGCTTCGCCACCGACCGCAAGATCGAGCTCACCAAGGAACTCGAGCGCCTCGCGGTCGCCGCCGATTCGCGGGTGCGCATCGACGACGCCAACTACAGCGACGTCGCCGCCGAGAACGCAGTGGCCACCACCAGCGGCATCCGCCGATCGGGTCGGGAGAACGGCTGCTACGTCAGCGTGAGCACCCTCGCCGACGACGGCGACGAGACCCAGACCGGCTTCGGGTTCAGCGTCGGTCGGTCACCCGAGGAGTTCGACCTCGCCAAGGCGGCGAAGGAGGCCGCCGACCGGGCGACCCGTCTGCTCGGTGCCACCAAGCCCAGCAGCCGTCGCCTCACGGTGGTCCTCGACCCGTTCGTGACGGCGCAGTTCCTCGGCATCATCTCCAGCACCCTCAACGGCGAGTCCGTCATCAAGGGCCGCAGCCTGTTCAAGGACCGCGTCGGTGAGCAGGTGGCCAGCCCGCTGTTCACCCTGGTCGACGATCCCACCAACCCGCTGGCGTACACGGCGACCGAGCTCGACGGCGAGGGCCTGGCCGCTCGCCGCAACGTGCTCGTCGACGGCGGCGTGCTGCACGGGTTCGTGCACAACAGCTACAGCGCCCGTCGCGCCCACACCGCCAGCACCGGCAACGCCGTGCGCGGCGGGTTCAAGGGCACCCCCGGTGTCGGCTGTCTCGCGCTGCAGGTGCAGCCGGGCACGCGTTCGCAGGCCGAACTCGTGAGCGGCATCAGCGACGGCGTGCTCGTCCAGCAGGTGTCGGGTCTCCACAGCGGTGTGAACCCGATCAGCGGCGACTTCTCGACCGGCGCATCCGGACTGCTCATCACCAACGGTCAGCTCGGTGCACCGGTGCGCGAGTTCACCATCGCCTCCACATTGCAGCGCATGCTGCTCGACCTCATCGAGGTCGGCGGCGACGTCGACTGGCTGCCGATGCGCGCCGCCGGGGTGAGCCTGGTGATCGGCGACATGACCATGTCGGGTGCGTGACACCGCCGCACGCCGTGCCGCAGCGCTCGGCGTCAGCCGGTCTCAGGCAGCGCGGGTGTTCACCAACGTGCCCTGATGGGTGACGGCGAACGCCTGGTACTCGTCGAACTGGCTCACCCAGTCGAGGCCGCCCGGGCCCATCGCGCACGCCGTGGTGGCGAAGGCGTCGGCCCACGTGAGCGAGGGGCCGATCACGGTGATCGAGGCCCAGGTGTCGGCGTCGGACCCCGACGCGTCCCAGAGGTGCCTGCCGCGCTCGGCGGTGCCCGACGTGGCCACGGCGCCACCCGTGACCGTGATCCCGGTGATGACGGCGCTGCGCTTCGACGGATCGGCGATGGCGATCGTCCAGCAGTCGCGGCCCGCGGGGCGACCGTGCACGACGATGTCGCCGCCGACGCCGAGGTACCAGTGTTCGAGACCGTGCTCGGTGAGGAGCCGGCTCGCACGTTCGGCCGCCCAGCCCTTCACGAAGCCGGCGGGATCGAGGCGGCCGCGTGCCCGGATGTCGAACGCACCGCCGCTGGCGTGCTCGAGCCAGGTGCACGCGTCGACGACGTCGATCACCTCGGGTGAGCAGTCGACGAGGTCGAGTTCGCCCCGGTTGACCCTGCTGATCTCGCTGGTGGGGCGGAAGGTGCTGAACATCGCCTCGAGGCGTTCGAGCTCGGCCAGCAGGGCGTCGATGGCGGCGTCGACGACCCGAGGGTCGACGAGACTCGGGTCGTCGTGCACGTGGATGCTCGCGACCGTGCCCATCACGTCGGCGTGCCGGCGGACGGTGCGGAGGGTGCTCATCCGGCGACCTGTCCGGAGACGACGGCGTCGATGATGGCCTGCAGCGACTGCTTGTAGGCGTTGGCGGTGATCGTGGCGCCGGACACGCCGTCGAAGGCGGTGCCCTGCGCGGCGACGGCCCGGTCGTTGAGCACCGGCACCGCCCGGTCGTTGATCTGGACCGACTTGTTCTTGCTGTCGGGGGTGACGATCGCGTCCGACCAGCAGATCGTGCCGTCGACCGCGACCGACGCCTGCACCTGCACCGGTCCCCATTTGGTGCTGACCGTCGGGCCGTTGTAGGTGGTGCACGTCGGTGTCGCCGGCACGGTCGTCGCCACGGTGGCCGGCACCGTCTCCGGCACCGTCGTGGCGACCGTGGCCGGGACCGTCTCGGGTGCAGCCGGTGCGGCGGTGGCCGCCGGTGCGGCGGTGGCCGCGGTGGCCGCCGGGGTCGTGTCCTGTGTCGGCACGGTGGTCGCCGCAGCGGTCGATGCCGTCGACGTCGGTGTGATCGAGACGACACCCGTGTCGCCGGTGTCGCTGGAGGTCTCGCTCCCGGCGTCGACGATGGTCGACGGTCGGTCGAGCACGCTCACGAGGAAGCCGCTCGCCGAGGTGAGGGCCAGTGCGGGCAGGGCTCGGCGGGCGAGGCTCGGGCGCGATCGGGTCGGGGGTCGGTGCGGGGTCATGGGGGTCACCACCAGGAGTGTTCGAAGTGCAGGTCGCCGCTGTCGACACCGGCGTGCCGGAGGCCGGTGCGGGCGGCGGACAGGAGTCGGTCGGGGCCGCAGAGCACGGCGACGCGCTCGGCGACGTCGGGGACGGCCTGGCGCAGGGTGTGCGCGGAGAAGGGGTCGCGGACGGCGAGGGAGGCGGATGGGCCGACGAGGGTGAGCACCCGTCCGTTGCGTCGGGCGGCGAGCTCGACGAGTTCGTCGTGGTGCACGAGCTCGGCGGCGCTGTGCGCCCGATACAGCACCACGGGCTCGGCGCTCGGTGGAAGTACCTCGAGCATCGCCCGTGCGGGAGCGATCCCGACGCCACCGACGACGAACAGCACCTTGCGCCCGTCGGCGATCTCCGGCGTGCACACGCCGTACGGGCCGTCGACGGCGACCTTGGTGCCGATCGGCAGCGAGGCGAGCAACTGGGAGGCGTCGCCGCGATCCTTGATCGTGAACCGGAGGCCGTCCTCGCCGGGTGCCTCGGAGAGGGAGAACGGGTTGGAGCGCCACCATCCGTCGGCGGTGAGCGCCCGCAGGAAGCAGAACTGACCGGCCGACCCACGCATCGAGTGCAGCCGGCGACCGGTGAGGCGCAGCGTCACGATGCCCGGCGCGACCTGGTCGATCGAGTGCACGCGCAGTGGCCGGACCACGGAGCGCACCACCCGACCCCATCGGCCCCAGACCAGCGCGACGGCGACGACGCCGTGGAGGCCGACCCAGATCCATCGGGCGATGGCGTCGTCGGCAAGGTCGGCACCGGTGACGATCTGGTGCCCGAACGACAGGGCGAAGCCGAGGTAGGCGGTGAGGTGCAGGAAGTACCACGTCTCGTACGAGAGGCGGTTGCGCATGCTGCGCAGCGACGTGACGGTGACGACGCCGATCAACAGGGCGCCGATGGTGGCGCCCGCCATGTAGGGCTCGCGGCCGGTGAGTTCGGCGATCGCCGCGCCCCAGTCGCCGTCGACCTGCCATTCGACGAGGGCGGCGGCGACGTGCACGCCGACGAGGATCGCCATCGCCTCGCCGAGCACCCGGTGCCAGTTGAACAGGCGGTCGAGGCCGTAGCGGCGTTCGAGGACCGCCGGCCGGGCGGTGAACAGCAGGCCGACGAGGCCGGCTGCCGAGGCGCCGAGGCCGGTGAGCTGGGTGATCGCAGTGGCGATGCCGGTGGTGCCCTCGGTGAACCGGGTGAGCCCGCCGTGCATCGACCAGATGCCGACGACGAGTGCGACGTAGGCGCCGATGGCCCAGACGATGTCGGAATCGAGCACCCGCGACCGTCGCGCCGGGGGGAGGAGTCGGCGCGAGGTCGCGGTGCTCTGATGAGCCGCCCCGCGGGGGGAGGAGGCACCGGACGGGGAGACGGTCGGTGCGTCGAGGCGGCTGCTCATGGATCACCATCGTGGACGCCCAGCGTGAAGTGCAGCTCTGACCCTGGTGAGAGTTCGGTGAGAGGACCGGCCGTCCTCCCTCCTCACGCGCGTCGGCAGCTCACGCGCGCAGGACGTCGCTCACCGGCCGACAGGCGAGCCCGAGCGACGACGCTGCGGCGGTGTCGAGCACCACGCAGGCAGGGCGGACGAGCCCTGACTCGGCCACCGTGGAGGTGCGCAGTCCGGCGATCCGGACGGCGTCGGCGCCCAGCCATCGCGCGACGAGCCGGGCGAGCGAGGCTCGGTCGATCGCCTCCGGTCCGGCGACGTGCAGCGGTCCGCTCAGGTCGCGTCGATCGGCGAGCAGCGACACCGCTCGGGCGAGGTCGGCTGCGTGCACCGGGCAGCGGATCTCGTCGGTGAAGAACGCCATGGAGCTCTGTCCGCCCAGGGCCGACTCGACGTCGCGCTGCACCGGCCCGAGGTGATCGGTGCCGTAGATCAACGAGGTGCGGACGAGGACGGCACCCGGGTGGGCGGCGGTCACCTGCGCCTCGGCCTCGGCCTTCCACCTGCCGTAGTCGGTGATCGGGTCGGGTGTGTCGGTCTCGGTGTACGGCCTGGTTCGGCCGCCGAAGACCACGTCGGTGGAGAGGTGCACGAGATGGGCGCCTGCCGCCGCCGCGGCGCGGGCCACGTTGGTACTGCCCTGGACGATCACTCGCGGGTCGTCGCGTCGGTAGGCGAGGTGCACGACCGCAGTGGGTTTCCACTCGCGGATCGTGTCGGCGACGAGTTCGGCTCGGGTGATGTCGAGCGTGCGCGAGGGCGGGGCGACGACTTCCCAGTCGCGGGTCGCGTCGCTGCCCACGAGGTGTCGTCCGAGGAATCCGGAGGCGCCGGTCACGAGCATCAGGTGCTTCCGTCGACTCCACCGCATGGCGACCATCATGCCCGACCCGGGGTGGGCCGGGTGCGCCGGCTCTCGGCGACACGATCCTCCCGAGCCCGCCCGAGTCGATACCCTCCTGACGTGCCCCGTCCGCAGCCGGCCGCTGTTGCCCGTCATCCGCATCTCGACACCGTGCTCGAGGCCGGCTGGGTGCGTGTCGATCTGCACAGCCACACGATGTGGAGCGGCGACAGCACCACCACACCCGACGAGGTGGAGCAGGCGGTGCTCGACAGCGGCATCGACGTGCTGTGCATCACCGACCACAACGCGATCAAGGGTGCTCAGGAGCTGGCCGATCGGCTGCCGTGCCGCGTGATCGTCGGCGAGGAACTGCGCACCCATGCGGGCGAGATCATCGGGTTGTTCCTCACCGAACGGGTGCCGTTCGGTGTACCGCCCGCCGAGGCGGCGCGCCTCATCCGGGCCCAGGGCGGCGTGGTGTACGTCCCACACCCGTTCGACCCGATGCGGCGAAATCTCGCCGAGCCGGCGCTCGACGCGCTGGTGGCCGAGGGGCTGGTCGACGCGATCGAGGTGATCAACGCGAAGACGTCGCTGTCGAGCCTCAACCGTCGGGCGGCCGAGTACGCAGCCGAGCGCGGGCTGCTCGCCGGCGCCGGCAGCGACGCCCACGTCCCGATGGCGCTCGGCTCGGCCTACGTGGAGATGCCCGACTTCGACGGACCGGTGGCGTTCCTCGAGAGCTTGGGCTCGGCCCGCTGCGTCGGCCACCACTGGGACGAGCCGCGGCCCTGGAGCCCGCGCGTGCTCCCCAGCACCTCGAGCCACTGACACGAGCTGCCCGGGGTCGGCGCGGTTCACCCGTGTGCGGTCAGCACCGCCCGTCGTTCGAGCGCTGCCGCGGCCACCGATGGCGCCGACGACGCAGGAACGGCGACCACCACCGTCGTCGGGGTGACCTCGACGACGAGGGCGTCGGTCGCGATCACTGTCCCGCCCGCGACGGCATCGATCACGTCGACCAGGTCGCCGACCGCCACGGCGAGCGTCGTCTCGTCGGCGGCGACCGCCACCCGGCGCCGGTCGGCAGGGGCCAGCGAGCCGCGGTCACCCACGTCGCCGATCACCAACATCTCGCCGGCCGCCACCTGGCGGAGCGCGATCGACGCTGACGGGTCCTCGATCACGGCCGTCGGTGCGACGACGGCCGGTGGGGCCGACACGGCCCGGACGAGCACGGGGTCGCCGGGTGCGAGATCGGTCGTGGCGACCCACACGGTGCGACCCTCGCCCCAGGCGCTGCGTTCGCGTTCGAGGGCGGCCGACTGGGCGGCGAGCACTGCTGCCACCGTCCCGGCGAGGACGGTGACGAGTACCCAGCGCGCGGCTCGGTGACGGGCGAGGAACGAACGAACGTGAGCGACCTGCATGACGCCTCCCTGAGGACGGCCGCGCCGAGGTGGGCGCGACGGTGCAGGGGGAGCGCCGGGTCGGCGGCGAAGCCGAGCGAGAGGATGTCGGGCGGGACGCCGGCGGGGAACGCGGATCGGGCCGGTGGCGTCAGTCGCTTGACGCCGCGGGCGCCGCGGCCGGCGCGGCGGGCGCCGGGGTGCTGCTCGAGGAGCTGCCGCTGTCGGTGCTGCTCGAGCTGTTGGAGCTGCTCGTCGATCCGGCCGACTTCGATGCGGACGAGCCGCCACGGCTGTCGGTCTTGTAGAAGCCGCCACCCTTGAACGTCACGCCCACGGGGGTGAACACCTTGCGGACGGCCATGACCTCGCCCGTCTCGGGGTGCTCGGCCTCGGTGAGCGAGGCGTCGCTGAAGGACTGCTGGACCTCGATCGTCTCGCCGGTCTCGATGAACTTGTAGACGTAGGTGGGCATCGTCACTCCGCGGATCTGGGCAACTCGATCGGCGGCCGGCACCCGGATCCCGAGGGACCTAGCAGTCGGACCGCGCGAGTGCTAATGGTATCGCCGCCGATGGCCGCGGGCACTTCCTAGGATCGAAGCCATGCGCGTCCACACAGCAGTCGTTCCCGCCGCGGGCATGGGGACCCGATTCCTCCCGGCCACGAAGGCGGTGCCGAAGGAGCTCCTGCCCATCATCGACACGCCCGCGCTGCAGTTGATCATCGACGAGGCGGTGGGTGCCGGCGTCGACCACATGGTGATCGTGACGAGCCACGCCAAGCCGGCCATCGAGGCGTACTTCCAGCCCCAGCCCGAGGTGATCGCCAAGCTGCGGTCGTCGGGCCGAGACGAGATGGCCGACCGGCTGGAGTCGATCGGACGTGACGTGAAGGTGAGCTTCGCCTACCAGGACCAGGCGCTCGGTCTCGGCCACGCCGTGGGCTGCGCCCGCGAGGCGGTCGGCGACGAGCCGTTCGCCGTCCTGCTGCCCGACGAGCTGATGGGCGATTCGTCCCTGCTCGACCAGATGGCCCGGCTGTGCGAGTCGACGAACGGCAGCGTCGTCGGCCTGAAGGAGGTGCCGCACGAGCAGGTCGGCTCCTACGGCGTGATCGACCCGGTCGGCGAACTCGACGCGGACGGCGTGATCGCGATCCGGTCGATGGTGGAGAAGCCGAAGCCGGCCGACGCCCCGAGCGACCTGATCATCATCGGCCGCTACGTGCTCACCCCCGACGTGTTCGACGAGATCGCCCAGGTGCGTCCGGGCGCCGGCGGCGAGATCCAGCTCACCGATGCGCTCAAGGCGCAGGCGGCACGCAGCCCGTTCCACGGCGTGGTGAAGGACGTGCTCCGCTACGACACCGGCAACCCGTTCGGCTGGCTGTCCGCGGTCATCGAGATCGGCCTGAAGGACCCGAAGATCGGTCCGCAGCTGCGCGAGTGGCTCCCGACCCAGCTCTGAGCGGGACGCCGCGGGCGATCGCCGAGCGGCTCACCGACGAGTTGCGTTCGCTCGGCTCGCCCGAGCGGGCGCTGTCGGAGCGCGCCTATCTCAAGAGCGAGTACGTGCACCTCGGTTCGTCGGTGCCGGGCGTGCGCTCGGTGGCGAAGGCCTCTGTGCGGTCCGCTCGCCCGTCGCACGACGAGGTCGTCGCGCTCGTCGACGAACTGTGGAACACCGACGTCTACGAGCGACGCCTCCTCGGCGTCGAGCTGATCATCGCCACACCGAAGCTGTGGGGTGTGGACGATCTGCCGTGGATCGAGCGGCTGGTGCGCAACTGCCACACGTGGGCGCTCGTCGACGGGCTCGCCACCACCGCGGTCGGCCGCATCGCCGCCGCGGACCCCGCAGCGCTCGACGTGCTGGAGGCCTGGGTGGGCTCCGACGACATGTGGGTGCGGCGCACCTCGGTGCTCGGCCTGCGCGACCTCTGCAAGGCAGGTCGGGAGTGGCAGCGCTTCGAGCGGGCCGCCGAGGTGCTGCTCGTCGAGCGCGAGTTCTTCATCCGCAAGGCGCTCGGCTGGGTGTCACGCGAGACGGGTCGCCGCCACCCCGAGCTCGTCTCGCCGTGGGTGCGCGCCAACCTCGGTCGGATGAACGGCGTGACGATTCGCGAAGCCGTGAAATACCTCCCCGACGGCCCCGACCTCCTCGCCGCCTGGAAGCACCGCTGATGCGAGCGGCTGCGCCGGGTCAGAGCGAGCGTCGGAAGCGGTCCGGCTGATCGAGCACGAGGCCGTGCTCGTCGACGTCGAACTCGATCTCGTCGCCCGTCTCGAGGCGGGAGGCGGCCCATCGATGTGTGTCGAGCCGGGTGTAGCGCTGGTGGTCGGGCTGCACGTCGAGGGTCTCCACGTCGATCCGCAGCGTGGTGATGTCGGCGGTGTGGCCGACGTGCAGCGGCAGGCGCCGGATGGGGATCGTCGCGGTGAACGGGGTGATGTCGAGGGACAGGTCGAGGCAGCCGTCGAGCTCGACCCGGTGCGCGCCGTTCATCTCGCCCCATCGGCCTGCACCGTCGGTCGCGAGCCACAGATCGGGTTCGTCGAGGTCGCGGAACAGGATGAACTGGCGGACGTGCCAGGTGGGGGAGAGACGCAGGACGTACTGCACACGCTCGCGGCCCACAGTGCCCGACGCGGTCCAGCCCTCGTTCTCCCACAGGAGCGTGAGCGTCTCCTCGTGCTCGCCGTCCCAGGTGAGCCAGCGGGCGGTGTGCCCGTCGGAGGAGAACGACGTGTAGGTGCTCACCGGGACAGTCTGCCGGGATGTTCGCTACGGTGCTCGGGGTGATCCCCGAGAGCGAGGCCCGCGAGTACGTGCTGCAGCGCTGTGCGCCCCTGCCCCAGCGGCGCTCCGCGCTGGCGGATGCCATCGGGGCGGTGCTGGCCGAGCCCGTCGTCGCCGGTGAGGACGTGCCGCCGTTCGCGAACTCGGCCGTCGACGGGTACGCCGTGCGAGCCGCCGACGTCGCGGGTGCCGACGCCGTTCCGGTCGAACTCGACGTGATCGACGAGGTCGCCGCCGGTGCCGCCAGTTCGGCCACGGTCGGCGAGGGCCAGGCCATTCGGATCATGACGGGGGCGCCCATGCCCGCCGGCGCCGATGCCTGCGTGATGGTCGAGGACACCGAACGGCTCGACGGCGGCAGCCGCGTACGGATCGGCCGCTCGGTCGACGTCGGGTCTGCCGTCCGTGGCGTCGGTGACGACGTCCACGTCGGCACCGCACTGTTCGAACCGGGTGCCATCATCACGCCGTCGGTCGCCGGGGTGCTCGCGAGCGTCAACGCCCGCGAGGTCCTCGTGGTGCGCCGGGCGACGGTGGCGGTGCTGTCCACCGGTGACGAGCTCGTCGACGACGGCTCGCCCCTGCAGCCCGGCCAGATCCGCGAGAGCAACAAGACCATGCTGATCGGCATGGTGCGCGAGGCCGGGTGCGACGTCGTCGACCACGGCGTGGTGCGCGACGACGAGGTGGCGCTCGAGGCCACGCTGCGCCATGCCGCCGACACCTGTGACGCGATCGTCACCAGTGGCGGCGTGAGCATGGGCGACTACGACGTCGTCAAGGCGGTGCTGTCACGCATCGCCGACATGCGGTGGATGCAGATCGCGATCAAGCCCGCCAAGCCGTTCGCGTTCGGGTTGCTCACCGCGGCCGACGGTCGGCAGGTGCCGGTGTTCGGCCTCCCGGGGAACCCCGTGAGCTCGTTGGTGAGCTTCGAGCTCTTCGCCCGGCCCGCGCTGCGTCGGATGATGGGCCACACCGTCATCGACCGCCCGACGGTCGAGGCGATCGCCGACGGGCCACTGCAGCGCCGGCCCGACGGCAAGACCCACTACGTGCGGGTGCGTGGCGGGTTCGGCCCCGACGGGCGCGTGCACGTGCGGTCGGTGGGCGGGCAGGGCAGCCATCAGCTCGCGGCCACCGCGACCGCGAACGGCTTCGCCGTGGTGGCCGACGGCGATGGCGTTCCCCCGTCCGGCAACGTGCCGGTGATCCTCCTCTCGGTAGTCTGACGCAATGGACCTCGTCGATCCCTTCGGACGGACGATCCGTGACCTGCGTATCTCGGTCACCGACCGGTGCAACTTCCGCTGCACGTACTGCATGCCCGAGGAGGGGATGCAGTGGGTGCCGCGCAGCGAGGTGCTCACCTTCGAGGAGTTCGAGCGGCTCGGCCGGATCTTCGTCGAGCGGTTCGAGGTCGATGGCCTGCGCCTCACCGGCGGCGAGCCCACCGTGCGCGCCCACCTGCCGGTCCTCGTTGCCAAGCTCGCCGAGTTGCGCGTGCCCGCGGGGTCGAGCTCGCCGCTCGCCGGTCAGAAGCCCGACCTGTCGATCACCACCAACGGCGCCACCTTCCGCCTGCTCGCCCACGAGCTCCGCGAGGCCGGGCTCGACCGGGTGAACATCAGCCTCGACACCCTCAAGCGCGACCGGTTCCACCAGATGACCCGTCGTGACGAACTGGTGCGGGTGCTCGACGGCATCGAGGCCGCCAAGGAGGCCGGCTTCTCGCCGGTGAAGATCAACGCGGTGGTCGAACGTGGGGTGAACGACGACGAGATCCTCGACCTCGCCCGCTTCGGGCGCGAGCGCGGCGTCGAGGTGCGCTTCATCGAGTTCATGCCGCTCGACGCGACGGGCCACTGGATGAACGACAAGGTGGTCAGCCAGGACGAGATCGTCTCGGCGATCGCGGCGGAGTTCCCGCTCGAGCAGGTGCCCGCCCGTGGCGCAGCGCCCGCCGACCGCTGGCGGTACCTCGACGGCGCCGGGATGATCGGCGTGATCCCGACGGTCACCAAGCCGTTCTGCGGCGACTGCGACCGTGTGCGGCTCACCGCCGACGGCCAGTTCCGCACCTGCCTGTTCGCAACCTCGGAGTTCGACCTGCGCGCGCTCATGCGCGCCGGCGCGAGTGACGATGACCTCGCCATGGAGATCCAACGCGCGGTCGGCACCAAGTGGGCCGGCCATCAGATCAACCAGGTGAACTTCATCCGTCCCACGCGCTCGATGAGCCAGATCGGTGGCTGACGTCCGCCGTCGAGGCGGACGGTGGGCGAGGTGGACGTCGAGGTCGATGGGGCTGGTGGCGGTGACGCTGGCGCTGGGCGCCACGTTGGCCGCTGCCGCGCCGCCGACGATCGGCGGTCCCGCCGGCACGCAGGGCCTCGTGCCGGCACGACGACTCACCCCGCCGGGACCCTCGGTCGGCGGGTGCTCGGTGTTCCCCGGCACCAACGCGTGGAACACCGACGTGAGCGACTTCCCGTTGCATCCCCGGTCGGCGACGACGATCGCGAGGATCCAGTCGGTCGGCGGCGACTTCCTGCATCCCGACTTCGGGTCGAACCCCGACTACGGGATCCCATACGTCGTGGTGCCGCCGGCGCAGCCGCTCGTGCCGATCACGTACACGGCCTACGGCGACGAGAGCGATCCAGGCCCGTTCCCCGTGCCGCTCGACGCACCCGTCGAAGGCGGGGCCGGCGCGACGGGCGATCGCCACGTGTTGGTGGTGCAGGAGGGGTCGTGCGAGCTGTTCGAGCTGTACGTCGCCCGCCGGTCGGGTGCGGGATGGTCGGCCGACTCGGGCGCACGATGGAACCTCGCGACCGGCGACCTGCGACCGATCGGCTGGACGAGCGCGGACGCGGCGGGCCTGCCGATCCTGCCGGGACTGGTGCGCTACGACGAGGTCGCCGCCGGGTCGGTCCGGCACGCCATCCGCGTCACGTTCTCGCAGACGCAACGGGGTTTCGTCCTGCCGGCGACCCACGTCGCGTCGTCGCGCACCGATCCCGACCTGCCGCCGATGGGGCTGCGGTTGCGGCTCCGTGCCGACGTCGACCTGTCCGCGATGACCGGGCAGGCGCGGGTGATCGCCGAGGCGATGAAGACCTACGGGCTGATCGTCGCCGACAACGGCAGCAACTGGTTCTTCCAGGGGGCGTCCGATCCGCGCTGGGACGACGACGATCTCGGCCAGTTGAAGGACATCCCCGGGACCGCGTTCGAGGTGGTCGACACGGGTCCGGTGCGCACGTCGTGACCGACGTGACGCGGGCGGGGCGAACCGGGCCGTTCGGCTCATCTGCGGCCGTTTCGCCGCCGGGTGTCACCGGAGCGCGACGAAGTCACTACGCTGGGTCACCGCATGAGTGATCTGTCGTTCACCCATCTCGATCCGCTGGGTCGGGCCCGCATGGTCGACGTGACCCCCAAGGAGCCCACCCACCGGCGGGCGGTCGCCCGCTGCAAGGTGTTCATGCAGCCCGAGACCACCGCTGCCGTCGCCAACCGCGAGGTGAAGAAGGGCGACGTGCTCGCCGTCGCACGCGTGGCCGGCATTCAGGCCGCCAAGCGCACGAGCGATCTCATCCCGCTGTGCCACCCGCTCCTCGTCGGCGCCGTCAACATCAACTTCGAGATCGGCGACGACTTCATCGCCGTCGAGGCCAACGTCGACACCGTCGACCGCACCGGCGTGGAGATGGAGGCGCTGCATGCCTGCGCCACCGCGGCCCTCACCATCTACGACATGTGCAAGTCGGCCGATCGTGGCATGGTCATCGGCGAGCTCGCCCTGTGGGAGAAGACGGGTGGGCGTTCGGGTCATTACCGACGCGACGCTGCCGACCGTTCGGGGGGCGATGCCACCAGCGCCGATGTTTCGGATACCGTCACGAACGTAGTAGAATCGTAATGAAGGGCGAGACGGGCCGTTCCCTGGCGTTCAGGGGTGTGTCATCTCGCCTGCGAGCAACCATGACACACCACTTCTCCCACCACACTCCCGTCCTCACTCACGAGATGCGCAGGGATCGATAAGCATGGGCAAGATCGTCCTTCTCGCCGTGGCCGCTGCATGGGCCGCCGTGCTGCTGCCGCCGCTGCTCCGTTCGCGGATGGAGAACCGGCCGGGTTCGTCCGTCACCGACTTCCGCCGTCAACTCTCCACGCTGCAGCGGGCGGTGCCGACCCGCTCGATGACGCCGATGCGCTCGATGGGCCGTCCGTTGGCGCCGTCGCCACTGCAACGACCGGCCGCCGCTGGTCGCCCGGGTCAGTTCCAGCGTGCCCACCTCCCCGAGCGCGTGCTCGATCGCAACGACCGCTTCGATCGCAGCGACCGGGGCTACGAGCGCACCCATGGCGAGGTCGCCTACACCGGCGAGCTGCAGCGGCGCTACGACCGCTCGAACCGCGATCTGCGCGACGGCCACGAACTCCGCGAGTCCGCCGTGCGCACGTCGCCGGCGCGACGTGTCAGCCAGCGCGAAGTCGTCCGTCGTCGTCGTGCCAACGTCTTGTTCGTGCTCGTGATGCTCACGGCCGCCACGCTGTTCCTGGCGGCGACCACCAAGTCGTCGGCGATGGTGTACGCCTTCGCCTTCGCGTTCGTCTCGCTCTGCGGGTATTGCTACAAGCTGGCCCAGCTGCGCCAGTACGAGCAGGACCGCACCGGTGCCGATGCGCACTGGTATCACGCAGCCTGACCGCAGTCTGACCGTCTCCAGTTCGACGGTTCCCGGGTGCCCGACCCGGTCGGCCAGGTGCCGGAGTTGCCCCCATCCAGTGGGTGCAAACCAGCACTCGCCGCTACACTCGGGTGCTCCAACGGGGGTGTAGCTCAGTTGGCAGAGCGCAACAATCGCACTGTTGAGGCCAGGGGTTCAATTCCCCTCACCTCCACCCAGGGAACCTGACCCGGACCCGCTCGTACCTTTCGGGGAGCGAGCGGGTCCGGTGCTTTTTGGGCCCGGGTGGACTGATCGACCGGCCCGGCGTGCGGGCGGCGAGCACGATGCGACCGCGCGGTACGGTGCGTCCCCGATGACCGCACCCGCTCCGCATCCTTCCGACGACCCGACCCACCACGACGCCGTCGAGGCGTACTGCGGTCGGCTCAGCCACACCGTCGGCGACGAACTGACGATCCACGTGCGCTGCACGACAGACCGCTACGACGTGGAGATCTTCCGATGGGGCGCGACGCGTGAGCTGGTGTGGTCGGCGTCGGATCTGCCCGGTGCCGTCCCCGAGACGCCGTCCGACGCCGATGCCGCCGGATGCGACTGGCCCGCGTCGATCACGATCGACGTTCCCGCCGAGTGGCGATCGGGGTTCCACCACGTGCGTCTTCGCGCGCACGGCGCCCCGGACGATCGCGCCGTCGGCGATGCGTGCTTCGTGGTGCGCGCCCCGGTCGGCGCGCCAACGGCGCGGGCGCTGGTCGTGATCGCGACGAACACCTACAACGCCTACAACAGCTGGGGCGGACGCAGCCTCTACACAGGTGCGCGCGAGGTCTCGTACCGGCGGCCGTTCGGTCGCGGGATGATCGACCGGCTGCACACCGAGCGCGACGACCGGAAATCGCGTCCGGTGCGCTGGGACGAGGAGCCCGACACCGACGGCGAGATCTACCAGCAGTACCGCCACCGGCACGGGTATCCCGGCTACATGAGTTCGGCGGGCTGGTTCACCTACGAGCGCCGCTTCGTGGAGTGGGCCGAGTCGCAGGGGCTGGTGCTCGACTACGCGGTGTCCACCGATCTGGAGCAGCATCCGGGGCTCCTCGACGGCTACGACGTCGTGCTGTCGGTGGGTCACGACGAGTACTGGTCGGTCGGCCAACGCGACGCGGTCGAGCGGTTCGTCGCCGGGGGCGGCAACCTCGCATCGATGTCGGGCAACACGATGTTCTGGCAGGTGCGGATCGAACGCGACGGCGACTCGATGGTGTGCCACAAGTACAAGGCGCATCTCGACGATCCCGTCGTGGCGTCGGCGGATCCCACCGTCAGGTCGGGCATGACCGGCATGTGGGCCGACCCCGTCGTCGGCCGACCCGAGACGTCGATCCTCGGCGCCGGATCCGCGTGGGGCCTGTACTCGCGCTTCGGCCAGGCGACGCCACGGGGTGCCGGTGCGTTCACCGTCTACCGCGATGGGCACTGGTTGTTCGAGGGCACAGGGCTGCGCTACGGCGACCTCCTCGGTGCACGTCACGGCGTGGTGGGCTACGAGACGGTCGGCTGTCGACTCACCTTCGACGAGTACCAGCTCCCGATCGCCGCCGGGGGCGACGGCACGCCGACCGACATCGAGGTCGTCGCGTTCTGCCCGGCGTCGAACCTGCAGATGGGGGAGTACCCGTCGTCGATCGCCGCGCTCGACGACCAGGGCGACCTCGAGTTCGTGGCCGAGCGCATCCACGGTCGTGTCGACGCCGATTCGATCGCGCGCGTTCGCCACGGCAACGCCGTGATGGTCGTGAGCCGTCCGTTCGGCTCGACGGGCGGCGAGGTGGTCACGATCGGCAGCACCGACTGGGTGTTCGGTCTCGCCGGTGACCCTGCCGTCGGCCGGGTCACCCGCAACGTCGTCGAGCGTCTCAGCAGACGCTGACCCGCACCACGGCCTGTCGAGCCCGACGTGTCGAGCCGTCGTCGAGCGGACCCGTGTCGGCAGTGTGAACCGTTCGTTGCGGGTGGATCAGCACCCTGTCAGCGTCATTGACAGTGCCCCTGACGTATGGTCTGATGCCGCCGGGGAGATGGTCATGGGTGATCTGGACGGCGTCGGCCGAGCGTGCGAATCGAAGATGTCGCTCGACCCGGGGCGGCGGCCGTGACGGTCACACCTCGTCGCCGTGCGGGTCGGGTCCCGAAGGTCCGTGCGGTGCTGTCGCGCGACACGATCACCGACGCGGCGTTCCGGCTGACCCGCGAGGAGCCGAACACGCCGCTCACCCTCGCCCGCCTCGGTGCCGATCTCGGTGCGGACCCGACCGCGCTGTACCGCCACTTCCGCAAGCGCGACGAGCTGTTGCTCGCGGTGTTCGACCGGATGTACGCCGATGTCGTCGCGCGGCACGTCCACGACCCTGATTGGCGGGCGTCGCTCCGCGGGGTCGCCGTCGCCATGCGCAGTGCGCTGCTCGAACGACCGGCGTTGATCGCCGAGGTCGGGTACCGGTTCACCGGCGGACCGCACGAACGAGCGGCGATCGAGCTCACCGGCCGCATCTTCGAACGCGCCGGTCTCCACGGTGAGGCCGCCCGTCTCCAGGTGCGGGCGTTCGGCGAGCTGATGCTGTCGCACGCCGCGATGAGCGCCGCATCGGTCACCTTGCCCACCGAGATCCAGGCAGCGGAGATCGAGATCGGTCGTGCCAGGTACGAACTCGACGTCGACGACATGTCCGCCTACGTGGACGCCGCGTTCACCACCATCCTCGACACCTACATCGACGGACTGTCGGCGCAGGCGCGCGCCACCAAGCGGATGAAGGCCGCGTCATGAACCGCGTGACGAACAAGATCGCGCGAGCTCGCGAGCTCGGCATCCCGTTCCCCGGCACGCCCGGTGCGCTGAACGCGATCACCGACGTGCCCGGTCTCACGGTCGGCATGACGACGCTCATCGACGGCGACGGACCACTGGTGGTGGGCGTCGGGCCCGTGCGCACCGGGGTGACCGCGATCCTGCCCCGCGGTGATGCCGGCCTCGGGGAGACCTGTGCCGCCGGGTGGTACTCGCTCAACGGCAACGGCGAGATGACCGGCACCACCTGGATCGAGGAGAGCGGTGCGCTCACGATGCCTGTCCTCGTCACCAACACGCATTCGGTGGGCGCCTGCCACACCGGCTCGGTTCGGTGGGTCGCGGAGCGTCGTCCCGATCTCGGTGCCACCTGGTTGTTGCCGGTGGTCGCCGAGACGTGGGACGGTTACCTGAACGACATCAACGGCGGACACGTCACGCCGGAGGTCGCGATGGCGACGCTCGACGCGGCGACCACCGGGCCGGTCGCCGAGGGCTCGGTCGGCGGCGGCACCGGGATGAACTGCTACGGGTTCAAGGGCGGCTCGGGCACGTCGTCGCGCGTCGTCGCCCATGCCGGCGACGACTACGTGGTCGCGGCGTTCGTGCAGGCCAACTTCGGCTCACGCGAGGAACTCACCATCGCGGGGGTGCACCTCGGCCACGAACTCGCCGACGACAACCCGATGATGGACGGCGACTGGCTGTCGCGGGACAAGCATCGCGGCGGCACGTCGGGTGCCGGTTCGGTGATCGTCGTGATCGCGACCGACGCGCCGCTGTTGCCGCACCAGTGCAAGGCCCTCGCCCGCCGCGTGCCGCTCGGCCTGGCGCGCACGGGCACGTCAGGTGGTCACTTCTCCGGCGACATCTTCCTCGCGTTCTCGACCGCCAACCCCGGTGCGCTCGTGAGCGAGATCCCGCTCGGCCCGCCGTCCACGGACGACGCCTATCACTCGATGCGTTTCGTGCCCTGGGGGCACATGGACGCGTTCTACGAAGCCGTGGTGCAGTCGGTGGAGGAAGCGGTCGTCAACGCGCTCGTTGCGAATCGCCACCTCCCCGGAGGTGCCATGATCGGGCGCGACGGCCATCGGTCGCCGTCGTTGCCTGTCGACCGGGTGCTCGCTGCACTCGGCCAACGCTCAGGCCGATCGATCGGTCGTGACGACCAAGGGGGACAACCATGAAGAGAGTCCGTAGGACCGGGGCGGTGGCGATCGGCCTCGCGCTGGCGCTCACCGCTGCTGCATGCAGCGGCGCCGATGCGCCCGAGACGGCGACCGAGACGCCGGCGGCCACCGAGGCACCAGGCGCGACCGACGCACCGGACGCCACCGAGGCACCTGGCGCGACCGACGCACCGGACGCGACCGACGCGGCGCCGAGCACCGATGGTGCGGCCGGTGAGAAGGAGGGCGCCGACACGATCCTGACGCCGGCGCCCGCCGGTGAGGCCGAGTCGGCGGTGTGGGCCGTCTACCGCGAGACCGCGACGATCGACCCGATCTACGTGTTCGACTACCCGGACAACGCCGCCATGGCGATCGCCTGCGAGTCGCTGCTCCGTCAGAACCCCGATCTCACCATCGGACCAGGCCTCGCGGAGAGCGTCGAGTACACCGATCCCAACACCTTGGTGATCACCCTGCGCGACGGCGTCACGTTCTGGGACGGCACGCCGCTCGCGGCGGCCGATGTGGTGTTCAGCCTGGAGCGTCAGCGGAACCCCGAACTCGGCGGCTTCTACGGCGCCGTGTTCGCCAACGTCGACACGATCGAGGCGACCGGCGATCTCGAGGTGACGATGACGATGACTGCGCAGGACACGGCGCTCATCGGCGAGCTGTCGGGCCCCGTCGGGGCCATCGTGCAACAGGCCTTCACCGAGGAGCAGGGCGCCGACTTCGCGACCGCTGCCGGCGGTGTGATGTGCACCGGTCCGTACCAGCTGTCGTCGTGGAACGTGGGCGAAGGACTCACCTTCGACCGCTTCGACGGCTACTGGGACACGAGCCTGCCGATGCAGCTGAAGAGCATCACCATCATCGGCGCGGGCGACGAGACGGTGCTGACCTCGGGTCTCCTCACCGGTGAGATCGACGGCACCTACCCGATCACGTTGTCGACGCTCGACCAGCTGCGTGAGAGCGATGCGGTGAACGTCACAGAGGGCCCGGGCTACGGCATCGCCGCCTTCATCGTCTCCAGCTTCGATGGTGCGCTCGCCGACAAGCGGGTGCGCCAGGCGCTCTCGCTCGCGATCGACCGGCCCGGCATCATCTCGGCGCTCTTCAAGGGCGCCGGCTACCCGGCTCGGGCCGTCGCCGTTCCCGGCACCTGGGGATACGAGAAGGAGCAGTTCACCGCAGCGTGGAACGAACTGCCGGACGTGTCGACGCCGAACCTCGAGGAGGCCAAGCGGCTCGTCGAGGAAGCCGGCGCCACCGGTCAGACCGTGCGGATCGGCATGTCGAGCGAGCTCGCCGTCATCAGCGGCGAGGCCACGGAGTTCCAGCGTGCGCTCGAGTCGATCGGCATGAAGGGCGAGTTGGTCTCGGTGTCCGCGGCGAACTACATCAACTTCTTCATCGATCCCGCGGCACGGGAGGCCGTCGACGGCTTCTTCACGGTGAACTACCCGAACTACGCCGATCCGTTCGGCATCTACGTGTCGATGATCGGTCCCGACGGTTCCCAGTCGTACAACGGCTTCGCCGATCAGGCGGCCGTCGACCTCGTTGCCGCCATCCGGACCGAAACCGACGATGCCGCACGGGCAGCGCTCGTGATCGAGCTCCAGGCGATCATCGCCGACGAGGTGCTGTGGGTGCCGATCGTCGCACCGACGAACGTGCTCATCATGAGCAAGGACATCACCGGCGCACCGTCGACGTTCCAGTACATGTTCGGCCCCTGGGCCGCCTACCTCGGCGCCGCCTGACGCCGCCGTGAGCGCCGTTCGGAGAGCCGGGGGTCGAGCCATGGAGAGGGAGTCGTGCTGAGATTCGTCCTCCGCCGATCGATCATGTTGGTCGTGACGTTGTTCGTCGCGAGCTTCGCGATCTACACCGCCATGTACCTCGCCCCCGGCAATCCGATCGCCGCCCTCACGGGCGGGCGGACGCCCACACCACAAGCGATCCAGGTGCTCGAGGAGCGCTATCACCTGAACGATCCGTTCCTCCTCAGGTACGCGAGGTGGCTGGGGAACGCGCTCACCGGCGACCTCGGGGTGTCGATCCCGCTTCGGTCCGACGTGTCGACGCTGATCCGGCAGCGGATCGGGACGACGGTGCAACTCGTCGCGTTCGCGTCGCTCATCATCGTCGTGGTCGGCATCGCCCTCGGTGTGCTCGGTGGGTTGCGGCGCGGCGTCGTCGACAACGTCGTGATCGTGTTGAGCACGCTGAGCGCAGCGGTCCCATCGTTCGTCGCCTCGATCATCCTGCTGTCGGTCTTCGCCGTGAACCTGGGGTGGTTCCCGGTGCTCGGCGGCGGCGACGGTTTCCTGGACCAGGTGAGGCACCTCACCCTGCCGGCGTTCGCGCTGGCGTTCTCCTCGATCGCGCTCGTCGCTCGCATCACGCGAGCGGCGGTGCGCGACGAGATGGGACGAGAACACGTGCAGACCGCCATCAGCCGTGGCATCCCGTACCCGTTGATCATCCGTCGACACGTGATGCGCAACGCGGCGATCCCGATCACGACGATCGTGGGTATCACCGTCGCCTCGCTGTTCGCCGCCTCCGCGGTCGTCGAGCGTGCGTTCACACTCAACGGGATCGGCGCGTACCTCATCCAAGCGGCGCTGTCGAAGGACATCGCCGTCGTGCAGGGGATCTCGTTGGTGATCGTGGCGGTGTTCGTCGTCGTCAACGCGATCGTCGACTTCCTCTACGCGACCCTCGACCCCCGGGTCTCGCTGGGAGCGTCGGCGTCATGAGCCTCGTCGAACTGCCCACGGCCACGGTTGCGTCGTCTCGCCGCCTGCTCGCGGGACGAGGACTGCCGTTCCTCCGCGGGACCGGCGTGGTCGGTCACGTGAGTGCGTTCGTGCTCTTCTGCGCGCTGCTCGTCGCCGTCTTCGGGGCGACGATCGCACCGCACGACCCCGATCTGACGAACCTGTCGTTCGCCTTCGTCGGCCGATTCCAGAACCACTACCTCGGCTTCGACTCCCAAGGTCGCGACCTGCTCTCCCGGCTGCTCGCCGGCGCCCGGTCGGCGATCCTCGGACCGCTCGCGGTGGTGCTGCTGTCGATGCTGTTCGGCACGGCCCTCGCGATCGCCACCGCCTGGAAGGGCGGACGCTTCGACACCATCGTGTCCGCCGCGCTCGACGTGCTGTTCGCGTTCCCCGCGATCGTGCTCGCGATCATCGCGAGCGTGGTGATCGAGCCGGGCCTGAAAGCGGCATCGCTGGCGTTGGCGATCGCCTACACGCCGTACATCGCCCGAGTGCTGCGCAGCGCCGCACTGCGCGAACGATCCCGCGACTACATCGCTGCGCTCGAGGTGCAGGGCCTGCGCGCCTGGGTGATCTGCGTGCGCCACCTGGGCCGCAACATGGTGCCGCTGATCGTGGCCCAGGGAACGATCCTCTTCGGCTACGCAATGGTCGATCTGGCCGCGATCTCGTTCCTCGGCCTCGGGGTGCAACCACCTCAGGCCGACTGGGGCGTCATGGTCTCGACCGGGCAGAGCGGCGTGCTGCAGGGGTATCCGATGGAGTCCCTGTGCGCGGGCCTCTGCATCGTGGTCGTCGTGATCGCCGTGAACCTCCTCGGCGAGCGGCTGTCCGACCGTTCCAACCTGGTGACGCGATGAGCACCGTCGACGGACGTCTGCTCGACGTCGACTCCGTCGCGGTGCGGCTCCCGGTCGCCGGCGAACCGCGGACGGTGTTGCACGACGTCTCGTTCCACATCGCCCCCGGTGAAGCGGTCGGTCTGGTGGGCGAGTCGGGTTCCGGCAAGTCGATGACGGCGCGGGCGATCGCCCGTCTGCTGCCGCCCGGCGCGGATGCCACCGGGCGCATCTCCTTCGCCGGTAGCGACGTCGCGGCGCGGAAGGGCGCCGCGCTGCGGACGTACCGGGCCGAGGTGGCCATGGTGTTCCAGGATCCTCGTGCCCACATCAACCCGGTGCGACGCATCGGTGACTTCATGACCGAGGCGTTGCGCACGAACCACGGCGTGTCGAAGACCGAAGCGGCCGCCCGGGCGATCGGCCTGCTCGCCGAGGTCGGCATCGCCGACGGGCAACGCCGTCTCGAGCAGCACCCGCACGAGCTGTCGGGCGGGTTGCTGCAGCGCGTCATGATCGCGTCGGCGCTGCTGACCGAACCTCGGCTGCTGCTGGCGGACGAGCCCACGACGGCGCTCGACGTCACGACCCAGGCCGACGTGATGGCGATCCTCGACGACCTCCGTCGCGAGCGCGGCATGGCGTTGCTGTTCATCACCCACGACCTCGAACTGGCGAGTGCCGTGTGCGACCGGACCGCGGTGATGTACGCCGGTCAGCTCGTGGAGCAGCGGACGTCGTCGCAGTTGCACGACGACCCGTTGCACCCGTACACGGCCGGATTGGTGGGCGCACGGCCCAGCATCGACGGTGACGTGATCCGACTGGCGGCGATCCCCGGCAGACCGCGGTCGGCCTACGAGGCGCCCGCCGGCTGCGCCTTCGCCGACCGGTGCGCACACGCGGAGGACGCGTGCGGCACGGCGCGACCCGCACTCGAGCCGCTCGAGGACGGGCTCGTTCGCTGTCGCCGCGCCGGCGAGCTGCGTGGGCTGCTGCGTGCAGGAGGTCGTCATGGATGAGCCGACCGTCGTCCCCGTGGCCGGCGCGTCGGGAGCCGGCGGCGACGCATCCGGAGCGATGCTCAGCGTGCGCGGCCTCACGAAGCACTTCGGGTCCACCGTGGCCGTCGACGACGTCTCGTTCGACATCGCCCCCGGCGGCTCACTCGCGATCGTCGGCGAGTCCGGCTCCGGCAAGACCACGATCGCCAAGATGATCGTCGGGTTGCTCGCGCCCACGTCGGGCACCATCACGGCGTGCGGTCACGATCGGTCGACGCCGGCGCGTGGTGCTGCCGAACGCCGCCGTCGTGGCGCCGAGGTGCAGATCGTGTTCCAGGACCCCTACAGCAGCCTCGATCCGCACCAGAGCGGCGCGTCGGCGATCGACGAGGTGCTCGCTCTCCATCGGGGTGGCTCGAGCGCCGATCGGGCGCGTCGGGTCGCCGAGCTCGGTGACCTCGTCGGCCTCGACGAACGCCAACTCGGCGCGCTCCCGCGGGCGCTCTCGGGCGGGCAGCGCCAGCGGGTCGCGATCGCTCGGGCCCTGGCGGCCGAACCGCAACTGCTGATCCTCGACGAATCGGTGGCCGCCCTCGACGTGTCGATCCAGGCACAGGTGCTCAACCTCCTCGCCGACGTGCGTGCCGACACCGGGGTGTCGTACCTGTTGATCAGCCACGACCTGGCGGTGGTGCGCCAGATCACCGACGACGTGATCGTCATGCACCGCGGTGTGGTGGTGGAGCGGGGCGCCACGCGCGACGTGCTCGACCACCCACAGGCCTCGTACACGCGCCTGTTGCGGGCGAGCGTGCCCGCTCCGGGATGGCGCCCGCGTCGTCGTAGCGAATGGGCAGATGCACCCGATGCCGTCGACGAGGTCGCCGGCTGACCGTCGGTCCGATCGGCGGGATCTCACCGCCGGGGATCAGCCTGCGGATCGCTCGGTGACGGGCATGGGGATCCACACCGTCGCACCGTCGTCGTAGTGCAGCACGGTGTGCCATCGACCGTCGACGGCACTGGTGTCGATCCGCAGCCGACCGTGGGTCTGCTCGGCCCTCAGCGCCTCGGTCTCGTGCTCGATCGCCTCGTCCGTCGGGACGACGCCGTCGCTCACGGCGTCCACGAGCCAGGCTGCGACGTCGCGGTCGGGCAACCGAGCAGATGAATCGGGTGGAGCCACCTCGGCATCTTCCTCCTGCGCGAGACCGTGTCACAGTGGAGTTCGACACTGCTGACCTGGCGCGAATGCATCACGCGACGCTCGCGGCGGCCGGATCGCTCGTGCGGCTCGCGACACGGCGACGAGGAGCCGGGCGACGAACCCCGTCGAGGCGTCACCGGTGACGGCGGCACGCCCATGACGTGAGGCTGGGTCGGCGGCGACGCTCAGACGGGCAGATCGCCGGTGGCGGTGCGGGTCGTGCCGTGATCGGTGAACGCCTTGATCGTGTTCTCGGCGATGCGCATCTGGTGGATCTCGTCGGCGCCGTCGGCGAAGCGGGCCCAGCGGGCGTGCTGGAACATGTTCGCGAGCGGGGTGTCCGTGGAGTAGCCGAGCGCGCCGTGCACCTGGATCGCGCGATCGATGATCCGGTTGAGGCTGTTGGCCACGAAATGCTTGGCCATGCTCACCTCGGTGCGGAAGTCCTCGCCCCGGTCGATCTTGTAGGCGGCGTGCAGCACCATGAGCTTGCACTGGTAGAGCTCCATCGCGGAGTCGGCGATCAGCCACTGCACGCCCTGCTTCTCCGCGAGGATGCTGCCGTGGCTGTAGCGCTCGAGCGAGCGGCCGACCATCAGATCGAGCGCCGTCTCCGCCTGGGCGATCCAGCGCATGCAGTGTGCGAGCCGGGCGGGGCCGAGTCGGTACTGGCCGAGCCGGTGGCCGTTGCCGCGACCACCGAGGATCTGCGAGTCGTGGACGCGCAGGTCGGTGATGACGATCTCGCTGTGGCCGCCGGGGCCGTGCATCGTCTCCACCTCACGCACGTTGTTCCAGCCCTCGGTGGGGAGATCGATGATGAACGCGGTGTTGCCGCCGCGCGAGCCCTCGGGCACGTCGAGTTCGGTCTTCGCGATCAGGATCGCGAACTTGGCGCGGTTGGCGCCCGAGATGAACCACTTGTGGCCGTTGATCACCCACTCGTCGCCGTCCTTGATCGCGTGCGTCTTGATCAGGGTCGGGTCCGAGCCGGCCACCTCGGGCTCGGTCATGGCGAAACACGACGAGGTGACGCCGTCGCAGAGCGGCTTCAGGTACTGCTGCTTCTGCTCGTCGGTGGCCCAGTGCAGCAGGGTGTGCATGTTGCCCTCGTCGGGGGCCTGGCAGTTCAGCACCCAGGGTCCCACGCGGGTCTTCGCGGCCTCGGCCTGCACCATCGCGAGCGCCACGTGTCCGAGGCCCATGCCGCCCCAGTCCTTCGGCATGTGGGGCAGCCAGAGCCCGGCCTTCACGGCCTGCTTGCGCAGCCCGATCAGCGTCGTGATGTAGTCGCGCCGATGGCTCTCGTCCATCTCCTCGCGGTGCCCGAACGGTTCGACCGCGGGCTTGATCGTGCCGTCCACGAAATCGCGGACCCGGTCGCGGATCTCCTGGTGTTCGGGCGCGAGCGTGAAGTCGATGGCCATGTGTGTTCCCCCAGAGCAACGTCAGATGTGTGCGCGCCTGCGCGATCTCCGTGCGAGAGCACGGATATCGAGCGAACGCATGAAATCAATATAGCATCACGGTCGATGGCCCCGAACCCGGAGGTGACACGGCAGCGGTTGATCGCCGCCGCCGAGACGCTGTTCGCGGAGCGCGGGGTCGAGGGGGTCTCGCTCCGGGAGATCAACGCGGTCGCCGGCATGCGCAACGCGACCGCCCTGCAGTACCACTTCCACGACCGCTACGGCCTCGTGAAGGCGATCCTCGCGAAGCACACGCCGGCCGTCGATGCCGCTCGGCACGCGCTGCTCGACGAGTACTCGAGCGCGGGCATCGACGACCTGCGTGCGCTCGCCGCCGCGCTCGTGCGTCCGTCGGCGGCGAAGCTCGGCGACGCCGACGGCGGGCGGGCCTACCTCCGCATCCACGCGCAGGTGCTGAACCGGCCGGAGATGCCCGTGTTCGACGAGTCGAAGGCGCCGCCGCGCGACTCCATCCAGCGGTGGCGCTCGGCGGTGGGGCCCCTGCTGCCCGATGTCGCCGTGCGTCGCCTCCACCACCGATTCACCGCGATGCGCGTGAGCGCCACCGAGTTGGCCCGACGCGCCGCCGCGTCGCCCCGCCGCGACGACCAGCTGTTCGTGAGCCACCTCACCGACCTCGTCGCGTCGCTGCTCGCCACGCCCGTGTCACCCGAGACCGCGGCGCTGCTGTCGGCCCGCGCCGCACCTGCCCACTGACACGCCGAGCGCGGCAGCGTCGATCCGACCCATCCGCGCTCCCATGCGCTCCGAACCTCGCGCGGTCGACACCGTCCGGTCGGCCGTCCACGGAGGGTGCTCAGCACCCGGATCGGAGTCCACATGTACGACCCCAGGAACGAACGTCCCCCCGTCGGCCGCACGTATGCGATCGGGAGGAACCGCAGCGCTCGCCTCGTGGCCTCGGCGCTGGCGGCCGCCACCGTCGGCGTCTCGGTCGGCATCGCGGCTCCCGTCGGCATCGGCCCCGTCGCAGCGGCAGTCGCCGGCGGGCCCGTGCTCGCGCTGACGAACGGGAACACCATCATCGGCTTCGACGACGCCGCCCCGGGCACGCTGACCCAGACGACGGCGATCACCGGGTTGCAGCCAGGCGAGATCGTCGTCGGCTTCGACATCCGTCCGGCGACGGGCGAACTGTTCGCGGTCGGCGTGGCCGCCACGACGGGCCGGATGTACGTCATCGATCCGTCGACCGGTGCCGCCACCCAACGGGGCGCCTCCTCCTTCAGCACGACGCTGCCGGCGGGCGGCACCTGGGCCGTCGACTTCAACCCGACCGTCGACCGGATCCGCTTGGTGCACTCCGGCGGCACGAGCCTGCGCCTGAACCCGCTCAACGGCACGCTCGCCGCCACCGACACGGCGGTGGCACCGGCGAAGCCGTCCGCCGTCTCGTACGACCGCTCGGTCTCCCCGACGCCCGCAGCGACGACACTGTTCGCGATCGACGACGTCGCCAACACCCTCCACCGGATCGGTGGGGTCGACGGCTCGCCGTCACCCAACGGCGGTGCGACCTCGGTGATCGGCCCGCTCGGCGTCGACCCGGCAACGGGCAACGTGGGGTTCGACATCGCGGCCCAGGGCGACGCGCTCGCCACGCTGTCGGTCGGCGGGTCGACCGGCCTCTACACGATCGACCTGACGACCGGTGCGGCGACGCTCGTCGGCCCCATCGGCGGCGGCAACCTCGACGTCGTCGACCTGGCCCTGCCCAGGCCGCCCAGGGGAGCGCTCGTCGGCCTGGCCGCCGGCAACGTGCTCCTCGGGTTCGACGCGGCGACGCCCGGAACGGTCACCCCCCGACCGATCACGGGGCTGCAGCCCGGCGAGACGATCGTCGGCATCGACGTGCGGCCGGCGACCGGTGAGGTGATCGGCATCGGCTTGACCGGCACCTCGGGCCGGGTCTATCGCATCGATCCCGCTACCGCAGTGGCCACGCAGTTGGGCACGACGCCGTTCGTGGTCGCCGCCACCGCTGCCACGACGTGGTCGGTCGACTTCAATCCGACGGTGGACCGGATCCGCTTCACCAACGCTGCCGGCGACAGCTATCGGGTCAACCCGCTCAACGGAGTGCTCGCTGCGACCGACACCGACATCGCGCCGGCCACGCCGTCGGCGGTCGCATACGACCGGTCGGTGGCGACCACGACAGCGACCACGCTGTACGCCATCGACGACGTCGCCGACACCCTGGTCACGATCGGCGGGCCGGACGGTGTTCCGTCGCCGAACACGGGTGCCACGACCGTACGCGGTCCGCTCGGCGTCGCCACCGACACCGGGTTGGTCGGCTTCGACATCTCGCCGATCGGCGAGGGCCTCGCAGCGCTCGACGTCGGCGGTTCGACGGGGCTGTACACCGTGAACCTGGCGTCGGGTCGCGCCGAGCTACTCGGCCCGATCGGTGACGGGACGCTCGACGTCCTCGACATCGCCGTCGTTGCACGCTTTGCACCGGGTGGGGCTCAGTTCACGCCGGTTGCCGCGACGCGATTGCTCGACACCCGCACCGGCAACAAGCCGGGCGCCGGCACGACCCTCGACCTGCAGATCTCCGGCTCGGCCGGCATCCCCGCCGATGCGACGGCGGTGATGTTGAACATGACCGGCACCGAGGCCACCGCAGCAGGGTTCGTCACCGTGTTCCCGGCGGGCGCCACCAGACCCGAGGTGTCGAACCACAACCTCGTCGCCGGCCAGACGCGGGCCAACCTCGTGACCGTTGCGGTCGGTGCCGGCGGGAAGGTGTCGGTCTTCACCCAGAGCGGCACACACCTCGTGGTCGACGTCGTCGGCTACTACGCAGCACCCACCGGGACCGCCGGGCGGTTCACGGCGCTGACGCCGTCGCGGCTGCTGGACACCCGACTGACCACGAAGGTGGCGCCGCAAGGCACCGCCATCGTGCCCGTGCTCGGTCGGGCAGGTGTCCCGGCGACCGGGGTGTCGTCGGTGCTGGTCAACCTGACGGCCACCGACGCCGACGGAGCCGGCTTCCTCACCGCTCACGCCTCGGGCACGACCCGCCCGCCGACGTCGAACCTCAACGTCGAACGGCGCGGTGGGACGGCCAGCAACCTGGCCGTGGTGCCGGTCGGCGCCGACGGCTCGATCTCGGTGTTCAGCCAACGTGGCGCCCATGTGGTGGTCGACATCGCCGGCTACTACGGCGACGCGACTGCCAGAGGCGGCGGGGCTGGCCTGTTCGTGCCCGTCGCCCCGACCCGCGTGGTCGACACCCGCTCGGGCCTCGGCGCACCGGCGGGTGCTCTGGAGATCAGCGGAGACCTCGAGGTGACATTGGCGGGCGTCGGCGGCGTGCCGGCGTTCGGCGCCTCGTCGGTGGTCGTCAACGTCACCGCCGTGGAGGCACGCCGGGACGGCTTCGTGACGGTGTACCCGACCGGACGCCCGGCGTCCGCGGCGACGGAGACGTCCACCGTGAACGTCGACATCGTCGGCCAGACCGTGCCGAACCTCGCGGCAGCGACGCTCGGCACCGGCGGACGCGTGAACGTCCACAGCCATGCGGGCGGTCATCTGCTGATGGACGTCGCCGGGTGGTTCACCGCCTGACCCTACGGGCCGGTCGCCCGCAGGTCGAACCATCTGCCGGCAGCCCGCCCCTCTCGTCTCCCCGGACGGGTGACCCTGCACCGATCGAACCGATCGATGCAGGGTCGCACCGGCGGTGCGGCTCGCTGACCGCAGCCGGTGGCGAGTACACCTGACGGCATGAGCTCCAGCACCCCCGCCACGCCCGACACCGTCGACGACGAGCTGTTCCATCCGGTCGGCGACCATCAGTCGTGGAGCGAGAGCTACTACTTCAACTTCGTCGATCCCACCACCGGGGTCGGCGCGTTCACGCGAATGGGGTTCCGTCCGAACGACGGATGGGCAGACGCGCTGCACGCGGTGTACCTGCCCGGCGGTCGCGTGGCGTTCACCTACGGGCGTCGCACCGACCTGACACCGGAGGTCGTCGCCGGCCTTGGCCCGGTCGACCCGGCCGTGGGCAACCTCACCCTCCGGCGCGGTGAGTCGTTCAAGCGCTGGGACATCGTGTACTCGGGCGAGGCGCAGGACATGGACGACCCGACGGTGATGCTCGCCGCCACGAAGGACCGCCCCGAGGGCTGGCACCGGCCGGCGCACCTCGAGATGGAGGTGTCGTTCGAGACGCTCAGCGAGCCCCACTACGCGGTCGGTGGCGTGCAGGGTCACTTCGAGCAGACTGGCCGCGCCCGCGGCACCATCCGGCTCGGCGACGAGCAGTGGGACGTCGACGCATACGGGGTGCGCGACAAGTCGTGGGGCCCGCGCACCTGGCAGGGACCGAGCGGCAGCGCCGCCAAGGAGTCCGGGCCGGCGGCGGTGGAGACCGGATGCTTCCTCAACTGGTTCTCGATGAACTTCGGCGCCGACCTCGCGCTCGGCGGGGCCGTGGGGCGCACGGGCGACGGGACGTTCCGCGGCAAGGGCTGGATCCAGCGCGCCGGCGAGACCCTCGATCTGAACGACGTCACGATGACGACGGTGTACGACCCGACGAACCCGCTCCTGCACGAGACGGTGCAGCTGCGCGGCACCGACAGCGCCGGCAAGGCGATCGTCGTCGACGGCACCGTGATGACGATCTGCCCGACCAAGATCCCCCGACGCGACGGCGTGACCTTCGTGAACGAAGGGCTCGCCCGGTTCGAGACCGACGGGGCCGACGGCACGCCCCTCACGGGCTTCGGCATCGCCGAGCACTGGCACGCCGTCCCGCGCTGACCGGCCGGGCGCCCGGCCGCTCGGCACCTCAACCGCCGAGGCGTTGCAGTTCCTTCAGGATGCGTTGGGGACTCACCGGCTTCGGGGTGCCGAGCACCTGGGCGAACACGGCCACGCGCAGCTCCTCGAGCTGCCAGCCGAGGTCGATCACCTCGGCGGTGATCTCGGCACGGTCGAGGCGACGCAGCAGCTTCCCGTATCGCTGCTCGAGCGCGTGGATCTCGTACAGGTTGCGGCGATCCTTCGCCGGGTCGTCGGGCAGCTTCTCCAGACGACGGGCGATGCCGCGCACGTAGCGCAGCACGTCGGGGAGGCGGTGGGCGCCGGTGGCCACGACGAAGCCGGGGCGCACCAGCCGGTCGAGCTGGGCGAGCGCGTCCTCGGCCGAGGGTCGCACCGGATCAGCCTTGAGCCGTGCGAGCCGCTGCTCCACCTCGTGCGCGGCGCCGAGGATCTCGGCGACGGTCGCCAGCGCGGTCGCGGTACGGGTCGGTACCTCGTCGGCGGCGCGTCGGCGCAGCGCGATGAACTCGGCCTCGGTCCACACCGGCCCACCCGCCTCGGTGAGCAGCCGATCGGTGGCAGCCACCGTGCAGTCGCGAACGAGGTCGTCGAGCCCGAACGGTGAGCGGGCGATCGTGAGCCGGGTCGCGTTGGTGAGCTTCGCCTCCGCCGCTCGCCTCGACACGGGCACCGTCAGCAACAGCAATCGGCGCACGCCGAGGCGCATCACGCGCTGCTGCAGGTCGGGGTTGGTGAGCACGCGTAGCGACACCGAGTCGCCGTCGTCGACCAGTGCCGGATAGCCCCGCACCACGCGACCGTCTGCGCTGCCCTCGATCTCACGGGGGAGGTCCTCGACGTCCCAGTGGGTGATGCCGGCGCGTTCCTCGATCGGCATCACCCTTGCGACGGCAGACCGGATGCGGGGGTTCAGCTTCGTGCGCAGCTCGGCGAGGTCCTTGCCGACGGCGAGCCGTGAGCCGCGCTCGTCCTCCACCGAGAACGACACGCGCAGGTGCACCGGCACCTTGTCGAGCTCGAAGATCTCCGGTGGCACGATCACGCCCGACGCGTCGGTGAGGGCGCGACCGAGGACGGCGAGGAACGACTCGGCGGTCGGGGAGAGCGGGAGCCGTCGCCACGCCTCGGCCGTCGTCTCGCCGATCGGGTGCAGCTCCTTGCGGTAGATCTTCGGCAGCGACTTCACGAGCGCAGCGACGAGCTCCTCGCGCATGCCCGGCACCTGCCAGTCGAAGCCGTCCATGCGCACGCGGTTGAGCACGGCGAGCGGCACGTGCACCAGCACGCCGTCGTCGACGGCGCCCGGGTCGAAGCGGTAGGTGACGTCGAGCGTGAGATCGTCCTGGGTCCACGTGCCGGGGAAGTCGCGCGGATCGAGCACCGTCTCGGACGCGCCCCGCAGGGACGACAGCTTCTCGACCGAGAGGGTGAGCAGCTCGGGGTCGGCGCGTCGGGCGTTCTTCCACCACTTGTCGAACTCCCGACCCGACGTGACCGAGGCCGGCAGCAGCCGGTCGTAGAACGCGAAGACGACCGCGTCGTCGGCCAGGTCGACCCGGCGGACCCGCTCACCGAGATCTCGGAGGCCGTCGACGAAGGCACGGTTCGCGGCGAGGAACGCGTGCGGTGCCTGCCAGTCGCCCTCGACCAGCGCGTGGCGCACGAACAGCTCGCGGGCCATCGCCGGGTCGAGCCGGTCGAGGCCGATCGCCCGACCGCTCACGACCGGGAGGCCGAACAACGTGGCGCGCTCGGTGATGACGGCCGACCCGCGTCGGGCCTCCCAGCGCGGGTCGTCGTACGACCGCTTCACGAGGTGACCGCCGAGCCGCTCGGCCCACTCGGGCTGGATCGGGGCGACCGTGCGCGCCCACAGGCGATTCGTCTCCACCAGCTCGGCGGCCATCACCCAGCGCGGCAGTTGCTTGGAGACCGACGACTGGCCGGTGATCGCGAACTTCGACCCGCGGGCACCGCGGTACTCGCGGGCGTCGCGGCGGTCCTGGCGGCTGCCGGGCACCGGTTCGCTGCTCGGGCCGCGGCCCTCGCGACCGGTGGTGTCGCGCATGCCGATCTGCGACAGCAGACCCGACAGCAGCGCCTGGTGCACCCGGTCGGGGTGACCGGCCTCGTTGCCGTGGCGCACGCCGATCTGGCCAGCCACCTGCCGCAGCTGGCTGTACAGGTCCTGCCACTCGCGCACGCGCAGGTAGTTGAGGTACTCGGCCTTGCAGAGCTTGCGGAACTGGCTCGACCCGAGCTGTTGCTGGCGTTCGCGGAGGTGGTCCCACAGCCGCACGTAGGCGAGGAAGTCCGACCCGTCGACGGCGAACCGCCGATGCAGCTCGTCGGCCGCCTGGCGGTGCTCGGCCGGACGTTCGCGGGGGTCCTGGATCGACAGCGCCGAGGCGATCACGAGCACCTCGCGCACGCAGCCGTGACGTTCGGCCTCGATGACCATGCGGCCGAGGCGGGGGTCGACCGGCAGCCGCGCCAACCGCGTGCCGAGCGGGGTGAGCCGACGGTCCGCCTGGCCCTCGACGGCGTCGGCGATCGCGCCGAGCTCCTCCAAGAGCGCGAACCCGTCGCGGATCGCCCGAGGATCGGGTGGGTCGAGGAAGGGGAACGCCGCCACGTCGCCGAGGCCGAGCGCGGTCATCTGGAGGATGACCGACGCGAGGTTGGTGCGCAGGATCTCGGGCTCGGTGAACTCCGGTCGGCCGAGGAAGTCGTCCTCGCCGAACAGCCGGATGCACACGCCGGCAGCGACGCGGCCGCAGCGTCCCGCTCGCTGGTTGGCCGAGGCCTGCGACACCGGCTCGATCGGCAGCCGTTGCACCTTCAGCCGGTGGCTGTACCGGGAGATGCGCGCCGAGCCGGCGTCGACCACGTAGCGCACACCCGGCACGGTGAGCGAGGTCTCGGCGACGTTCGTGGCGAGCACGACCCGTCGACCGGCGTGCGGCTGGAAGATGCGGTGCTGTTCGACCGCCGACAGCCGGGCGTACAGCGGCAGCACCTCGGTGTTGCGGAGGTCGAGTCGGCGGATCGCGTCGGCGGTGTCGTGGATCTCGCGCTCGCCGCTCAGGAACACGAGCACGTCACCCGCGCCCTCGTGGCTCAGCTCGTCGACCGCGTCGATGACGGCCTGCACCTGGTCGCGGTCGTC